>NZ_JACJFL010000016.1:0-88645 GCF_014164575.1 Pseudoalteromonas sp. SG41-1
GGTTCTAGGTTCTAGGTTCTAGGTTCTAGGTTCTAGGTTCTTCAAAAATTTATAAACAACTATCTGTGTGTCAACTATTCTTAGAACCTAGGGCCTATTTCTTCCTAGTACCTTGTCACTTTTGTATGTGACTTAGGCTAAATAAACTCATTAACGCAGCTAAAGCGAACTACACGCAGCAGATTACATTTGCTCCATGACTTCGATGCCTAGTAGATCTAAGCCTGTGCGCAGCGTATCCGCTACCAAATTACACAGCACTAAACGGCTATCGCGTACACTTGGCTCTACGCCTTCTTTAAGTACTGGGCAAGCTTCGTAGAAGGTCATGTATAGGCTGGCAAGCTCGTATAGGTAACTACATAATACGTGCGGTGTTGCCTCACTGATCATTTGATCAAGTACTTCTTCTAATTGCAGTAGTTTAAGCGCAAGGGTTTTTTCTTGCGGCTCAACAATAGCGACATCTGCGTTTAAACTTGCTGCGTCTACGCCTGATTTACGGAAAATACTGCGTACACGAGTATAAGCATATTGTAAGTAAGGTGCTGTTGCCCCCTCAAAGCTAAGCATACTGTCCCAGTTGAAAATGTAATCACTGGTTCGGTGCTTAGAAAGGTCTGCATATTTAACTGCGCCAATACCTACTTTACGGGCAATTTCACTGCGCTCTTCATCAGTTAAGTCAGACTCACGCTCAGCAAGCTTAGCAGCAGCTCGAGTGATTGACTCTTCAAGTAAATCAGCAAGTTTTACCGTGCCACCTGTACGCGTTTTAAATGGTTTGCCGTCTTCACCCATCATGGTGCCAAATGGGCAAAATTCGTAGCTAGTTTCATCGCGTAGTAAACCGGCTTTACGTGCAGTAAGCTCTACTTGATTGAAGTGTAGGCTTTGACGCGCATCAACAAAAATTAAAATGCGGGCTGCGCCTAACTTGTTTGAACGGTAATCACAGGCGGCTAAATCGGTGGTTGCGTATAAGAAACCGCCACCTGATTTTTGCACGATAAACACTGATGGCTCACCATCTTTATTTGCCAGCTCATCTAAAAACACCACCTGTGCGCCTTGTGACTCAACGGCAATATTCTTATCTTGTAATAACTTAATGATATTGTTCAGTTCACTGTTATAAGCACTTTCAGCCATGATGTCGTCTGGTGTAAGCGTTACATTTAAACGTTTGTATACTTCTTCAGAATGCTTTACCGAGGTTGCGATAAACAACTTCCATAGTTTTTCACAATGCGCGTCGCCACCTTGTAGTTTTACTACGTAATCACGCGCTTTATCTGCAAAACCTTCTTCATCATCAAAACGCTTTTTAGCGTCGCGGTAGAAGGTTTCTAGATCAGCAAGTGCCACAGAATCTAAATCAACACCTTGGCTGATTTGATCTTCCAGATGCGCAATCAGCATACCAAATTGCGTTCCCCAATCGCCCATGTGGTTTTGACGAATAACCGTGTCGCCACGAAACTCCAGTGCGCGTACTACTGCATCGCCAATGATCGTTGAACGTAAATGCCCAACGTGCATTTCTTTAGCAAGATTAGGTGATGAGTAATCAACCACTACTTTTTGCGGTTGTGCATGCTCAGCAACAGCCAGCTTTGCATCTTGGTTTGCCGCTTTTAAGCTTTGCGCTAAAAACTCAGGTTTTAGGTGAATATTGATAAAACCAGGGCCGGCAATTTCTGTTTTATCTGCGATATCACTTACATCTAAGTGATCAATAATTTGTTGTGCAAGCTCTCGCGGGTTGCTTTTCATTTTTTTAGCAGCGCCCATTGCACCATTAATTTGGTAGTCACCAAATTGTGGGCGGGTACTCTGTGTTACCGCAGGGTTAGTATCTGCTGGTAAGCCAGCGCCAGTCATGGCTGCGATGGCTCTTTCAATTAGTAGGGTACGAATATTCATGTAATTTATTACCTTTACCAGCCCGCGTTAGCGGGCTTTAAATTAAAATTTGAGTCTAATTTTCACGCGTGTGGTTAAATGTCACTTCTGGATAGCGCTCAATTGATAAGTTAAGATTTACACGACTCGGCGCTATGTAAGTTAAGTTATCGCCACCATCAAGCGCTAAGTTGCTTTCGCACTTACGTTTAAAATCTTCAAACTTTTTAACGTCAGTCGAACTTACCCAACGTGCGGTATTTACATTTACGCTTTCGTATAAAGCATCTACGTTATATTCTGCTTTCAAACGCGCTACAACCACATCAAACTGCAATATACCAACCGCGCCTACAATTAAGTCGTTATTAATAAGCGGTCTAAATACTTGTACTGCCCCTTCTTCAGATAGCTGCACCAAGCCTTTTAATAATTGCTTTTGCTTAAGTGGATCACGCAGACGAATGCGGCGGAATAATTCCGGCGCAAAGTTTGGAATACCAGTAAATTTAAGCTTTTCACCTTGTGTGAAGGTATCACCTATCTGGATCGTACCGTGGTTATGTAAACCAATAATATCACCTGCAAAAGCATCACCTGCACGCTCACGATCACCCGCCATAAAGGTTACCGCATCAGAAATACTGACTTGCTTACCTATACGCACATGGTTCATTTTCATGCCTTGGCTGTATTTACCCGACACAATACGCATAAACGCAATACGGTCACGGTGCTTAGGGTCCATATTCGCTTGAATTTTAAATACGAAGCCAGTGAAGTTCTCTTCTGTTGCAACAACAGTACGGTTTTCTGTTTCACGCGGTAATGGCGTTGGTGCCCACTCAGTTAGGCCATCAAGCACATGATCAACACCAAAGTTACCAAGCGCAGTACCAAAGTACACTGGTGATAACTCACCCGCTAAAAATAGCTCTAAATCAAATTCGTGCGATGCACCAATAACAAGTTCTAACTCTTCACGCAGTTGCCCAGCAAGCTCATCGCCGATCGCTGCATCAAGCTCAGGATTATCAAGCCCTTTAATGCTGCGTACTTCTTGAATAGTATGACCTTGGCCGGTTTTGTATAACAAGGTCTCCCCGCGGTGAATATGATAAACACCTTTAAACTCTTTACCACAGCCAATTGGCCATGTGATCGGTGCACAAGCTATATTTAGCTCTGTTTCAACTTCGTCTAACAACTCCATCGGATCACGAATATCGCGGTCACATTTATTCATAAATGTGACAATTGGCGTGGTACGTAAGCGCGTTACTTCCATTAATTTACGAGTACGATCTTCAACACCTTTAGCCGCATCGATCACCATCAAACATGAATCGACCGCAGTTAAGGTACGATAAGTATCTTCAGAGAAATCTTCATGTCCTGGGGTATCAAGTAAGTTTACTAGCGCTTTATTGTATGGGAATTGCATAACAGAGGTCGTGACCGAAATACCACGCTCTTTTTCCATTTCCATCCAGTCAGACTTGGCATGTTGGTTAGAGCCACGGCCTTTAACGGTACCCGCTTTTTGAATAGCTTGTCCGAATAACAGTACTTTTTCGGTGATGGTAGTTTTACCAGCATCCGGATGCGAGATGATCGCGAACGTGCGTCGCGTATTGATTTCGTTTAATAAATTAGACATGTAAGCCGCTTTAAGTCATAACAAGGCGCAACCAAAAACAAACCTAAGCACAGGTCTTCGCTACGCACTGTAAATATAAAATAGAATTAGTCACATTATACCTTGTTTGTCTTAGCCAAAAAAGCAACGATTGCAAGTAATTAGCCGATAACTTGGTTTAAAATCAGCTCAACCCGTTTGCTGCAGCGAACGCACTAAACTTGTGTAATTTTACGCTAACGCATACTATTGATAGATTACATGGAGGATATTTTGTTTGGGTATGAGAACAAGTAAGTTAAGTATAAGATTATTATGGTATATCACGCCTTTGGTGATTTTACCGTTATTGTTTTTAGGTGGCTTTACTCTCACCAACGTTACCAGCTCCACACAAAAACAAGCCGAGCTCATTGTTAGCCGTTTTGTTGAACAGCAACAACAAAAAATGTTCAATTACATCGATTCATTTCACTCTACTACAAAGTTACTCTCGGCCTCCCCTGTACTAAGTGACTTTTTAGCAGATGACTTACGCGATAACGGCAATTACACCCGTCGCCTAGGCGCACTAATGGATGTATTTGCAAGCTATTCAGAAGCTTACCCCGATATTGTTAGCGTAAATTTAGTCTCTCCGGATGGTCAAAGCGACGCCTATTACTCCAGTAATTTAAATACCGCTCCAACCAGCTATCCATTTTTCTCACAAGTTTTACAAAGTAACTTACGCCAACAACAGTTTATGGTGCAAAAACAAGATGGCACTACCAGCTTATATTTTATTCAACGTATTTACAGTGCTGATTACTACCTTAAACGCCCGCAACAACTAGGGTTTATTGTGTTGCATGTTGAGCCATCGATTTTAAATACCAGCATTTTAGAAGCGCCCTATAACAATACCTTAAATTTATTACTGACCAGCAATGGCAAAATATTATTTAGCTCAGACTACAATAAGCGCGGTCAATATATTAGCGAATATGAGCTGCAACAAATTCACGACTTAGCCGATCTAGGTAAGCTCTCAACCATAGAGTTATCGAGTATTGATAAAGTTGAACGGATGATTTACGCCATCCAAATGAGCGGCGGTTATTATTATGTCTCGACCATCCCCAAAGCCTTACTGTATCAATCCGGCAAAGCGATCAGTTTGATCACCGCCTTGATTGTGATTATTTCAGTGATCACCCTGCCGATGCTGATTTTTATTGTGGTACGTAATTTACTACTTAACCCAATTGAGTTACTTGGGGCAGCCAGCCATCGAGTAGGAGACGGCGATTTGTCGGTATATTTGCCTGCCCATAATAATGATGAGGTGGGGGTATTATTTAATGATTTTAATCACATGGTGAACCAAATTCGTCATTATCAAGACGAACTTGAAGAATATAAACATCACTTAGAAGATAAAGTCGAAAGCCGTACCAAAGCACTTGAAACCATGAATAGTCAACTCGAGGTGGCCATTGCCCAAGCGGAACAAGCGAACCAATTAAAAAGCCGCTTTTTAGCCAATATGAGTCATGAGATACGTACACCACTAACCGCTATCATGGGCTTTACTGAGCAGCTATTACACAGCCAAAATACAACCGGCGACGCTTGGCACCTAAATACTATATTACGTAACTCTAAACACTTACTTGAACTCATCAATAATATTTTAGACTTGTCGAAAATCGAAGCCGAAAAATTAGCAGTTGAAAAAGAACCGCTAGATATTGTGCAGTTAGTTCATGATATTGATTCGATTATTCGTCCTTTATCACAAGAGAAAAAACTTAACTGCAATATCAATTTTCACTTACCATTACCGCGCATAATTAATAGTGATAGCACTCGTTTAAAGCAAATTCTCATTAATATTGCCAGCAATGCAGTGAAGTTTACCGAGCAAGGTTTAATTGAATTAGATATTACCTATAACAGTGATTTACAACTCATAGAATTTGCCATTAAAGATAGCGGTATTGGCATGTCAGAGCGAGAAGTTGAGCGGGTATTCAAGCCTTTTGAACAAGCTGATACAACAACAACACGACGCTTTGGCGGCACTGGCTTAGGCTTATGTATTTCTAAAAATTTAGCACAATTGCTCGGTGGTGATGTTTATGTAACAAGCACGCCAGGCCAAGGAAGCTGTTTCTGCGTGCAAATTGCCTGTAACTTACCTGCTGATAAACAACAAACAGTGCCAATGCTGACTGAGTTAAGCCAATTAACTCCCGCTAAGGACTTACAGCTTTCATTCGCAGAAAATAGCTTTGATGCCAATATATTAGTCGCCGAGGATAACCCTGACAACCAAGTACTAATCAAGTTATTACTGCAAACATGGGGGCTTGAGCCTGATATAGCCAACAATGGTGCAGAAGCTGTTGAAATGGCGCTGGTGAATGACTATCAATTAATCATTATGGACATGCAAATGCCGGTAATGGGCGGCTTAGAAGCCACACAAATGCTCCGCCATGCAGCCTACGATGGGCCGATCATTGCACTTACCGCGAATGTAATGAAAGATGACGTAAACACCTATTTGCAAGCCGGTTGCGACGAAGCACTGGCTAAGCCTATCGATAAAGATGCCTTAGAAAGTGTGCTTGTTAGCTATTTAAATATTGAAAAAGACAGCCAAAATAAATGGGATAGCTTGCTAAACAGCGATAAATTTCAACAGATCAACGACAACTATCGCTTAAAACTGCCAGGTTATTTAACCGACGTTACGCAGCTATACAATAATGGTGAGTGGGAGCAGCTCAGAGCACTGGCCCATAGTTTAAAAGGCAGTGCTGGTTGTTTTGGTTTTAGTAATATTCACCATGCGGCGGCCACACTTGAAGATAATTTACGTGGCCGTGATCACAACCGCCGTGATTATTTGGCACTGAGCTTAATTGAAGCGATAAAATATACCTTGCAACAAGAACAGTCATTAACCAAAAAGTAATGTCATTCCCATTAAGATAGCATCTTCATGGCCATTTTTTGATGGGTCACTACTTGGGTAGTAATTTTTACGTACCGACATTTCACTAAAGCCTGCCTGCTCATATAAGGCGATGGCACGAGTATTGGTTTCACGTACTTCTAAAAATAAGTTTTCAGCGTGATGCTTTTCGCCGTATTCAATAAACGCTGCAAGCAATTGTTTGGCAATCCCCTGCCCCTGAAAATCAGGTGCCACGCAGATATCCATTAAAGTAAAGTCAGGCCCTGCTTTTTCACCGATATAAAAACCAATAATTTGCTGCTCATTAAACGCAGCTAAATTAAAGTAACGCCCAGCGAGACATGATTGCATAGTGTTTACTGTCCACGGATGAGTGTGACACGCGTTCTCAACACGCATCAGCGCATCAATGGATAATTCAGTAACAGATTCAAAGGTTATCAAGGTGTGTGCTCATCAGCGCCCATAGCGCGCGTTTATTATCAGCATTAAGCTGCTGGGTTGGTAAGCTCAATTGACCATCATGCCATGCAAGCTTATCGCTTTGCACTACTTGGCTAATTTTTAATGGCGCAATAGCGCGATTTAAATCAGCCAATAGCGTTGTACTTAGCTCTATATTTACCTGCGGCGCTGCACTTGGTGCATCAGAACGTTGTTCAGCGACTGGCTGTAATCGGAAATGCTGATTTAGTTCGAGGTTTTCTATACCAAAAATAGCTGCGTATCGTGGATGCATAAAAACTCAGTAGATTTAAACACTGGAACAATATAAGAAGTAATCAAGGCTATGTAAAGAAGAAGTGGCAGGGGCGGAGAGACTCGAACTCCCAACCATCGGTTTTGGAGACCGCTGTTCTACCAATTGGAACTACGCCCCTGCAATGACGACGAATTATAGAGAAGTTTCGCTAAAGGTAAAGAAAAAAATCACTCTTTTAGTTTAACTGCTTTTTAAATAAACAAAACGGCGAATTAGCCAACTAATTCGCCGTTTTTATAATTACTTACCTAAACTAGGATAAGCCTTCATATATATCCATGCTCAGCATTTTTTACTTTTTGCTACTCGTCGACGCTTTAGTTCAGCTTTGGCCCAGACTGAGGATTCGGCCATATCACAACGAAGCCCATGCTTCTTTTCAGTAGTAAGCGCGGTTAAGTTCAATTCTATTCACTTTTTATACTCAACTTGTTGTCCACTTTTAAAGCGTATCAAAACATGAGCGACCAGCTACATATCAAGTCATAGTAAGTGGTGCAGACTCTTGTTGTTAAAACACATAACTCGCTTTTGCCCCAAAGTTATTTAACGCTCGTCGATATAAAAATATCCTTACTATTTTGTTCTTATTGTTTTTTAAACGAAACTTTGTTGTTTATGCATGTACATAAAACCTTTCAGGTTGCTTAATAGCATCGGCAGTACGATCAATGCGAAGGCAATGTTAGATAAAGGGACGGCTAACCAAACACCATCGATACCTAGGTATTTCGGCAAGATGAATAGGAAAGGAAACTGTATCAACATATTGCCGACGGAAACAAACAGGGCTTGTCCGCTTTTACCAACGGCGACGAAGTAGATGGACGCCATGAATAAGAAGCCATCTAAAAACAATGCCATTAAGTGTAAACGAATACCGTTTTTGCTTGCTTCAAGTAATGCATCATTGCCTGTGGTAAAGATGCTGATAAAGATTTCTGGAAAAATGTTAAACAGTATTACCAAAGCTATACCGGACCCAACGGTAACAGAAAAGCCAGTTTTACGGTTTCGCTAATGCGTTTGTATTGCTTGGCGCCTAAGTAGTAACTCACTGGTGGCTGCAAGCCGCTGACTAAGCCTTCAGCGAAGAAGTAATAACAGCTCGCTAAGTAGCCAACAATCGCGAATGCGGCTAACTGCGTGGTGTCTCCGTAGGCCATAAATTGCATGTTATGGAACGCCATGACGAAGCTGAAGTAGATAAACATCACTAAGTTTGACGACCCTAATTGCACGATACGAGTGGCGATGGTCTTATCAAGTTGTTTAACCGATAGCTTGGTTTTAGCTTTTGACGACGTAAAGTAACGTATATCGGTAAAAAGCACCCTCTCGCTAAAGAAGATGTGTTGACTCTTTCGCAACTACAACAATATCGTCAGTTCGTACTATGTAACCGCTCAGGAGAAAACCGCGAAAATGCCCTAAGCCCAGATCATTTTGATTTAGACAGTTATTATTTGATTTGTGAATTGGTAACGCAGAATCAAGGCTGGGCCATATTTTGACTTATAGAACAAAGTGTCAGAGCATTTTTTCAGTGATATTCCGAACAAAAAAAGTCCGCAATTACGCGGACTTAATTAAGATTTAATGCCTGTTAGTGCCAGACGTTTCAGGCCTAAAAATTATTCCCACTCAATAGTCGCAGGTGGTTTTCCTGAAATATCGTAAACAACGCGTGAGATACCGTCGATTTCATTAATGATGCGGTTTGAAACCAGACCTAAGAACTCATACGGTAAATGTGACCAACGTGCAGTCATAAAGTCGATAGTTTCTACACAACGAAGTGAAACAACCCAATCGTACTTACGTGCATCACCCATAACCCCTACCGACTTAACCGGTAAGAATACCGTGAATGCTTGGCTTACTTTATGGTAAAGCTCTGCTTTGTGAAGCTCTTCAATGAAGATAGCGTCAGCACGGCGTAATAAGTCACAGTACTCTTTTTTGATTTCGCCAAGTACACGCACACCTAGACCAGGCCCAGGGAACGGGTGACGGTAAAGCATGTCATACGGTAAACCTAGCTCTAAACCAATTTTACGTACTTCATCTTTAAATAATTCACGCAGTGGCTCAACTAAGCCCATTTCCATGTCATCTGGTAAGCCGCCCACATTATGGTGAGACTTGATCACATGCGCTTTACCAGTTGCAGACGCTGCTGACTCGATAACATCTGGATAGATAGTACCTTGACCTAACCATTTTGCATTTTTAAGCTTTTTAGATTCGCTATCAAATACCTTAATAAATGTATGGCCAATCGCTTTACGCTTGTCTTCTGGGTCTGATTTACCAGCAAGATCCGCTAAGAATAATTCTTCGGCATCCACTTTGATAATGTTTAGGCCAAACTTATTGCCAAACATATCCATTACTTGCTGACCTTCGTTTAAACGCAGTAAACCGTTATCAACAAATACACAGGTTAAACGGTCGCCAATCGCGCGGTGAATAAGCATAGCCACCACTGATGAATCAACACCACCAGATAAACCTAAGATTACTTCGTCATCACCCACAGTATCTTTAATGCGCTCTATGGCGTCATCAATGATTTTTGCTGCAGTCCACAGTTTTTCACAACCACAAATATCAATCGCAAAGCGTTCTAGTAAACGTTGGCCTTGATGGGTGTGGGTTACTTCTGGGTGGAATTGTACGCCGTAAAAACGCTTTTCTTCGTTAGACATTGCCGCATGTGGGCAAGTAGATGTTTTAGCAGTAGTTTTGAAAGTATCTGGAATTTCCATTACTTTATCACCATGGCTCATCCACACGTCTAAAATGCCTTCACCGCCATCGGTAATGCTGTCTTCAATGGCATCAAATAATGCACAGTTACCGACTTTTTCAACTTGCGCGTAACCAAACTCTTTCTTATCAGAGCTATGAACGCTACCGCCAAGCTGAGTAGCCATTGTTTGCATGCCGTAACAAATACCAAGTACAGGTACGCCTGCATTGAATACATACTCAGGGGCACGCGGGCTGTTTTCTAAGGTTGTTGACTCAGGGCCACCAGATAGAATGATACCTTGTGGATTGAACTCACGGATCTGCTCTTCCGTTACGTCCCATGCCCACAGTTCACAGTAAACACCAATTTCTCGCACACGGCGGGCGATCAATTGCGTGTATTGCGAACCAAAGTCTAAAATAAGAATTCGTGAATCGTGAATGTCTTTGCTCATTGAGGGTCTCGTTAGTCAAGAACTAGCACTCAGGTTACCTGAATGACTATAATAAATAAGGGCTAGCGAAGCTAGCCCAGTAATTTTAATAGATTTGAAGCTATTAACCTAAGCGGTAGTTAGGTGCTTCTTTGGTGATTTGCACATCATGAACATGTGACTCACCCATACCTGCTGAAGTAACACGTACAAACTGAGGTTTAGTGTTTAATTCTTCAATCGTGGCACAACCGGTTAAACCCATTGCGCTGCGCAGGCCGCCAACTTGTTGGTGAATGATTGTCGCGATTGGACCTTTATAAGCCACACGACCTTCAATCCCTTCTGGCACAAGCTTGTCTGCTTGATTTGATTTTTGGAAATAGCGATCTGATGAACCTTCTTTTTGGTTCATCGCACCAAGCGAGCCCATACCACGGTATGACTTGTAGTAACGGCCTTGGTAAAGCTCGACTTCACCAGGCGCTTCTTCAGTACCCGCTAGCATTGAGCCAACCATCACACATGATGCACCAGCAACAAGTGCTTTTACAATATCACCTGAGAAACGAATACCACCATCAGCAATCACTGGAATGTCACGACCTTTTAGGCCATCAACAGCATCAGAGATAGCTGTGATTTGTGGTACACCACAACCAGTAACAATACGCGTAGTACAGATTGAACCTGGGCCAATTCCTACTTTAACTGCATCAACACCGGCGTCGGCAAGCGCAATCGCACCTTCAGCTGTTGCCACATTGCCAGCTACAATTTGTAGTTCAGGGTAAGTTTGACGAGTTTGTGCAACACGGTCGATAACACCTTGAGAATGACCATGTGAGGTATCAATTAGTAATACATCAACGCCCGCTTCGACTAATGCAGCAATACGCTCATCAGTACCTGGACCTACACTAACGGCAGCACCTACACGTAAACGACCTTGTTCATCTTTACATGCATGTGGTTTGTCTTGTGCTTTTTGATAATCTTTTACTGTGATCATGCCTTTTAATTTAAACGCATCATCAACAACAAGGATTTTTTCGATACGGTGTTCGTGCATTAATCCTAAGATTTCATCACGCGCTGCACCTTCTTTTACAGTGACTAACTTTTCTTTTTTAGTCATCACTGTTGAAACCGGTTGCTCAAGCTTGGTTTCGAAACGCATATCGCGGCTGGTAACAATACCAACAAGGCCGTTTTCAGCGTCCGTTACCGGAAAACCTGAAAAGCCTTTTTCTTCAGCAAGTACAATTGCATCTGCAATGGTTAAATCCGCTGTCACAGTAACAGGGAAAGAAACAATACCCGCTTCATACGTTTTAACTTTACGTACGTTTTTGGCTTGTTCTTCAATTGTCATGTTTTTGTGGATAAAACCTAAACCGCCCTCTTGCGCTAGCGCAATCGCTAAGCGTGCTTCGGTAACAGTATCCATAGATGCTGAAACTAGCGGCAAGTTAAGTTTGATACCACGCGTTAAGCGAGTTGAAATGTTTGCCGTGTGTGGCAAAACAGTAGAATGACCGGGTACTAAAAGTACGTCATCAAAGGTAAGAGCTTCTTTAGCAATTCTAAGCATTTTGGCAACTTCTCACATGTGGATCTTGTTTAAGGAATTGCGGCCAAATTTTATCAGCGTTGTGGGCACGAGTAAATAAGATTTCACAATTATTTATGATAAAATACCCCCATCATCGCTTTTTAGAGTCGCTTTATGGCCGTAACATCCCAGCAGCAAACGATTTATACCGTTTCTAGGTTAAATAGAGAAATAAGAACCGTACTCGAACAAGGATTCGCATCGTTAAATTTAACCGGCGAAATATCAAATTTCATTACACCAGCCTCTGGTCATTGGTATTTCACGCTCAAAGATGATCGCGCTCAAGTAAAAGCGGCGATGTGGCGAGGCAACAATCGAGGCCAACGCTATCGCCCTGAAAATGGCGCACAAGTGACAGTTCGAGCCCGAGTATCGCTGTATGAACCGCGTGGTGACTATCAGCTGATTGTTGAACACATGGAAGCTGCTGGCGAAGGGCAACTAAAGCAACAGTTTGATGAATTAAAAATGCGCTTAGCCGCCGAAGGTTTATTTAGCTCCGCCCATAAACAACCATTGCCTGGGGTTGTGCATCGTGTTGGTGTTATTACATCAGCCACAGGGGCGGCTATCAAAGATATTTTAACGGTACTTAAGCGTCGAGCGCCACAACTTGAAGTCGTGATCTACCCTGCTATGGTGCAAGGTAAAGACGCGCACCTACAATTAATTGATAAAATCAATATTGCTAATGCCCGCAATGAAGTTGATGTAATTATTTTAGGCCGCGGTGGTGGATCACTAGAAGATTTATGGTGCTTTAACCATGAGCTACTGGCACGCGCTATTTTTGCCAGTAACCTACCAATTATCAGTGCTGTCGGTCATGAAATTGATACCACCATTAGCGATTATGTTGCCGATGTGCGCGCCGCAACGCCAAGCGCGGCTGCAGAGCTTGTTAGCCCCAATAGCAGCGAACTTTATAATCAAATCCAACAACAATTAAATCGCTTAGCCAATGCGTTTAAACATCAGTTATCTGCAAAGCAAAGCGTTGCAACAGCACTTGAGCACCGTTTAACATTATGTCATCCGCGTAATCAGTTAAATCAACAAGCGCAACGTTTAGATGAATTGACAGTAGCATTACAGCAGGCGATACAAAATCGGCTCTATCAATATGAGCGCCGCTTAAATAATCTAACGCCGCGACTAATGCAGCGCTCACCAGATCGCAAAATTACTCAGGCAAGTCATCAATTACAGCAACTGCAAGGGCGTTTAACACAAACCATGCAGCAACAATTACACAGTGCCCAAAATACCCTCGCAATGCAGGCTAGCCGATTAGAATCTGTAAGTCCGCTCAATGTACTCGCTCGTGGTTATAGCATCACTAAAAATGAGCAAGGGCAAGTGATTAAGTCTATTAAGCAAGTAACTCAAGGTGATTTAATTGTAACCGAGCTTGTTGATGGCGTGATTCAAGCTCGTGTCAGCTGAGGCTCGTTATTCTGACTCAGTACTTAATAATAATGAAAAATCGCGATCGCTTGATTTTGAAGTACTGACTTTAAATTGCTGCCAAAAGTCTTGTTGTACCAACTTATCGTTGAGTTCGCGCCATTGGGTATGATCAAAATCATCTACATCCTTTGGCGCTGCAAGTTCAAATTTACATACCGAACTTTTACACTGCGCACTAACTAATTCAGGGGTTATGCCAAGATCAGCAATCTGTAAAAAGTCTTTCATAGCAGTCTCGGTACGATAAGCCCACTCTTCATTGCGACTTTGCTCAGTAAACTTGTCTAGCAAAGCTTGTTCAAAATCGGACGGTGCTTGTAATTGTTGTTCGTAAGCTTTTACTAATTTTTGCTGTTGCAGTAACTCACGCTTGAGCTGTTGCACTTGTTGCTCAAGCGTTTGTTCATCCGTTGTTTGCGCTGATGTATCTTGGGCAGACGAGGTAATATCAGTCACTTGTTGAGACTGGGATACTGTATCTAGCTCTGCAGCTACGGTACTGGCAGGCATTATTTTGACTTCTTGTTCAAGTACCTGTGTTTGTGTTGTAGTCACAGGAGCTGCTTCGTCAGAGCTCAACGCAAAATAACTCCACGTTAGAACAACACCTGTGATAAATGCTAACAACAGCGAAAATGGATCATTTTTACTCATACTTAATTCCTTTTAAGTTTTTTACTTAGAGCATTGCACTGGTGTGTGATTCGTTTTGCGGCTCATCAACCTCTAAAAAATTCTGATTCATACTTTTCGCTGGACAGGGGCAATTTGGTTTACCAACAATTTTAGCTGGTACGCCTACAACCGTGGTGTGTGGTGGTACGGCGCTCAGTACCACTGAGCCTGCGCCAATTCGGGCGCCCTCGCCGACCTCAATATTGCCGAGCACTTTAGCCCCAGCACCAATTAAAACACCGGCGCGAATTTTCGGATGACGATCGCCTTTTTCATTACCAGTACCACCTAGAGTAACTGATTGTAAAATAGAGACGTTATCTTCAATAACAGCTGTTTCACCAATCACTATACCAGTTGCATGGTCAAACATAATACCATGGCCGACTTTACAAGCAGGATGGATATCAACGCCAAATACTTCTGAGGTACGGCTTTGAATAAAGCGAGCGAGCTCTTTACGGTTTTGTAACCATAAGCAATGGGCGAGTCGATGTGCTTGAATTGCATGGAAACCTTTTAAATTTAATATCACAGTTAAATATGTATCGGCAGCGGGATCACGATCTTTAACGGCTTTTATATCATGGGCAACATGAGTAAGCATTCGATCACATTCAACAAAAGCCTGATCAAATAACTCCCGGATAGTAAATGCAGATACCACAGCATCAGATAACTTATTGGCAACGATAAAACTCAACGCAGACCCTAAACACTCATGATTTAAAATGCATGAATACACATGACTTGCTAATAGAGGTTCACGGGTAACGACTTCTTTTGCTTCGGTGCGGAGCTGTTGCCAAATTTCATGACGCATAGGACGGCCTTAGATTAATACGAAGATAAGCTTTTATGCAGTTTAACGGATTTCAAGTCAGATGTGTTAACGCTGCGGTTATTTGTTCTAGTTATTAGATATAACTAAATTTCAAAATCATTCTTTAATAATCTCATTATAGTTTTACATAATGAGTTACGACAGTAGATAAAATTAACGTGTAGCCATAAAAAATATAAAACTTTAAAATTCAATAACTAAACATCAATGACAGTTATACTGTCATATGACAAAATAACAACTGGCGTAAAGCTGACGGCGTAAAAAATAATAATAAACGCTAAATTAGCATCATCAACTTAATAAGGAATACGATGATGAACAATGACATACTCAATACAAAGAAACTAGGCTATAAATTTTACTTTCAAGATGGCGACGATCAAATAGCCTGCTTTGGCAGTTACTTCACCGGTAAGGAAGAAGTCTATATTAATGATGAGCTAGTTAGTGAAAAGCGAAGTATTAATGTCACAAGTAAACACCAATTTGAACTATCAGGTAATACTTTTAATGTTAAGTTTGAAATGCACAATATTTTAACTGGTAGGCTTGAGTGCTCACTGTTTAAAAATAAAAAGTTAGTTAAAAGCTTAGAGCAAACAACTTTATTTAGTAACCCTAAAAAATCAGCTCTTTTTATTGCTGGATGTTTTGTTGTTGGTTTTACTGTTGGGTATATTATTTCAACATTAGCTTTGGGGAAATAATCATGCAATTAAACCCCAAAACTATAAAAGCATTAAGGCAAAAGCTTGATTGGACTCAACAACAGCTTGCAGATGCCTGTGACGTAAGTTTACGAACTATTCAACGGGTAGAAAAAGAAGGCGCAGCGTCTAAAGAAACCACCATGGCCTTGTGTGCAGTGTTAGAAGTACGTCAAGGTGAGTTAATAAAACTTGAGGAAAATACAGTTTCAGTTGCTCAGACACATACTTTAAATACGCAAAGTATCACAACAATTTTAGCGCTGTCGTCCATTGCCAGCTTTGCGCTTGGCA
This sequence comes from Pseudoalteromonas sp. SG41-1, assembly GCF_014164575.1. Classification (NCBI taxonomy): domain Bacteria; kingdom Pseudomonadati; phylum Pseudomonadota; class Gammaproteobacteria; order Alteromonadales; family Pseudoalteromonadaceae; genus Pseudoalteromonas; species Pseudoalteromonas sp. SG41-1. The sequence continues at coordinate 16,078 of NZ_JACJFL010000016.1, forward strand.
TGATCACCGTGTTTTTAATTATGAAATAAGGAGATTTAAACTATGTCAAAGGAATCGCGAGGACACATCACCTTAGTGCTTATCGTCAGTGCAATTATACTTTTTGGATTAGGTGTAAAAATTGGCGCAATGTTATAAAAATGCCCCAAATTTGGGGCATCTAAATTAAGCTTCTTAGTTATTTAAATGCTCGTTATTCAAACACCTTATCTACAGCAAGTACTTCAATATTTTTCGCTGGTATTGCCAGTTTGTAATTAGCGATTACTTTATCCTCAGCAACTAATTCAGCTGGTTTCTCTGCATTATATACCATAGGGGATGTTTGCTCTGACGCTAGGCGCTTTTGCATATCTTTTCCGTCGCCGGTGATAAACACATACTGAATATCATCCGTTTGTAAGTTCTCTTTTATGACACGATTTACATCAGCTACTGTCAGTTTTTCAAGCTTGCTCGTTACATATTTTACGAAAGTATCGGTGTTGTAAAACTCACTATCTAGCGCATACCCTAATTGACGGTTTTGGCTTGCTACCATTTGCGGCACAAAGTTAATTAAGAAGTTACGCGTTGCGTCAAAGTCTTTTTCTGTCATGCCATTTTTGATTAGCTTATCAAGTTCAAATAAAGCGGTACGCGTTGCAAAATGAGCGTCATTGTTCGAGCGCAGCGGGCGAAGCCATACTTGAAATATTTGCTCAGAGCGGCCTAAGTTTGCATCAGGCTTAGTCTGGAACATACCTCGTGGGAAATACTCAATATATGCGTAATCGCCGTAGTTCATACCGCGGGTTTGACGAATGCGCTCATAAAGATATGAGTTTGAACTGCGGTGCTCGCCAAAGTATGAGCGAACTAACCACAGTGCCGTCCAGTCTTCACTACTACGAATGGTATCAATTGGGAAGCCAAACGATACCGCAGTCGATTGCGCTGATTTTTCTACAATTGTAGCGTGATGACCTTTTAGCGCTGGTGCATCAGGAATCGATAAACGACTTTGCTGACCTTTAGGCAAAGCACTTAAATCGCTAAACATGGTTGCTTTAAGTGATTCAGGTACTGCGCCAATTAAACCGACAGTCAGTTTAGCTTGAGTAAATTCTTTCGCATAAAACGCTTTCACGTCATCAAGTGTTAATGCTTCTAAATCAGATAGATCACCGTAGTTATAGCTCTCATATGGGTGACCTTGATACAGCTTATGATAAAGCACTTCTTTACCTAGCTCTTCGTCATTTGAGGCTTTTAGGCCAGATTTTATACCGTCGATGAGCTCTTTCTTAAGGCGTTTAAAGTCATCTTCTCTAAAGCCAGGATTTAGTAACTGCTCACTAACCAGTGCATACCATTGTGCAGCGTTATCTTTATGGACACGCCCTTGTAGCGAAATCATTTCTTTATCTATCTGATAACCAAAGCTACCTGCCAATGGATAAAGTGCCTGTTTAATGTCGTTGTAGCTCTTCGCCTGTGAACCACCTTGAGCAAGCATGGCCGCAGTGAGTGCAGCTACGCCTTTTTGACCTTTAGGATCAGCCGCAGCACCGGTATGGAATAACCAGTTAATATCAATCAATGGCGAACTATTGGTTTTATCTAGCACTTTAAAATGACGCTGTTGCACAGTTTGCTTGCTAGCAACGAGAGTGTTTAAGTCCACTTCTTGTTCAAAGCCAGCCACTTTATCCAGTGCAGACATAGTCACAGTAGTACGACCGCTGTCTACAAAATACTTATTAGCAATGTCTTTAATATCTTGCGCGGTGATGCTATCTGCCGTTGCATATAACTGATTGACGACTTCTGGATCGCGCTCAAAATGCATATAACTGGCAAGGGTTGAACCTATAGCTTGTGATGAGTCTAGGCCGTTAATAAAGCTGTATTTAAGATTGGATTTTAAATCAGCTAGCTTTTGGCTATCAACCAACTCAGTGCGAGCTTTTGCGTAGGTGCTATTAATTGCATCACGAGCAACCGCTAAATCAGCCTCATTTTCAACTTTCACAAAAACATGTAATAAGCCGGGATCTTTGGTATCAGGGTTATAGCTAAACATTTGGCTAGCAATTTGTTTATCAACCACTAACTCTTGGTAAAGCTCTGAGTTGGTTGAAAAATAAAGCTGTGACAGTAAATCAAGCGCGGCTCTGTCTTTTTGTTTTGGCTGCCAGGCTGTGCCTTTATAAGATACTAATAACCAATGCCCTGGTAAGCCTTCGTTTTGCTCATGTATATATTTCGCCGCTTGCTGTTTTGGTTCGGTTGGAATATCAGCAACGAAATCGCCTTTTTGCCATTGGCCCCAGTGTTTTTTAACCATAGCCATAGTTTCAGCTGGATCAACATCGCCTACAATCACTAATGACACATATTCAGGTTTATAAAACTTAGCAAAAAACTCTTTACCGTATGCCATTTGATCCGGCATGGCTTCAATATCTTCAAAAAAGCCCATGGTGGTATGTTTATAAGTATGTTTTTCGAATGCTTCATTACGTACTGCAGAAAGTAACTTACGAACCGGGCTGGCATTATTTTTAAGGTATTCGCCTTTAACTGTTAATGCTTCGGTACGAAATTGCTCTTCTGAATAAGTCAGGTTTTGAAAAATATCCGCTTCAATTTCAAGTACTTTATCAAGATGTTGCTTTGAAAAGTTTAAGTGATAGTTAGTGTAATCATTGGTTGTATAAGCGCGATTATCAACCCCAGAATTTTTTAGAATATCAGAATACACATCTTGCGGATATTTTTCAGAGCCTTTAAACATCATGTGTTCAAAAAAGTGTGCAAAACCGGTTTTACCTGCTTCGACTTCATTACGAGAACCGACAGACACTGGAATTTGTAGTGATACCACATCAGGGTAATCAGTTTTAACCACCATAACGCGTAAACCGTTATCAAGCTCTTCTAATAAATAATCTTGTGAGAACACCCGATCATTACTACTGGCAACCGTTGACTGTTCAATCTCAACCTCTTTGACCATGTTTGAGCCGCTGTTATTTGCACAGCCGCTCAGTGCAAGCGTTACCGCAAGGCTCGTTGCTAATAATTTAAATTTCATTGCTATCCCTTGTTAGTTGAATAAATTTCTTGTTTTTAGTCATCCGATTATGCAACAAAGCAAGTCAATATAAGACCCCTGAGGTAATAAATTATGTAAACAGTTGTGTATCAGAGAACTCTTCATTCAGAGCAACATGAATAAAACTCACCTTCGTTGAAAAAGTTTCACTAAAAAAAATCTATCTAGACGTCTAAATGGCTGCTATATTATTTGCCATAGACACTAACTTAGCTGGAATGAGGATTATGGCTTTATCACTACAAGAGAAAATTGAAGACACCAATCAGGGTGTGTACTTAATTGGTACCACCCCACCACGTATTGGTACTGATAAAGCGCAGCTTGAAATTATCGCCCAAAAGCTCTTAGCTCGTTTGCATGAAATTGAATACGATGGCGTGATTATTTATGACATTCAAGATGAAAGTAGTCGCACTGAGATGCCTCGCCCTTTTCCGTTCAAGCAAACAGTAGATCCTCGAGAATACAGTAACTTACTACGTAATTTATCGCATCAAGAAGTGATCACTTATAAAAGTGTTGCACAGCGCGGTGTGGCCGAATTTAAACAGTGGTTAAGCGAAACTAAAAACCAGTTTAATTTAAAAAACCTAGTATTAGTCGGTAGTCCATCATCTGACGGGGATATTAAATTAAGCCTGCCTGATGCTTATAAAGTCTTAAGCGAACAGCCTCAAGACTTCTTTTTAGGAGGCGTTACCATTGCCGAGCGCCACGCAAGTAAACGTAATGAACATGAACGCTTACTTGAAAAAACCACGCAAGGCTGTAAATTTTTTATCTCACAAGCTGTGTATAACGCGCAAGCAACCGTGGATTTGATCACCAGTTATGCGCGCAGCTGTAAAGCTCAAGGTATCGAACCTAAACGTATTATTCTAACCTTTACACCCTGCGGCAGTGAAAAAACCTTAGAGTTTATGCAATGGTTAGGAATTTCCGTACCTGATGCAACTAAATGGCGGATGCTTGATTCGCAAAACCCACTGAGTGAATCTGTACGTATTTGCCGTGAAAACTTAGATTTAATACTAAGAAGTTGCGCGCATTTAGACGTGCCACTGGGGTTAAATATTGAAAGTTTAACCAACCGTAAAGAAGAAATTGATGCATCTATTAATCTTTACCGCTTATTAAAAGCGACGATGGAATTAAACTTAGCTGAAAAACAAATTGCGTAAGTATCCGTTTTTATAATTTATCACTCAAAGTAAGCATATCCGTTTGCTTATTTTGAGCTTGATAATAAATACTATACTATGCAATGAATTAATAAGTCACGACTGAGAACGATTATTTGCGTCTTCTGTTTGGTGTTTTTTGCCCTGTAATACGTTTTTTGTCGCGCTCTTTACGTGATTTATTGGTGTTTTTACGGTTGTCTTTTGGCTTTTTATTTGGATCAGGTTCATAGCCAGCTAACCACTGCGGCGTTAGACGAGTATCAAGCAACACTTCAATTTCTTCAAGTAACCACTGCTCGTCAAGGCTGACTAATGACATCGCTAAGCCTTGCTCGCCAGCGCGCCCTGTGCGGCCAATACGGTGGACATAATCTTCAGCTATATAAGGTAATTCAAAATTAATCACATACTTTAACGAGACTATGTCTAGACCTCGAGCTGCAACATCGGTTGCCACTAGCACACGAGTGGTACCTTCTTTAAAATCTTGCAGTGCTCTATCACGTGCACCTTGAGATTTATCACCATGAATTGACTGTGTTTTTAAGCCATCTTTACACATTTCTTTGGCGAGTTGATCGGCCATTTGCTTTGTGCGAGTAAAGATCAGTACTTGGCGCCAGTTTTTCATGCCAATCATGTGCGAGACAAGCTCACGTTTACGGTCTTCATCAACCGCGTAAATGATTTGCTCAACTTCTACAGCCGCAGAATTACGTTTATCGACTTCAACAAGTTTTGGATCTTTTAATAACTTTTTACTGAGCTCAAATACACTATCGTCAAAGGTCGCTGAAAATAGTAAGGTCTGACGATCACTGGGAACATGGCGCAATATACGTTTAATTTCGTCAATAAAGCCCATATCAAGCATGCGATCGGCTTCATCAAACACCAGTGAATCAACACTTGATAGCTTAATGCTGCCTTTGATTATATGATCAAGTAATCGCCCTGGCGTTGCCACTACAACTTGTGCATCTTTCATGGCTTTAATTTGCGGGCCAATACTGGCACCACCATAAGCGAGTGCACCTTTAATATCAGTACCTTGTGCGTATTTTTCAAAGCTAGCGAAGACTTGCTGAGCAAGCTCTCGAGTTGGTGTCAAAATAAGTACTCTAGCAGTACCCGGCTCATCTTTACTTGGTGTATTAAGTAATTTATGTAACAGAGGTAATACAAAAGCAGCTGTTTTACCTGTTCCTGTTTGTGCACTCCCCATAACATCATGACCAGCTAAAATCAGCGGAATAGTTTTTAGCTGTATCGCCGTAGGGGTATGATATTCATTTTGTTCAAGTGCATTAAGCAGTACAGGATCGAGTTTTAACTCAGAGAAAGTAGTCGCAGACATAAGTTTAGCTTTGTGTAACAAATAATGGCGCTATTGTACGCCCAAAGCGAATAACAAAAAAGGCGCTTTGCGGCGCCTTTTTAAGCTTGCTAAATGTTCAAGCTGGTTTGAGGGTTTCTTTACGTTGGTTATAGAACGTAATTAGATCATCCACCGTATCTTGGCAATACTGTTGAATACCTGATACCAACATGTGCTTTTCACCACAGCCGACTTTTACGCCATTTTCTAACAAGTTAAAACGCAAAGTGATTTTTCCACGCTTGCCTGTATATTCAAAACTCGGCTCTGCGTATTCTAACGTAGGTGCATGGATCTCTAATGTATCGAGATTAATCAACATTGACTCATAGATAACCATAGGGCGAGCAGGGTTGATCATGACATCTTGCTTGCCCATAAGTGGAATAATAACATGCGGAAAGGTTGTACCTGAAAACTCAACGTAATTTTTTATTAGACTATCTGTGAGTGTTTGGCACTGGCTAGTTTTACCTTCGCGCTTAACCTTCAGCATGACTTTATCGCCACTGGTAATATCAAACTCATCTGCCCCCTCAGGGAAGTTGAGTTTGGTATTCTCATCAACCATGCCGGCAAAGGTAAATTCCATTTTTTCACTGATGCCATAACGACTTAATACCAATGAAAATAATAAATCTCCAGGCACACAAAAACGTTTTGCATCTTTATCATGAAGTGGATTGTAATCATCAGCAACGCACTTTGCGAAACGACACCCTTGTTCACGAGAAATAGAGACATAGTCAGCATGTTGCTGATAAAAAGGACTTAACATAGTTGTTCACTGCTTAAACTGCTTATAACCTGCCTATTCTACCAGATAAAATTACAATAGAGGTCGAATCTGTTAAACTTTTGTTTCAGATACAAAAAAGCCGCGATATCGCGGCTTTTTTAATAATTTATTATAACTTATAAACCAGCACGTTCTTTAATAGCTGGTATTAATGCAGAACCGCCATGACCATTTGCTTCGGCCCATGCTATGTCAGCTCCATCTTCTAAAGAGCTTTTAGATAAGTTTTTCACAATGTATTCACCAGTATCAACTGCATTACTGGCAACCGCATGGCGTAGCAAGTTAAGACCATTACATTGTACTGCATCATAAATATTACGAATTTTCACACGTGAGCTTTTTAATTTATCACGTAGACGGTTTTTATCATCCGCAGCTATGTATTCACAGATTGAAACAGCTAACTGATCATCCGCTTTAACTGGCGCGCTAAAAGCAACAGAACCAGAAATAACAGCTGCAGCAATAACGAGTGTTGATAATTTAATCATTTTATACCCTTGTGTAATACTTTATAACTACCTTAGTTGTTTAATATTGTATCAACCTATAAGCTTAACCGCAATAATGTTACTTAACTTTATCCAATGTGACGAATTTATAACCATAAATGTTTTTATCGTCAGGTTGATTATACAGCTCTTCTACAACTTGCCAGTTTGCTGATTGTTCATAATCAGGGAACTGAGTATCCCCTGCAACATCAAGGTCAATAAACGTTAAATAAAGTGTATCGGCACTTTTTAAAAATTGTTGATATACATTCCCGCCACCAATCACCATTACTTCATCAGACTCACACAGCAATGAAATTGCGGCTTCAGGAGATGTTACTACATCAACCCCAACTGCAGTATAGTCTGTATTTCGGCTAATAACGATGTTGCGTCGACCAGGTAAAGGGCGACCAATTGACTCAAATGTTTTACGTCCCATGATCACGGGCTTATTCATTGTAACCGCTTTAAAATGCTGTAAATCAGCAGGTAAATGCCATGGCATATCATTATCTTGGCCAATCACTCTATTTTTAGCCATAGCTGCAATCATTGAAATTTTCACATTAAAACCCAATACTTTTTTATTATAAAAAGAAAAAGGAGCACCAGCTCCTTTTAAAATATTTTACTTTAGTCTAACGCTCATAGACAACTTCAACGTCATAATCGTCATCATCCCAACTATCCCAGTCGTCGTCATCATTCTTCTTAGTGGCATCTTTATGATAAGTATCCCATTTGAATTCAACTTCTTCATCTTCAACTGGTACAAACTTTTCTTTTGGCATGCTATCAAGTAGCGTCATGATGTTATGAATTAATGGCTGAGTATTTAGCTTATTAATTGCAGAAATATGATAAATATTTTCAGTCTCGCCTAACTCTTCAGCGATTTGCTCACATAGCTCCTGAGCTTCATCTTCAGGCAATAAGTCTATTTTATTAAAGACTAACCAACGTGGTTTTTCAGCCAGCTTCGGGCTGTACTGATGCAACTCATTAATGATCGCAAATGCATTATCTACTGGGTTTGAACCATCGGCAGGCATAACATCGATAATATGCAGTAATACACGGCAACGCTCTAAATGTTTCAAGAAGCGAATACCCAAGCCAGCGCCATCAGAGGCACCTTCAATTAACCCTGGGATATCTGCAATAACAAATGATTTATTTGCTTCTGGACGTACCACACCTAAATTTGGAATCAGCGTAGTAAATGGGTAATCAGCTACTTTTGGTTTCGCTGCCGATACACTACGAATAAAAGTAGACTTACCTGCATTTGGCAAACCTAATAAACCAACATCAGCTAATAATAATAGCTCTAGTTTAAGGTTACGTACTTCACCCGGTGTGCCTAATGTTTTTTGACGAGGCGCTCGGTTAGTACTTGATTTAAAACGCGCATTCCCCAAGCCGTGGAAACCGCCTTTTGCAACCAAAATTCTTTGACCATGTTGAGTTAAATCACCAAGACCTTCTTGGGTATCAACATCCATGATCCGAGTACCTACAGGCACCATCACATATAAGTCATCAGCCTTTTTACCGGTACAGTTACGACTGCGGCCATTAGTACCACGTTCAGCTCTATGAAAACGCTCAAACTGATAATCGATTAGGGTATTTAAGTTTTCATCAGCTTGTAGATAAACACTACCACCATCTCCACCGTCACCGCCGTCTGGTCCACCATCTGGGACATATTTTTCACGACGGAAAGATACGATGCCGCTGCCACCGTCTCCAGCTTCTGCGCGAATTTCTACTTCATCTACAAACTTCATGATTACTCACTTTAGGGATTGGCTTGTTAATTTCACTATTATATACCTAAGCCAAGCTGATTGCAGGCTTGGCTTAGGTATATATTTATTTTCAAAACAAAAAACCCCGCAAAGGCGGGGTTTTTTAAGAACCGATTCTGATTACTCAGATACGATGCTTACGTATTTACGGTTTAAAGGACCTTTTTGTTCAAACTGAACTTTACCATCTGCTTTTGCGAAGATAGTGTGGTCTTTACCGATACCTACGTTTGTGCCAGCATGGAATTTAGTTCCACGTTGACGAACAATGATGCTACCCGCTAGAACTGATTCGCCACCAAAACGCTTAACACCAAGGCGTTTGCTTTCTGAATCGCGACCGTTACGAGTACTACCAGCTGCTTTTTTATGTGCCATTTCTAAGTACCTCTAATTAAGCGCTAATGCCAGTGATTTTAACTTCTGTGAACCATTGACGATGGCCCATTTGCTTACGAGAATGCTTACGGCGTCTAAATTTAACAACCTTAATCTTCTCACCGCGACCATGTGAAACAACCTCAGCTGTTATTTTACCACCGTTTACGAACGGTACACCGATCTCGATTTTCTCACCATCAGCAACTAAAAGTACTGAATCAAATTCAACTGCTGCACCAGTCTCAACGTCTAATTTCTCAAGACGAATTGTTTGACCTTCAGTCACACGGTGCTGTTTACCACCACTTTGGAAAACCGCGTACATAATTAACTCCGTCTGTGCGCCCTCAAATCGACGCAACTAAAATATTATTCAATAGGGCGCGAAGTTTACGCTAATGTGCAAAAACTAGCAAGCCTGTTTTATTAATTAAATGAATAAAAAATAGCTGCATTGAAGGCGATTCAATATTTTCACCTATTTTATATTAAATTGGCATTATGCCAAGCCTTTTTAGCGTTTCATGACAAATAAATTACACCACGAACAAACACGCACTAAGAATAAAAAACAACCATGTTGAATTAACGTAAATTTTCTCAAATAAAAAAGTTATCTTTCCAAATTAAGGCTAAATTAAGCTGCTTAACCGTGTTTTTTCAGCGAATCGTCACAAACTGTCGAGCAAAGCTGTTTTTTGTTGTACAATCAGCCCCGTATACCCATTAAAATTGGCTCGGAGATCAATGGATATAAAAGCTATCCAGGCGTTAATCGAAAACGATATGAATGACGTCAATCAACTAATTTACGCGCAAATGCGCTCTGATGTAGCATTAGTCAATCAACTAGGCTTATATATAGTAAACAGCGGCGGCAAGCGTGTTCGCCCTATGTTGGCTATTTTAGCGGCTAAAGCACTTGGCTATGAAGGCAAAGATCATGTTACTTTAGCAACTATTGTTGAATTTATTCACACAGCTACATTACTGCATGATGATGTCGTTGATGAATCAAATTTACGCAGAGGAACACCGACAGCAAATGCTGAGTTTGGTAATGCAGCCAGCGTACTTGTTGGTGACTTTATCTACACCCGCTCATTTCAGCTGATGGTTGGTATTGGTAAAATGCAAGTTATGCAAATACTCGCTGATGCAACCAACGTGATTGCGGAAGGTGAAGTGCTGCAATTAATGAACTGTAACGACCCTGATACCACCGAAGATAGCTACATGCAGGTAATTTATTCTAAAACAGCTAAATTATTTGAAGCTGCAACAGGCCTTGCTGCGATTATTACCGAAAAAGACGACTCTACGCTGCAAGCGCTTAATCTTTATGGTATGCATTTAGGAACCGCTTTTCAATTGGTGGATGACGTACTTGATTACAATGCTGATGCTGAGCAGTTAGGTAAAAACATCGGTGATGATCTGGCCGAAGGCAAACCTACCCTGCCACTACTTTATGCTATGCGCCACGGTAATGCTGAGCAAGTACAGTTGATCCGTGATGCCATTGAGCACAGTAATGGTATGGACCACTTAGAAGCTATTCTAAGTGCCCTCAATGAAACCAAAGCACTTGAGTTTACGATGAATAAAGCCAACGAAGAAGCTGATAAAGCGATTGCGTGTTTATCTGTATTAGATGAATCACCGTATAAAGAAGCACTCGTTAGCTTGGCTCGTATTGCCGTTGATCGTAATCACTAATAAACACCTAATGTATAAAAATCCTTCGAGCATAAAAAAGCCTGCAAATGCAGGCTTTTTTGTATCAATCGACTTAGCAATTAAGCGTTGATGAAATCAACACCTTCTTGGATGTCTTTTTTCAGCGTATCAAGCATGTCGTTTTTAGCTTGCTCTTCAAATGCGCTTAGTTCACCGTAAGAAAGAATTTCTTCTACGCCGTTTTTACCTAAACGTACTGGGTGTGCAAAGTATGCAGCATCGCCATTTTCAACAGCAACGTAAGCGTAATCTACAACGTCTTCACCTTGTAAGCCTTTAACTAAAGACATACAAAAACGTGCAGCAGCAGCGCCCATTGATAATGTTGCAGAACCACCGCCCGCTTTTGCATTTACTACTTCAGTACCTGCATTTTGGATACGTGGAGTAAGTGCAGCAACTTCTTCATCAGTGAAAGTAACGCCTTCAACTTGAGATAGTAACGGAAGGATTGTTGTGCCTGAGTGACCACCAATTACTGGTACTTTCACAGTTGCAACGTCAACACCTTTAAGCTCAGCTACAAATGCTTCTGAACGGATCACATCAAGAGTGGTAATACCGAAAACACGTTTCGCGTCGTAAGTACCTGCTTTTTTGAATACTTCCGCAACAATTGGCACAGTGCCATTTACTGGGTTAGTGATAATACCCACTAATGCTTTTGGACAGTTAACAACAATACCTTCTGCTAATGTTTTGATAATACCAGCATTAACATTAAATAAATCAGCGCGGTCCATACCAGGCTTACGTGGCATACCAGCAGGGATAAGAACGATATCACAACCAGTTAACGCTTGATCTAGTGCATCAACACCAAAGCCTGCAACTTTAACGTCAGTTGGGATATGAGAAAGATCAACAGCAACACCAGGAACAACTGGAGCAACATCATAAAGTGATAATTCAGAACCAGCTGGTAAGCCTGTTTTTAATAATAAAGACAACGCTTGGCCGATACCGCCAGCAGCACCTAATACAGCAACTTTCATTGGAATTCTCCGTAATTTGAGGTAGGAAATATTTGTGGCTCTAAAGATAATGAAATTAACGACTAAAGACAAATTTATCCTGCTTATTTCACATATAATTTAGACCATAGTTGTAAACTTGCTGGTTTACAGCACTAAAATCCATCGCAAAAGCAAACAACTACTGCATAAGTATGCAACATTGTGTACAATTAGCGCATCACTTATGAATAAGAACCTATAATATGCAACCACAAGATAAACAAGAAGCATTAGTAAAGGCCTTTAAGGCACTTTTAAAAGAAGAAAACTTTGGTTCACAAGGTGAGATTGTTGACGCCCTAAAAGAGCAAGGCTTTGATAATATTAGTCAAAGTAAGGTGTCGCGGATGTTAAGCAAGTTTGGCGCGGTACGCACTCGTAATGCCAAACAAGAAATGGTCTATTGTTTGCCTGCTGAAATGGGCGTACCTACAGCGAAAAGCCCATTACGTCAGTTAGTGATTGATATAATGCATAACGAAATGATGATCATTATTCGAACCAGCCCAGGAGCTGCACAATTAATTGCTCGACTATTAGATTCATTAGGTAAAGCAGATGGCGTACTAGGTACCATTGCTGGTGACGATACTATTTTTATCGCTCCAGCTAAAGTATCTGAAATTGATGTAACTCTTGAACGTGTGCGTATTTTATTTGATACGGTATAAATCTACCGATTCAAACTTTTTACAGCTGCTTTAAAAAGTTAATTGATGGGGCAAAAAATGCAGAACCCATATCGGCTTGAGTAAAATCAAGCCAATGATCGTAGCAATCGGCATCACCTAATCGACTTCGTAATACTTGCTCAAATGCATTTCCCTGTGCTGCATAACTAATCGCTAATATACCCTGTTCGTAAACGTCACCATAAGGCATGTTTTGATTTAATTGCAGTGGTTGCCCTTGCTCATCTTTTAACTCAGTGCGTACAGCATGACTATTCTCAGTCGCAGGCATAATCAAGGTATTATCTAAGCGAGTGCGTCCCATTATTTGCTCTTGCTCACTCAGAGGTAAATTTTGCCACACACTTAAGTCATGCTTATAGCGCTGTATATGTACGTAACTGCCTTGATCTTCAAAATGGTTGGGTTTATTGATTAACGCTGTGATGCGCTTTTGGCGACCATGAGGAGTGTCACCACCGAGTATAAAACCATTAAAATCGCGACCATCTAAAAATCGAAAGTTTCGCACTTGCTCAACTAATTCAACATCGGGGGCAAATAACTTAAGAATTTGCAAAGCAAATAAATGGTTTACATCTTCCCTATCGGAACGAATTTGGACAAATAAATCAAAAGGCTGAGCCCCCATAATATGATCATTATGAGGAATATTAGGAAAGCTCTGTAATTCACTAGGCAGAAATTCAGGCAGAATGTGCGGCCAATACTGTGCCCCCACTGCAACTAGGCTGGAGAGCATCGATTCAGAAAACTGATCTGAAAACTCATCTTGGATAGCGCTAACGTATTTTAACTTTTTGCGTAATGACTCATCGTGGCCATCAAATACATTAAAAAACAAATGTAAACCGTGCAAGTTTGCCTCAGCACAAATTCCAGATTGCGCTTGCGCCATGGTATTTCCTTAACTCAAAATCTCATACACGGCGTTTTTAATGAAATTAAAAATACTAAAGCACTTAATCTGCGAAAAAGTTAACCGTGTGTGGTGTTATTTTTATTGTCACCTGTTCATTTGCTAAAAATGAGTGGCCCAACTGAGCAGCAACTTCAATTTCTTGTCCATCAACCATAACCTTATACACAAAATGCGAACCAACAAAACGACTGTTTAAAATAGTCACCGTATTTGCACTACAGCCTTGTGATTGAAAAGGTATTAACTCAAGATGGTGTGGGCGAACATAAAGTTTCCCAACTTGCTTAACATGACGATGCGTAACTAATGACTCAACACATCCGAAAGCAGTATGATATTCAGTTGCTGTTAATACTTCTGCGTCTAAGTATATGCCCTGACCAAGAAATTCTGCAACTACCTTTGAGCTTGGAGCACTAAATAGCTGCTCAGACGTACCTTGTTGAGCAATTTTCCCACAGTGCATTACCGCTAATGTATCAGCAAACGCAAATGCCTCTTCTTTTGAATGAGTAACAAATACAGCTGATACTTGCTGGGTTTTAATAATACGACGAATATCTGCAATTAACTCAAACCGTACTTGCGTATCAATATTGGAAAACGGTTCATCTAATAACAATAAACTAGGTTTATAAGCCAGTGCCCTAGCAATTGCCACTCGCTGCTGCTGACCCCCAGATAACTGATGCGGGAAACGTTCTGCACAATTAATTAAATGCACTAACTCAAGCATTTCAGCAACGCGCTTTAACTTATCCGCTTTTGTCATATTGGTTAAGCCAAAGGCAATATTATCAGCCACAGTTAAATGTGGAAATAGCGCATAATCTTGAAACATCATGCCAATATTTCGATACTCTGGCGCTAAAAAAGTATGCTCATCACTGACTAACTTACTATCAATAAATACTTTTCCTTGCTTTGCTTCAATCAGCCCAGCAATAGCTTTTAATGTGGTGGTTTTTCCACAGCCACTAGCACCGAGTAAACACACTATTTCATCTTGTGCGACAGTTAAATCTAAGTGCTCAATCACGGATGTGCCGTTGTATTGATACGATAAATTTTCTAATACTAAACTGCTCATTAACTGCGTTGCTCCATCGAGCGATTAATAAAGTATAAAGGAATTAACCCCACCAAAACAATTGCTAACGCTGAAATAGACGCCAGCTCTAACTGCTCATCACTGACATACTGAAACACATGAGTCGCTAAGGTTTCAAAATTAAATGGCCTTAATAACAATGCGGTAGGTAATTCTTTCATGCATTCAATGAATACCAACAATCCTGCGGTTAAAATACCACGACGTAATAACGGGATATGTACTTTGCGTAGAGTTTGGCCTTGGCTTTTCCCCATTGATTGACTCGCCATATCAAGCGATGGGCTTATCCGCATAAAACTAGCTTCAATTGCACCATGAGCTATAGCGTAAAAGCGCACCACATATGCAAATATAATTGCAAACAAAGTACCGCTCAATAATAGCCCCGGTGTAATACCTATTGGCTCTAACCAAGTATTTAATTTATCGTCTAACAAGGTCAATGGTAACAACACTGCAATAGCGAGTACTGTTCCAGGTAACGCATAACCTGTACTGGCTAATCGCCCAGGTACAAGTGGATATTGCTGCTTAGCAATGCGCTGATAAAATACCACTAACAGACTCAAAATAATGGTGATAATGCTCACGATGGCCGCGACTTTAAAGCTTTGCCATGCATAGAGAAAAAATACGCTTTTCCATGCTTGTCCGAAATATGAAATGGCATAACCCATTAACACAGCGACAGGTAATATAAAGGCAAAAAATAACACTGCAATACAAAAGATAGTTGCCAGCCATGCACTTTTGCCCGTTAAGTTATATAGCGCATCACTGTTGACGCTTGGTTGGCGCTCAAATACAGCTTGATTACGACGACTAAAACGCTCCATCGTTAACGCTAAAAACAATATAAGTAACATAATACCTGAAATTTTAGCCGCAGCTGTTAACGAATAATACCCTAACCAAGTATCATAAACCGCTGTGGTTAAAGTACTTACCGCAAAATAATTAACGGTTGCAAAGTCAGCCATTGCTTCCATACTGATCAGCGTCAGTCCAGCCACAATCGCCCCTCGAGCAAGTGGTAAACTAACTTTGAAAAAGCTCTGCTTAGGTGATAATCCCATCAACTGACTCGCCTGCACCAATTTAAATGACTGTTCGCGTAATGCAGTTTTAAAAATCAAATACAAATAAGGATAAAGCACTAAGGCAATCATAATAATCGCACCAGATAAAGTACGAATATCAAAAAACCAATAATCATTAGGTGATTGCCAACCAAACCATTCGCGTAACCCTATTTGCACCGGACCGGCATAATCAAACAGATCAGTGTAAACGTAAGCAATAATATAGGTCGGCATCGCAAGGGGCAGCATAAGCGCCCACTCAAACTGTTTACGGCCGGGAAAATCACAATAAGCGGTTAACCAGCCAAGCGGAAGGGCAATAATACAACTGACAACGCCAACACCCAAAATAAGTAACAGTGTATTGCGGGTATAATCCCATAGCACGGTATCCCAGAGGTGGCTAAATACGTCAGAATCGCCTTGTAGTGATTCGAACAATAAAAAACACAATGGGGTTATCAACACTATGCCAATAACCCACGCGAATAACTGCCATCGCGACAGTGAAAATTTTAAACTCATTAAAGGTCGAACTTCACCTCATCAATTAGCTTAAGTGCTAAAGGACGATATTTGCTAATTTCATCAAGCGCTAAGCTATCTTCCTTAAAGCTACCCCATGATGCTACTAAGCTTGATAATTCAACGCCCAGCCTTACTGGATATTCCATATTGACCGAAGCGTACATATTTTGCGCCTTATTGTCGGTCATAAACTCGATTAGTTTCAAGGCATTTTCAGGATTTTTAGCGTACTTGGTCATAACTACACCAGATACGTTAATATGTGAGCCTCTGTTATCTTGATTCGGAAAGTTAATATGTACGGCATCAGCCCATGGTTTTTGCTCGGGATCTTCCATCATCTTACCAAAGTAATAACTATTACCGATCGCTAAATCACATAAGCCTTCTTTTACTGCCTTTACTTGCCCGCGGTCATTACCTTGAGGTTTACGAACTAAATTTGCTTTCACACCTTCAAGCCATTTTTTAGTTTCTGCTTCACCATGGTGTGCAATCATTGAAGCGACCAAGCCTAAATTATATGGGTGCTTACCCGAACGGGTGCAAATTTTGCCTTTGTATTTAGGATCGGCTAATTCTTCATAGCTTAAATGCGCTAATGCACCTATGCGCTCTTTTGATGAATAAACGTTACGCACCCGCTTAGTTAATGCAACCCATTGTCCTTCAACATCACGAAACTTAGCCGGTACATTACTATTAACGGTTTCACTATTAATTGTTTGGGTTAAATCTAATTCATCTAGCTGCACTAAATCACTAAAATTAGAGGTTAAGACTAAATCAGCTTGGCTATGCTTTCCTTCACGCTTAACACGCTCTATTAATCCTTTTTTAGCAAACACCACATTTGTTTTAATGCCTGTTTGCTTAGTAAAATCATCTAATATTGGCTGAATTAAAAACGGTTGTCGAAAAGAGTAAATATTTACTGCTTCATCTGCAAACACAGGGGTTGTTAACACTAAGCCAACTAAAGCTGCTAATGTCTTTTTCATAAATCGCTTCCAACTAAATAATAACTATTATCATGTAATGATAACTTGCTCCTTGAAAAAGTGCACTTATTAAATCTTAATCAATGATGACCATGCCCATAATGGAAATCACTTGTGCGATATATCTCACGGTTATGACAGCTATTGAGTATAAAACATCATAAAAAAAGTCTAAAAACAAACTAACCACATGAAATATAATAACTATTATAAAATTTCAAAATAATGACTGTATTTTCGTTACTGTTTTTAGCCTATTTTGTTTGCAGATACTCTCTATACTTACTTCATCGGTTAAGCAGTGACGCTTAAATGAGTAAACGGACAAGGAATGATTACTCATAAACCTCGAATTAAAGGTTACGTTAGGAAAAAATGGATTCACGGACAGGCTCAGGATGAGTAGCACTAAGGATAGAAAATACACGGACAGCGTCAAGATGATGCGAAAAGGAATAACAACAGGGCTCGCAAGAGAGTTGTTAGACAGGATGTTATAAAAGCGGACAGATGGACAGGCCCTAAAGGGTATCACAATGGAACTGTTAACTAAGGGATAGCATCAGGACGATGCGTAAAGGACCGGTAATAGAGATTACCAAAAAGGATCAAAAGGAAGCACATAGGACAGAGGCACGGATAGCCTATATCACGCAGAACGAATAAGTAACAGTGTGATCACATGGATTAGTAAAGTTTAGGAGTTGATTAAGTTCAATTGCAGGATGCAGAAAATTAGAAGATTCCGCAAGCGCGACTAGCAATAGTTCGCGCTTTTCTTTTGCCCAAAAATACCCTCTGCTTAACGACTACTTGTCAATTAACTCGCTCATTAATACTCTCGCGTCTAATCTAATACTTTATTGATTGTGTATAAGCGATGACTTCTCTAAAATAGCGCGCTCATAAATCATTGAGGTCGGCCGTGTTAATTAACTACAATCCTCCATTAGATCCGTATTTAACCATTTTATTTCAAGATGATGATTTACTGATCGTCAACAAGCCCAGTGAACTTTTGACTGTGCCGGGAAAAGATCCTAAACACGCCGATTGTTTGATAGCTCGCGTTAACCGTGTTTTTCCTACGGCAAAAGTAGTTCACCGCTTAGATATGGCAACCTCTGGAATTATTTGTTTAGCAATGCATAAAGCGGCTCATCGTCATTTAAGTATGCAGTTTCAAGAACGCCAAACTGCAAAGCGCTATATTGCACGAGTGTACGGTAAATTAGAGCCATTAACGGGATCAGTCAATTTGCCACTGATCTGTGATTGGCCAAACCGCCCTAAGCAAATGGTTGATCATGACAAGGGGAAGCCCTCTTTAACTCATTACACTGTACTGGAGCATGAGTTGCACGCCACTCGTGTGGAACTTACCCCTATTACCGGACGCTCACATCAATTACGTGTGCATATGTTGTCATTGGGGCACCCTATTTTAGGCGATAGGCTCTATGCTCACCCTGATGCCCTGGCTGCTGCCCCCCGCTTGCAATTGCACGCACAAATGCTACAGCTCACTCACCCGGGAACAGCACAAATTATGACTTTTGAAGCTGAGCCAGAGTTTTAATTACGAGCTTAAAATCACACTAAACTTTTTGCTGTACACGCCGATAACAACTTATTGATTCATCGTGGTGGTTTATATGGCTATCGGCAAACAGTTTAAAGTATGGCAATTAATTAGTTTGGTTTACGCGACTTTCTTGGCCATGCAAGCCCAAGCAGCCGACTTTATTGCACCCACACCATGGTCAACAATCAGCAGTAATGATTTATCACGCCTAATGCCGCAAGATGAACTAAAACCGCTACTTGCTGGTGATACTGAGTTTTTAAGTTTATATCGCCAACACATGAGTGCCCAGCAGCGCGGTGTGGTGTTGATTATCCCTGATTGGCAACACTTACCTACCAATAACAACGGGCTCAACTTTTTACGTACGCAACTTAACGATTTAGGCTATGCCACAATTGCTATGACGGTACCCGATATTGATTGGCAAGCAGCGCCACCTGCGGATGCAAGTGAAACAACTGAACCTGCAGCGGCTAAGCAAACTACAAGTTCAGACAATGGCGAACCATCAGCTGACACAGCCACTCCTATTGTACATGTTGATGCTATCGCTCATATAAGCAATGCAATAATAGATAATTATAAACTCAACTTAATTGCACGCTTTAATGCGTTGTATCAAAGTGCATTGGATGAAGATGGGAAAATTGTTGTTATTGCACAAGGTGCCTCTGCTGGAGTATTGCTCGAACACTATGGCGAATATCCAAATACCAACATAGATGCATTTGTCAGCCTTAGCAGTTATTTACCAAACAGTAAACGTAACCAACAACTTAACGCGATTATATCGACTATTAGCCCGCCGTTATTGGATATTTACTACAACATAGATAACCCAGACTTACTGCTGAGTGTGGCGGATAGAAAACGCTGGGTTAAACGTCACAGTAAATATGATTACCGCCAACGTGAGCTGTTTGGTTTGCGCTCTGAGCCTGAGCAACATGAGCGCTTGACCAAAGAAGTAGACGGGTTTTTACGCCGCCTTTTTTAAATATTCGTAAGCGGCTTGAATATCTTGGCTTTTCTTGACTGCCAGTTCCATCATATGTTTAGGTAAACCTTGAGAAACTAATTTATCAGGATGGTGCTGCGCCATTAATTTACGGTACGCTACTTTTACTTCTCGTTCACTCGCCTCATTATTTAACCCCAGCAAAGCCAGAGCTTGAGTACGGCTCATGCCACTATTTGGCGGTACATGATGCCCTGAGCCTTCACGATAACTACTGCTTTGCCCTTGTTGACGTTGTTGCTGCTGTTGATAGCGTTGTTGTTGCTGACGAAATGAAAATTCAGCTTGGTAACGTTTAAGTACAAATGCAAAGTGAGTTTTAGAGATCCCTAATAACTTACTTACCTCTTGGAGTAGCTCCTTTTCTTGCGCAGCTAACACCCCATCAGAAAACGCCATTTGGATTTGAATTTCTAAAAACAGTTGTAATAAATCATGGCGACGAGCAAAACGCTCTTTAAAATCGAAAACAGTTTCTTTTAATGAAAAATCAGCGTCTTTTCCCGCTTTAAATGCATCTTGTGCCTCTTTGCGATCATCACCAGTGAGTCCCATTTCATCCATAAATAAACTGGCAGCACGGATGTGGGTTTCGCTTACGCGGCCATTTGACTTAGCAATGTGCCCCATTACTCCAAAACAGCTGGTAAAAAATAACGCTTGGCGCTGATTAATATCATCATCGCCTTTAAATAAGCTTGAAAAGCCGCCGGCTTTATCAAAGTTCTGCTTTAAACTCTTGTCAAACATATGGCCCAGGTATAAGCCTATAAATAAGCCTATAATACGCCCAAACATAAAGCCAAAGCAGGCACCTAAAATTTTACCCCACATGAGGCGCTCCTATTATATGTGAATTACTTAATGAGTTTTTTGTTGCTCTATCAACAACTCATTCAATTGAGCTAATCGTTCTGGAGTTCCGATATCGTCCCAGTTACCTATGTACAGCTCCGTAGAGACAACATGCTCAGCCAATTTACTTTTTAATAATGGCCCTAAGCGATGAGTACCCGCTGTAATTCCTGCAAAAAATTGCTGATGAAAGCGACTAATACCAGAAAATGTATACTTGGGGCTATCTGCGCTTAGATGACGCAACGTAAAGTCACCATTTGGGTTGTGGGCTGGATTTTCAACCAACACAATATGTGCCTCGCCCGCATCTAAGTGAATATGCAGTAATGAACTAACATCATAGTCGGTAAATATATCGCCATTAATAACAATAAATTGCTCACCAAGCAAAGGTAAGGCTTGAATAATACCACCTGCAGTTTCTAATCCCTGCTCAGGCTCTTGGCTATACTCAATATGTACACCAAGCCGGCTACCATCGCCAAAGTAAGCACGGATCTTATCTCCTTGCCAAGCAAGGTTAATAATAAAATCAGTGATCCCTGCTGTTTTTAGTCGCTCAATATGATGCTCGATTAATGGTTTTCCTTGCACCTTTAACATAGGTTTAGGTAATTCTGCGGTAAGTGGCATCATTCGCTGACCGCGACCCGCGGCTAAAATCATCGCTTTCATTATTTAGTTGGCACTTTATTAAGTGCGACTAAGGTAGCAGGAATAATCTTACTGCTGATCCATTTACCCAGCTCCACCAACGATGAATGATCTTGCGCCACATCACTAATGTAGCGCAGTGTCGGTAATACATTATCCATATAACCGAGTTTACCATCGCGTAAATTTAACCGGCAAAAAATACCCGCCGCTTTTAAATGGCGTTGAATACCGGTTAAATCAAACCATTGTTTAAAGGTTGCAAAGCTGATGTTACTGAGCAAGCCCTGTTGCTCAAACTCAGCAAATGCATGCTCAAGTAAGTATTCAAGTTCATCGTGAGGAAGTTTAAAATAACAATCACGCAGTAACGATACCAGGTCATAGCATACCGGGCCTTGCACGGCATCTTGATAGTCAATAATTGCCCATTGCTGTTCACTGTGCATAATATTACGGCTATGAAAATCACGGTGTACGGTGACGCTAGGTTGCGCGAGTATATTTTCAATTAATAACTCACAGCTCGTTTGCCATAAAGTACGTTCTGCAGCAGTAACTTCTAGCTCTAAAAATCCCTCTACCAACCATTCTAAAAAAATACTTAGTTCTAATTCTAAAAATGCCCGATCAAAATCTTTCATGTGCTCAACAGGCGGCATTTTTGCCCATTGTGCACTAAGTTTTATAAGGTGTTTATAGTGATTAATACGTTCTTTATCATCTAGCATATCAGCAAGATGTGTGTTGCCTAAATCGCTTAATAAGAAGAACCCTTGCTTTTCATCAGCATGTAATATTTTTGGTAGTTTGAAACCATGCTCAGAAAAAACTTTGTTGAGTTCTATATAAGGAGTGTTATCGAGCTTAGCTGGATCTGAGTCCATAACTATATAGCTATCTTGACCGCGATTTAGACGGAAATAACGACGAAAGCTGGCGTCTCCGGTGATCGCAGCTAGCTGGTATACTTCATCTTCGAAGTGCGGATTTAAAAACTGCTGTAAACTTTTATAACGATTCATTTTACAAGATATCTATTTTTCACTAAGTCAATTACTGTATTTGCCATTGTTTTCCTTTATTATGTCATTCTTACATCCAACGACAGCATATTAAGGTTAATAAATGAGCAAAACCTGGGGCATGATGATGCTAAGTGTGATCAGCGCACCATCGTTCGCCGAAACTGAACTGACACACAACTTTTGTGGCAATTCAATGCAAACCAGAGCTTGGCAACCGCTTGCTGGCCTTGACTTAGGCATGATCGATATCCGTTCAGATGATATTGAACTGCTTGGCACCCAAAGCGCAGAATTTACCGGTAATGTTGATATTAACACCCTTACTATGAGTTTGTCCGCACAAAGTGCGCTAATTGACAAACAGCGTGGGTTACTTAATGCAACTGGCCCTATTACTTACCGTGACACTATCAGTGAAGTAAATAGCTCAGGTCTTAATGCTGATTTAAATAGTTCTGAAATCAGCCTACTTGGTGCCGATTATAAGCTGACGGATCAACAAGCACACGGCGGAGCGGAAAAGCTCACTATTAATAAGTCTGGCTTAGATCTGCTGAACGCAAGCTTTACTACCTGTCCAAGCGATACGCCCGTGTGGGCAATTCAAGCTGAACAAATTTTATTATCCAGTGATGAAGGCTGGGGCGAAACCCATGATATGGTATTGCGTATTATGGATACGCCTGTACTTTATTTACCCTATTTCACTTTCCCAATTGATAATCGCAGAAAGTCGGGCTTATTAACACCCAATATTTCCAGTTCAGATCGCTACGGCGTAGAAACAGTTACTCCATATTATTGGAATATTGCACCAAACTTTGATGCCACGATTACACCACGCTATATGTCTAAAAAAGGCTTGCAGCTGCAAACCGAATTTCGTTATTTGAGTGATAGCAATGAAGGTCTCGTAGCACTTGAATACCTTGACAAAGACGACTCCGAACCAGAACTCAAAGAGCGCTTTCTATTTCACTGGCAACAACAAAGTTATTTTGCCGAAAATTGGCGTGCTAATGTTGATATAACCAACGTCAGCGATGATAACTATCTCACTGATTTGGGTTCTAATTACGCAACACGTACTGACACCCAACTGTACCGTACTGGCTCGTTATCACACTTAGGTGATACTTGGCGTACAGATATAAAAGTACAAAACTTTGAAGTGCTCGGTGATCATGTTGAATCGTATGCGGCGTGGCCACAAATTAGCTTTTCGCAAACAGCACCATTTAGTTTTCAGGATATTGAACTTACCCTAGACGGTGAACTGAGCCACTTTACAAATGACACTCAAGTTATTGAAAAGGCAACTCGTTTACACATCGAACCAAAAGCAAGCTACGGCTACCAAGAGCATGCATGGTCGTTTTTATCTGAATTTAGCGTATTGCACACTAACTATAAGCAAGAAGGTGATTTGGCAAATACTGATTATGCTAAATCAGTATCGCGTACTTTGCCTAAAGTGCGTTTATACAGCCAATTAAACTTTGAGCGTGAAACCACGATCTTCGCTGATGATGGTATTCAAACCTTAGAGCCACAACTGCAGTATTTGTATACACCGAATAAAGATCAATCCAATATAGGTTTATACGATACAACAAAATTACAAGATGATTTTTTTGGTTTATTCCGTGATAGTCGTTTTTCAAGTGTGGATCGTATAGCCGCAGCAAATCAATTTACATTAGGTGCAACCACGCGTTTATTTAATAATAAAAGTGAAGAGTTGTTTAATTTTAGTGCTGGTCAAATATTTTATTTAAGTGACTCAGCCAAGCCAACATCGCAAGGGTTAAACTCAGATACCAACTATAATGCCTTGTTTGCCGCACAAACCATGTTACATTGGCACCGCCGCTGGTATTTATCAGGCGGAATTCAATATGACACCGATGGTAAACAGATTATCCAGTCAAATGTGACCTTAGATTATAAAGGTGACGATAATCAACTCGTTCAATTGAACCATCGCTATGCAAATGATGTCTCAGGCAATACAATCGAACAAGTTGGCTTTTTTACTAGCATTCCGCTCAGTGATCAATGGCAGTTTGTAAGTAGCTATCACCGTGATTTAGAAAACGGTCGTAGTGTCGAGGTGTTCAGCGGATTGCAATATGAATCATGCTGTTGGGCCTTTCAAGTTACCGCCCGTCGCCAAATCGCAACTGATTTAAATCAAGCGATAGGCCAAGAACAAGCCACTTTTGATTCAAGTATTGGATTTAATATTGTCTTAAAAGGGTTAGGTAGTAAAAGCCGTTATGATGCACAAAAATTATTACAACAAGGTATTTTTGGCTATCGTAGACCGTATTTTCTTAATAACTAGTATCACCGTACTATTAGCAAGAGTATTAGAAAAAGTATGAATTTAAAAAAATTATTAGCATCAGCATTTTTGACGCTTGGTTTATGCCAAAGCGCTTTCGCAGCCCCTGTTGAAATAGATAAGGTGGTTGGTATTGTAAACCAAGGGGTTATTTTACAAAGTGAAGTAAACACTATTGTTAACCGCGTAAAAACCCAAGCCAAAGAGCAAGGACAAGAATTACCTTCGGATGATACGCTACGTATTCAAGCAATGGAGCGTTTAGTAAATCAAGCGTTGATGATGCAATTAGCTGAGCGTATGGGGTTAGAAATCTCTGATAGCCAACTGGACCAAACTTTGGTTGGTATGGCGAAAGAGCAAGGCGGAACAATCGCAGACCTACGCCGTACTATTGAATCATCAGGCGAGAGTTTCCAATCTTATCGTGAAGAAATTCGTAAAGAGATCACAACTCAACAAGTAATGCGCGCAAACGTAGACCGTCGTATTTATATTAGCCCACAAGAAGTTGATAATCTCTTAAAAATAATGGAAAGCCAAGGTCAAAATACGGAAGAGTATGACATTGGCCATATCCTCGTTGATATTCCAAATAATGCCACTGCGGATGAAATTGCTAGCGCAAAAACTCGCGCAGATAAAGTTATTGAGTTTTTACAAGACGGGAAAGAATTTAAACGTATCGCCATTTCATCATCAAGTGGTTCAAAAGCACTTGAAGGTGGTCAATTAGGCTGGATGAGCATTAATGAAATGCCATCACTCTTTGCTGAAGCAGTTAAGGGCACCAAAAAAGATGCCATTATAGGCCCGCTTCGTTCAGGCGCTGGTTTTCATATTATTAAAGTTCAAGACATTCGTGGTCGCCAGGTTGTTGAAACAACCGAAGTGCGCTCTCGCCATATCTTAATCAAGCCGTCAATCATCTTAAGCGAAGAAAAAGCCCGCAATATGCTTAATGGCTTTGCTAAAGATTTACGTGCTGGGACTGCTGACTTTGGTGAACTTGCTAAAGAGTATTCAGAAGATCCAGGCTCTGCACTTAAAGGTGGAGAGTACGATTGGACAGATCCTACGACCTATGCGCCACAGTTTAGAGATGCCCTACTATCACTTGATAAAAATGAGATCAGTGACCCGTTTAGAACCACATTTGGTTGGCATATAGTGCAGCTATTAGACAAACGTATAGCTGATAAAACCGAACTAGCTAAACGTAACCGTGCTCACGGCATGCTCTTTAATCGTAAATTTAAAGAAGAAAGCTTTAACTGGCAGCAAGAAATGCGTGAGCAAGCCCATGTTGAAATTTTCCCAATTGATGAATAACCAATGATCCTACGTATTGCAATTACTCCCGGCGAACCTGCCGGGATCGGCCCAGATTTACTGTTGCAACTTGCACAGCATGATTGGCCTGCGCAGCTGGTTGTGATTGCTGATAAGCAATTATTACAACAGCGAGCCAAACAGCTTGGTTTAACAATCAATTTAATTCCATTTGATGAAAATGCACCAGCTGTAATCGCCCCAGCAGGGAGTGTCTATCTGCACCAAGTTGATTTAGGTGCCGACGTTGAGATGGGTGTGTTAAATGATGCCAACGGTCAATACGTACTCGATACCTTGCGTATCGCGTGCGAAAAGAATATGAATGGTACGTTTGCAGCCGTTGTAACTGGTCCTGTTAATAAAGGTATTATCAATAAAGCTGGCATTTCATTTAGTGGCCATACCGAATACTTTGCCCAGCAATCAAACACCCCTGATGTGGTGATGTTATTAGCTACTGAAGGCTTAAGAGTTGCACTAGTGACCACGCACATCCCACTGGCTTATGTATCACGTGCTATTACAAGTGAGCGTTTAAGTAAAGTTGCAGGTATTTTAAACCATGATTTACAAACTAAATTTGGTATCGAAAAACCACGTATTTTAGTCTGTGGGCTTAACCCTCATGCGGGTGAAGATGGCCATTTAGGGCGTGAAGAGATTGACACCATCACCCCAACCATTGAACAGCTTAATAGTGAAGGTATGAATTTAATCGGGCCATTGCCTGCTGACACCTTGTTCCAAGACAAATATCTATCACAAGCTGATGCAGTGCTGGCAATGTATCACGATCAAGGTTTACCTGTGCTAAAATACAAAGGTTTTGGCAAATCAGTTAATATCACCCTTGGTTTGCCGTTTATACGCACCTCAGTTGATCACGGTACGGCGCTCGATTTAGCAGGTACTGGTGATGCTGATGTAGGTAGTTTTGAATTAGCGATCCGCGAAGCAATTAAGCTCGCCCATGAAAAAGCACAAAATCAATGACAGATAAAGTACATTTAGGACACCGCGCCCGCAAACGTTTTGGGCAAAACTTTTTATGTGATGAGATGATCATCGATAAAATCGTCACCGCGATTGATCCTAAACCTGAAGATAATTTAGTTGAAATCGGTCCTGGTCTAGGTGCTATCACTGAACCGGTAAGTGAGCTAAGTGGCCACTTAACGGTTGTTGAACTAGATAAAGATTTAGCCCAGCGCTTAACTGAGCACCCATTTTTAGGGCCTAAGCTTACTGTGCATCAAGGTGATGCGATGAAATTTGATTTTTCAAGTTTGATCAAAGCTGACCGCAACAAACTAAAAGTGTTTGGTAATTTACCATACAATATTTCAACACCATTGCTGTTCCATTTATTTGAGTTTGCCGACAACATTGAGCATATGCACTTTATGCTACAAAAAGAAGTGGTGAAACGCATGGTAGCAGGACCTGGTAGTAAAACATTTGGTCGCTTGAGCGTAATGACACAGTATTACTGTAATGCAATGCCTGTCATCGAAGTACCACCAGAGTGTTTTAAACCAGCACCGAAAGTTGATTCTGCCGTTATTCGTTTAATACCGAAAAAGCCAGAGCAACGTACAGCAAAAAGTACTAAAATTCTTAACACTGTGTGTTTAGAGGCCTTTAATCAGCGCCGCAAAACACTGCGCAACAGCTTAGCTAATTTACTCACCGCAGATGAATTAACTAGCATTGGTATAGATATCACGTTGCGTGCTGAAAGCCTTTCGTTACAACAATTTATTGATATAGCTAATTGGATTTATGACAACAAGCAGTAATTTGGGCTCACCCATCAAAGTATCGGTAGAAACATTTTATGTTGAGGGTCAATCACAACCTGAACTTGATAAATATGTATTTGCTTATTCCGTTACCATTAAAAATCACAGTCTATGCAGCGCAAAGTTAATTAGCCGCTATTGGTTGATCACTGATGCAAATGGTAAAGAAATCGAAGTACAAGGTGATGGCGTCGTCGGTGAAAAACCAACTATTGGTCCTGGTGAAAGCTATAAATATACCAGTGGTGCAGTGCTAGATACTCCCGTAGGAACGATGCAAGGTTATTACACCTTGAAGAATGAGTTCGGTACAGAGTTTGATGCACCTATTAATGTTTTTCGTTTATCACTGCCTAATATTTTACATTAAATAACCTGAAATCGGGTTAAGATATTTATTAACGCATTGATTTAATGATATAACTAGCCTTTAAGCTGTCCTGTCGGAGATTTTCAGAGATAACAAGGCGAATTTACGCGTCAATAGCTGGCCTATTGCAAGTAGATTCAACGCAGTTAGCGTTGAAAATAGCCACAGGAGATAGATTTATTCTCCCGAATTTAGGTTAAATAATGGCAAATTATGCGATAGGTGATCTACAAGGTTGTTATAAAGAATTTCAAGCTTTGTTGCTGCAAGTTGACTTCAACCCAAGTAAAGATCACCTTTATTTAGTGGGCGACATTGTCGCCCGCGGCCCCGACTCTCTTGCCTGCCTAGATTATTTATATACACATCAAGATAGTATCACCGTTACCTTAGGTAATCATGACTTACATCTGATTGCCAATTATATGTTAGATAAACCCGCTAATCCAAAAGACAAGCTCACCGCCCTGCTTGGTTCAGCAAAACTACCTGCTTATATAGCCATGCTAAAGCAGCAACCATTGGCTCTATGGCTTGAAACAGAACAGGTATTTATTAGCCACGCCGGCCTCAACCCCGCATGGTCCATTGAGCAGGCTCTGCAACATGCTCAATTTGCTGAATCCTGCTATCAAGGTGAGAATGCGCGCGATTTTTTCAAACATATGTATGAGCAGCACCCAGGCCTTTGGAGTGAGCAACTCAATGAGTTTGAGCGATTTCGTTATATTGTTAACTACTTTACCAGAATGCGATTTTTAACCCTTGATGAACAATTAGAGTTAAGCTATAAAGGTAGTATTACTAACGCTACTGCAATGATGCCTTGGTTTGAGCACCCAAAATTTACAACTTTTAAACAGCATATTGTATTTGGACATTGGGCTGCTCTTGAGGGCGTAACTAATCATGCAAATATCCATGCTTTGGATACAGGCTGTGTATGGGGTGGGAAGCTGAGCTTGATGGAGTTAAAAAATAAGCAATACTTTAGCGCTAATTCTACTGATTTCATCTAATTTAACTGAAAAATTAATCATCTTCTGTTAGATTTATAGTAACGAATGTTAAAAGTAATTGAATTTAATTACTTAACTTATCCGCAATAAAGCCGATAAAGTCTAATTGCTACTCTCTTTATGGAATTTTTATATGAACTTAACTGTCAGCCAACGTATTTGGGGTGGTTTTATTTGTATCACCTTATTACTTCTTTTAATTGGGGGTAATTCACTGTTCAGAATCGCAAATATTAATAATTCAGCACAGCAAGTAAATCAATTATCATTGCCGGCATTAGAACAAAGCTCAGAACTACAGGTTGAGTTTATCCTGATGAGTAAAGCCGCCCAAGCTAGTTTTTATACCTCTTCAGCAGCAGAGCTTGCGCCAATTGAAAAGTTGGTGTTCGAACAAAAACAACGCTTTGATAAAGCTTATTCACAGTTAAAACTCGTTGTACGTGACAACGATCAACTAAATCAAAATAGTCAAAACGTTGAGCGAACTTACAAAAGCTTTATTAAATTAGTAGAAGATTTATTAAAAGATAAAAAAAACCAATTAGAACTCAATAAATCATTACGAGCACAATTAGAAACGATAGAGCTTGCAGCGGAAGATGCTAATTCTGTGGTTTTGGATATTATCGATATTGATGGTTTAGAAAGCAGTGATAGCAGAGCCTATCAAGCGGCTAATAAATTAGAAAATAACTTTTTGTCTTTAGTCACCAACAGCACTGACATGCTGACAGTTAAAACCCAAAATACCTTAGATATCGTCAAAAATGAGCAGCTTTATTATTTAGAGGAGATTGAGCGTAGCTTAAAGCTACTAAAACCGGTTGTTGAAGCAGCAGAGCCTGGTTTATATAACGATCTAAACAATTACTTCGTCTCTCTTCGCGATAACATTCTCGGCAACAATAGTATTTCAGCTAACAAAAAGCGTTTAATTGATGTA
The DNA here is from genome assembly GCF_014164575.1 of Pseudoalteromonas sp. SG41-1. Lineage (NCBI taxonomy): Bacteria > Pseudomonadati > Pseudomonadota > Gammaproteobacteria > Alteromonadales > Pseudoalteromonadaceae > Pseudoalteromonas > Pseudoalteromonas sp. SG41-1. The sequence continues at coordinate 46,297 of NZ_JACJFL010000016.1, forward strand.
ATCGCAATGACTGAAAAGGAACTTACAGAGGCAGAGCAAGCTACGGCAACTGCAATAAAACAACTTAATGAATTAGTTTCTCAAGCTAGTAATGTTGCTTTTGAATTGCAAAAAGAAGTTAGGACCGACGTAGATTCAGCTAATTTATGGACCTGGGTTGGTATGATCAGCGCAACTTTGTTAGCCATAATCGTAGCTTATATAACGGTTAACCGCATTATTAAACCGCTTGCAGAAGTAAACCGCATTCTTGATATTGTTGCTAGTGGCGACATGACACAACGTCTAGACGATACAGCTAAAGATGAATTTGGTGAACTATCGCGTAGCTGTAATACACTTATAGCCAGCTTACGCAGCTTGATCCAAGGTATTATATCTCGTTCCACACAACTTGCTGCGGCCTCAGAAGAAACGTCTGCTATCACCGGTGAATCAAGTCAAGCAATTCGTAATCAACAAGCACAGGTAGAACAAGCTGCAACAGCGACAACGGAAATGAGCAGTACCTCACAAACAGTAAGCAATAGCGCACAACAGGCACTTAAAGAAATCAAAAATGCCGATAAAGAAGCTGAGCGTGTTAAGGGTATTTCTAGCCAGAATAAATCGACCATTGAGCAGCTAGCTCGTGAAGTTGAATCAGCCTCACTAGTCATTAATAAGCTTCATCAAGATAGCGCCTCAATTGGTAGTATTCTTGATGTTATTCGTGGTATCGCGGATCAAACTAACTTACTAGCACTTAATGCAGCTATTGAAGCAGCACGTGCTGGTGAACAAGGTCGTGGTTTTGCCGTTGTTGCTGATGAGGTTCGTTCATTGGCTAGTAAAACACAAGCCTCGACTCAAGAAATTCAAGCCATGATCGAATCATTGCAAACAGGCGCGGAAGCAGCCGTAACTGCAATGTCTAAAGGCAAGCAACAAGCTGATTCTTGTGTTGAACAATCAGACCTAGCCAACGCAGCACTGGATTCAATCACCTCAGCGGTTGCTTTAGCACATGATGTGAGTGAAGAAATATCGACAGCAGCACAAGAGCAACAACAAGTCTCACAAGAGATTAGCGAGCGCCTTGAGTCTATCGTAGCCATTGCTGAACAAACCGCTGAAGGAGCTAATCAGACTAATATATCAAGCTCTGAGGTCGCTAAACTTGCCGAAGAGTTACGCTTGTCTGTAGATGAGTTCAAAGTCTAGGGCAAAGCAAATTAAAACAACAAAGCCGTGTTGATTTAAAACACGGCTTTTTTTTCGAAAAATAAACCACCGATACCCCACTTTTCACTGCTGAGCTAACAAATTGCGTGAGAACAGCCAACTGTTATAATTTCATCGTCCACACACTAGCTTTGCTTGTTGGCAATACTCCATTATTTTTCCACAAAAAAGCCGAACTCCACGTTAATAAAGTTCGGCTTTTAATGATCATCAAGCTTAGCTAGATTACTTTACCTATGCAGCAGGATACTCGCGATACGCACGCTCAATATTCTTCGCTTGCTTTTTAGAGATACCTAAATGCGCAAGTGCTACACGTAAACGTGCGCGCGATAGATCTGAGCCTAATATTTCCATTGCATCAAGTACTGATGTTGAAGACGTTTTGCCAGTAATAGCGACAAATATCGGCTCTAAAAAGTCTTTAATCTTCAGCTCATGGAAAGTAGACACCGCTTTAGCTATAGCAAATATTGCTGATTTTTCCCAGCTTCGTAAGCCCTCAAGCTCCCAGATAAAGAACTGTAAAGCTTGGCGAATTACATCTTCATCGGCTTTACCAGCGGTCAGTAACGCAGGGTCGTAAGTTGGAATGCCACCGACAAAATGACCGGCTAAATCAACCATATCTGATAGGGTATTAATGCGGGCTTTCGCCTCTGGTAATACTTTAGCAAGCATTGCCCCATTAAACTTCCAATCTACAAAGCGCTGAATTAGCTCTTCGTTGCTGAAGTTTTCGCGGATCCACATGCCGTTTAACCAGCTTAGTTTATCAACGTCAAATACTGGGCCACCGAGTGATACACGCTTCATATCAAAATGTTCAATCATTTCAGCAAGCGTGAACTTTTCACGCTCATCCGGCATTGACCAGCCCATGCGTCCAAGGTAGTTAAGTACCGCTTCAGGTAAGTAACCCATTTCTTTATAGTAATTAATAGAAGTTGGATTTTTACGCTTAGATAGCTTTGACTTATCTGGATTACGTAATAGTGGTAAGTGACCAAGCACCGGCGCTTGCCAACCAAAATCTTCATATAATTTTAGCAGCTTAGGCGCAGAGTTGATCCACTCCTCACCACGGAAAATATGGCTAATTTCCATATGGTGGTCATCAACCACGTTAGCTAAAAAGTAAGTTGGGAAACCATCGGCTTTAAGTAACACTTGCATATCAACGTTTTCCCACGGGATCTCAATTTCACCACGTAAGTAATCGTTAAATTTAAAGGTACCTTCGCTTGGAATATTCATACGTATAACGTAAGGCTTACCGGCAGCTAAGTTGGCTTTAATTTCGTCATCCGTAAGGTTTAAACCACGGCCATCGTATTTAGGACGCAGGCCTTCAGCCATTTGCTCTTCACGCATTTGGTCCAGCTCTTCGCTAGTTGCAAAACAATAAAATGCTTTGCCATCATCAACTAACTGATGCGCATATTTTTTATATAAATCGCTACGCTCTGATTGACGATAAGGACCAAACTCACCACCGACATCAGGACCATGATCCCATTCAAGCCCTAACCAACGAAGACTATCCATAATCGCTTGTTCTGATTCTGAAGTGCTACGTACTTGGTCTGTGTCTTCAATACGAAGTACAAATTCGCCACCTTGCTGCTTAGCAAAACAGTAATTAAATAAGGCGATATAAGCGGTACCAAGATGCGGGTCACCGGTTGGTGACGGCGCAACACGTGTACGAATTGTCATGGTTATGTTCTCTTTCAATGGGCAATAAAATATGCGCTAAATGCTAACACAGCAAATGCGCTTGAAAAATGAATATTAAGCTGCAGCTTTATTTAAGTAAGCAATGATATCGTTTGATTCATATAACCAAGTGACTTGGTTATCTTTTTCGATACGTAGACACGGTACTTTTATTTTTCCGCCTTGTTCGAGCAATTCTTGACGATACTGTTCATTACTTTTCGCGTCGCGCGTTTCAACTTTTAACCCTTCGCGTTTAATTGCACGGCGCACTTTTACGCAGAATGGGCAAGCTTTGAATTGATATAGTTTAAATTGTGCAGTGAGTTGATCAAGCTGAGCTTGCTCTCCCGCAGGACGTTTTTTACTACGTGGTGTAAAAACAAAATCAAAAAATAAGATCAAACTACCTAATAACCAACGAACTAATTTCATCAACTGGGCCCTGTTTACAACAATTTAAGGGCACAGATTTTAGCACAGTTAAAGCAACTGCAAAAGATTCAAAAAAGCTCTATACCATCATCACTAGCAATATCATCCACTAAGTTTAGATCGCTATAAGCAGTAACTCGGTTACGCCCATTATTTTTCGATTCATACAATGCTAAATCCGCTTTATGTACTAAAGATGCAACCATATCAACATGGCTAAGTTCCAAAAAACCCGCACTGACGGTTAAATTACCTATTTGTGGAAAAGGATATTCAGCAATATTCGCTCGTAATCGATTTAACGTACCACGAGCTGCTGCTTTATCGAAGCTTTGAAATAATACGGCAAATTCCTCACCGCCATAGCGAAATACATAATCTTCCAAGCGAAAATTATTTTTCAGTAATCGCGATACTAATAAAATAACTTCATCACCAATTACATGACCAAAATTATCATTGACCCGTTTAAAGTGATCAATATCGACAATCGCTAAATACCAACTTTTACTTACTGCGAATGCCTCATCTTTGGCCAAAAAGTCTTCTTCTGAGAGTATTTCAATGACTTTTTTATCAAACGTTTGCCGATTAAGTAATTCTGTTAAAGGGTCTAATCGTGATTTATGGATCAAGGCTAATTGATTAGCATAAACATTTAAAATATGTAGTGCCAACACGCCAATGCCTTCGGGCAATTCGTCTTTCGATTTAACCATTAATAGGCCAATGACAGTGCCTAAATAAGACATCGGCACATACATTGTAACACTTTCAAATGCACTGCTTACACGCACTTTATTTTTGCTTACTTTATCTAATAAAAGCATCAGTTCATCGGATCTAAGCGAATCTATTTTGCTATCAACATTCAATAAGGTAGGATGAAGTTGCGGATTGAAATGTTTATTAATATATAGCGCAAATACTTTGAGCTTAGACAGGCCAGAAATAGCTGTAATAAGCGCGGCATCTAAAGCCTGCTCTTCGGTTTGTTGCGTTAAGAATACAATCCATTCATGTCCACAAGGGTTTGCTATCATCTAAACCAACCTAAACAAATACATAACATTTAGTTTAGGTTAGCTTTACAGTTTTACTAAATTATTAGTTTAGAACAACACCAAGTCATCTCGATGGATCACTTCACTACCGCAATCAAAAGCTAGCAACTTTGTAATTTCACTTGAATGACAACCTTTAATAGTGTCGGTTTCAGCTTTACTAAAACGTACTAACCCACGGGCCACTAATTGTTGATCACTGGTGACTAAATCAATCAAATCGCCACGTTCAAACTGCCCGCGCACACCGCGTACGCCTTTGGCTAATAAACTAGCGCCTTGTTGCTGTAAAGCATTTACTGCGCCATCATCAATCACTATTTGGCCACTACTTTTAGGTCCAGCTAACAGCCATTTTTTACGGCCATCTCTTGGCGCTGTTAGCTTTACAAAGCGTGTTCCTGGTAACTGTTCGCTCATACAATTAAGGATCACATTTTTACCAGCACCTTTGGCTATAATCACTTCCACCCCGGCTCGACGAGCGATATCAGCGGCTTGCAATTTCGTTGCCATACCACCCGTGCCTAGACTAGTTCCACTGCCACCAGCAAGCTGGCGTAACTCATCATCAATATGTGCCACTTCGTCAATTAATTGCGCATTAACATCAGTACGTGGATCACTGGTAAATAAACCTTCTTGGTCGGTTAGTAATAATAATTTGTCGGCATTAGCTAATATAGCGACCAGTGCTGAGAGGTTGTCGTTATCACCTACTTTAATTTCAGCAGTTGCGACCGCATCATTTTCATTAATGATTGGCACCACGTCATAACTTAATAATGCAGTTAAAGTATCGCGGGCATTGAGGTAGCGTTCTCGGTCATCAACGTCAGCGCGAGTCAGTAGCATTTGCCCTACATTCACGCCATATAAAGCAAATAAGCTTTGCCAAATGTGGATAAGCTGACCTTGACCAATCGCGGCAAGCATCTGTTTATCAATCAATGAACGACCGCAGGGTTTTAATAGTTGCTCTCGGCCAGCAGCCACCGCGCCACTTGATACCAGCACAACTTGATGACCTTGCTTTTTTAATTCACAACATTGGCGAACTAATTCAACCATGTGTGCTTTGTCGAGTTTATCGGTTCCACCAGTGAGTACACTCGTTCCCAGCTTAACCACTATTACCTGTGCCCTTTGCATGCTTTTTACTACACAAAAATATTGAAGGATTTATTTATACCAGTTATCGATTTTTGAACAAGTTAAAAATATTCAATCACGGTGCTGACGTGCTAGGATCGTGTTTTAATTCACTTTAAAGCGACCTTCATGCCAGCCAGTTTATGTTTAATAATCGCCACCTTTTTATGGGGTAGTTCTTTTATCGCGCTGAAATACGCGATCGCCATTTATGACCCTGCACTGGTGATTTTTTTACGCATGTTAACCACCTTAGTCATGGCATTGTGCTTATGGCGTTACGTTATTCGCTTTAAATATCATCAAGGTGACTGGAAATATCTGGTGGGGATGTCGCTGGCTGAGCCCTGTTTGTATTTTTTATTTGAAGGCCATGCGATGGAATATACTTCAGCTTCTCAAGCGGGAGTTATTGTATCGTGCTTACCGATTATCGTAGCACTTTTAGCGTTTTTTATGCTCAAAGAGTACATTAGTAAGGCCATTGTTATTGGTTTCACTTTTTGTATTGGCGGCAGTATCTTATTAACTTTAATGTCGCCAAGCTCAGAGCAGGCTCCCAATCCATTGCTGGGTAACTTTTTGGAGTTAATGGCAATGGTCTGCGCTGCATTTTATACTATTTCAGTTAAACATTTAGTTGCTCGCTACTCACCATTAACCTTAATTGCATTGCAAGGTTTTAGCGGTAGTCTGTTCTTTGCGCCATTTTTACTGTTTATTGATTTACCCAGTGAAAATCAACACGACCTTGGCGCTTTATTAAGTATTTTATATTTAGGCTCTTGCGTCACCTTAGGCGGCTATGGTTTGTATAATTACGCAATTAGTAAGGTGTCGGTGCTCACTGCCGCAGCCTATTCAAATTTAATACCGATTTTCACCCTAATATTATCAGCAATTATCTTGGGAGAAGTGCTTTCTCTTAGCCAATGGCTCAGCATTGGCGTGGTATTTGTAGGTGTAATGATAAGTCAGCGTCATCAAGAATTGGTAGTAGACATAGATAATACCGATGCAGGTGATGGCAATTTATCGGCAGAGACTAATAATCGTAATTCAGTCCCGGAGGCTAAAGAGTCAAACGGATAACAGGTTAATAAATACAAGCCTTTATGCGCTAAAAAATCGTACTGGGACTGATGAATAACCGCAATCCCACGCACTCGATAGCGATCAATTTGGCCATTTTGCGTTTGTAAGCTAAATTGCTCACCTACATTCACTTTTTGTAAGAAAGCAAAGTGAGTGTCATTATGTCCAGCAATTAACACGCCTGCTTGCTCAGAGCCTAGCTCTGCACTAGCTAAAAAGTGACTCGGGGCAAACGCTAAGTTACGGCCACTGGCTCCTGCTAATATTGTTAAGGTTTGCTTTTGGCTTGGCCAATTCAGTTGTGCAGTTACATAACTATCAGCATAGAACCAGGGTTTAACTTGTTGCTCTGGCGTTGTCAGTGCCACTTGCCAAGCCTGCTCTATAAGGTGTTGTGCCAGCCACGCTTTAGCTTGCATATAACTACCATGACCAAGCAACGCCAAGCCAACAATCAACAATATAGCGCCAATCACTGCTTTCATTTTTTCAGTCTCAACACTGCAAATCCAGCCAACAGCATGCAACCGAGTAAAATATGTAGTCTGCTTTGCCCATCAGTTTGTGGCAAACTCATTGCTAGACCCTGAGGTCGTTGATTAACCACTTGCACATTCTGCTCAGCAACAGTGCTCGATGGTGTCTGTTCAATCGCTACAAAGGCGGTAAACGGACTAAGTAATTGATGTTCAAGCGCTAGACTCTCAACCTGTGCTTTAACATGCTCTTGCTCGTTATAAAGTAATAATGATTTAATTTTTTGCCGTGCCCACAACCTTGCAATTCCATGAGCCGGTCGCCCTTGTTGTGTATTTAACTTTATCGACAACGGTCCTTGCGCCGTTTGCCCCGCTAAAGTAACGCCGGCATTATTATCAAGCTTTATAGCAACCATCACCGGCTCTGAAAAATACAGGTCGGGTAACGGCGATGGCCAATATTCAAGAGCTTGATTTGCCAAATCACTGCTAAGCGCAAGTTGAGTAATTGCAGGATGAGCTAACTTATCAAATAGTTGCTGCATTTTTGGTTGCACGTCACTACTGCTGCCAATATAAGTAAACGTTCCGCGCCCAACATCTGCAGCTCGACGCATAAAGTAGCTATTAGGCGCACTACCGATACCAATCGTAAACAAACGACTATCACCCAGTTGCGCACTAATATGTTTAAACAATGCATCTTCATTACTGACACTGCCATCGGTTAAAAATACCACTTGACGCACATACCCTAGATGCTCACGAGCATCTAGTACACCATCTAATGCCTCTTTAATATCGGTGCCGCCATCAGCTTGTAAATTATATACAAAGCGCTCAGCACGGCGTAAATTAAAATCATTAGCCGGCACAGGTTTATCGCTCATAGGCATAATTTGATCGTCAAAGCCGACAATATTAAAGCTGTCGTTACTATCAAGTAACGATAACGCATAATGAAGTGCACTTTTGGCTTGCTCCATTGACTGTCCGTGCATAGAGCCGGAAGTGTCGACTACAAAAATCATTTCTCTTGCTAGACGCTGAGTCTGCGTAAAATGATCATCCGGCGGCAGCAACATTAATAATCCATAACGTTCACCATTACTGAGCTGCTCAGTAAAAAATGCGGCTTGCGCTTGCTCTTTTTGCAGCGGTTTAAACTCCAGTAAAAAATCACGATTCACGGCACGTTGTTCATTTAAAGTAACTTGATACTGACCAAATGCCAGATTTTCGGTATTAATACGATGATATTTAGACTGAATATCCACCAGCTCTAGGCCAACATCAATATTAACCGTTAGATTAAACTCGCCTTGAACCGAGCCGGCATTTTTAGTGGCCATGTAAATCGGTGCTATCCACCCCGTGGCAGCAATACTCGCTGATGATAACTCATTACTCTGCGAGTCAATCATATCCTCTGCTGTTTCATTTAATACCCCATTAATCGGATGGTAACGCGGCGTTATCGTGGTTGGAAATCGTAGTGCAAATGTACCACTGCGATAATCAATCACTTCTTGGTATTGCAGCTCTATTTGCACTTCTTCGCCAGGGCCTATGTTTGCCACATTAGTGACAAACATGTTTGCACGCTGCTGGCGCACTAAAGCGGCTTGTTTACCCGCTTGTTGCGCCTGTTGAAAACGCAGCTCGGCTTGTGCTTTTTTATCAATTTCACCTTTGATCACTCGCTCACCAATGTGCATAGTCATAGCATGCACCGCACTTTCATCGGGCAGCGGAAAGACATAGCGTGCATTAACAGCAAACGGGTTTTCATTGCGATAATGTTGAGTTACCACGACATGGTTTATCAATCCGGTGACTGTCATGGTGGCATCACTTTTTAAGATAACGCCAGGCGCTGCCTTTGCACCATTGCTGTCGAACATAGTTAGTTCTGGCGATGTGCTGGCGTTACTCGCACAGCTAACAAACGCGATGAAGGTAAAAAGGCTTCCCCGTAACCATAAATGGCTACGGGTCAGCACTTTGCTTGGTTTACTCAACATAAAAATCACTCCCTTGGCGGCTACTTGGCAAAATGGCGATTAGTTACTCGCGGTTTGGTTATACGGCTGCGTGCTTGGACGAGTTGTTAACGTTACACGGCGGTCAAACATGTTTTCTTCATAATTATCGCTATCTGCCACAGTTTGTTGCTCACCAAATGCGGTAGTCGTTAAGCGGGTATGGCTAATACCTTGCTTTATTAAGTAGCTTTGTACATTTGCGACTCGCTGTTTTGAAAGCGCTAAGTTAGCGAGCTCATCACCACGTTGATCGGCAAAGCCATTTAAATCCAGCTGCAAGTCTGGCTGGCTTTGAAGTAAATTCACTAGTTGATCAAGTTGGCTGGCAAAGTGCGGGGCAATCTCACTTGAACCGGTTTTAAATTGAATGGTCATTGCCATTAGGTTGTGCATTTTGGCTAATGCAAGGCGTTCGTTATTACTCTCAAGCTTATCGAGCTGCTCACTCATTTGCGTATTTTGAGCAAGTACATGCTGGTAATCATCGGTTTTATCTTGCAGCACAACTAAAGCTCGTTGTTGCTCGGCAATTTTATCTTCTGCCACTTCTTGCTCGCCAATCAAGCCTCCGGCAAATGCACCAACAAAGGCACCAATTGGGCCGCCAACAATACCGCCAACAATTGCCCCCGTACTTAAACCTATCACCGTTTCTTTATGAGTTTCTTTTGCTTTAACTGCAACTGTGTCAGCGTGGGCTAAGTTAGGTGCTGCAAAAATAGTAGCGACAGTGCAGGCGATAATCATTTTTTTCATGGTGTAATCCTTTTTTGCTTAATTACTTAATAGTTGGCAACTCATGGGTTGGTAGCTGCCCGATTTGGTATAACGCCATTAAAGCAAGCTCAAGTGGCAACAAAGGGGAGCAAAAAAGGCAAACTGCTGAGCAATTGTGGCAAAAAAAAGGCAATTGCTTTTTCGCCAGTGCGAAAGCAAAAAAATTAGGTATAGTGCAACTAGAATATAAGAAGGTGCTGTAAATGAAGAAGATTGCAATTATTGAAGACGAACCCGCGATCCGCGAAAATTACATGGAAATGCTCAGCGCGCAGGGTTATCTGGTCAGCGGCTATAGCAACCGTCAAAGTGCAGAGCATGCTTTTAATGACGCACTACCAGACTTAGCGATTGTCGATATTGGTTTAGGTCATGAAATTGATGGCGGTTTCTTACTATGCCAAACTCTGCGTTCGCTTTCTAAAACCTTGCCGATTATTTTTTTAACCGCCCGTGACAGCGAAATAGATACAGTGTGTGGCCTACGCATGGGCGCTGATGACTATCTCACTAAAGATATCAGCATGGCGCATTTGGCGGCTCGTATCGGTGCACTGTTTCGACGTATGGAAGCACTCGAGCAACCCGCTGATCAAAATGCTTTACTCAATCGCGGCCCGCTCACGCTTGATACTAAACGCATGCAAGTATTTTGGCAGCAGCAAATAGTCGATTTAACCGTAACTGAATTTTGGATGCTGCATTCACTGGCACAGCGCCCTGGGCATGTAAAAAGCCGTAACGAACTAATGAGTGATGCAAAGATTTACGTTGATGACAGCACTATCACTTCTCATGTTAAACGTATTCGCAAAAAATTTATCGCTTTAGATACTGACTTTGATTGTATAGATACCGTGTACGGTATGGGTTATCGCTGGGAGCAAGTGTAATGCTGCGTTTTGGTTTGCGCAGTAAATTTATATTGCTGTCGTGTTTTTTATTTTTACTGCCTTGGCTTGGCTATGAATACGTGTGGGAAATGGAAAAATTTCTGCGCCAAGGTCAAGAAAAAACCTTAGTCGGCACTACTCGAGCACTCGCCACGGCCCTGCATGAGCGCCCAGCATTATTTGACTCGCAAACCAATTTTTTAGATCAGGTTATAAAAGGCCGTGATCTCTACGCCTATAACCTTAGTAACCCCATTCAACTTGATGGCAAACTGTCGGACTGGCAGCCTTATCAAAGTCTTTTTTGGCATTACGACGAGCGCTATTTACAAACTAATAAACCAGACCATCAGCTTGAGGACTTATCGTTTGAGCATATGGTTGGTAAATATGAAAACTTTTTATATGCAGTATTTAAAGTTACCGATGACTCGGTGGTTTATCGCGCTAAAAACACCCTAAGTTTAACCCGTAATGATCACTTACAGATCATGTTAAAAACCCCACAAGGGGAATTTAAGCACTATATTGTTGCCGCTCGCCAAGATGGCTGGATCAACGCATTTGACGCACAAAGCAAAACCCCAATAACAAAAATTCAAGGCTATTTTGTCAGTACAGAGACTGGCTACAACATAGAGTTGCGGTTTCCGCTAACTATGCTTGGCAATAAGCTCGGCTTTGCGATTGAAGATTGGGATCAAGGCAAGCCTGAGCCACAGACTATGTCGACTTCAAACTTACAAAACCCCAATGATATTGGCTCAGTGCTGGTGCCCTCCCCTGAAATAAATCGTATATTAAAAGGTATGGGTCACAGCGGCAGCCGAATTTGGGTGGTTGATAATCATCACCGCGTGTTAGCACAGTCGGGATCAATTCATCATGCCGACGGCGTTTGGGCTGATGGGCTTAACGACCAGCCAGCAAAAACCTGGTGGCAACGATTTGAGAAAAACTACTTACATCCACTTTACTATAAAGTACTTACCCGCCCTGAAAATGAATTTTTAGATACATTGCACGATGTCGCAGCAATGCAAGGCACACATATAGGTAAAGCACTCAGTGGCACACCAGCATCGTCTTGGCGACTCACTCCAGATAACAAAGCGGTTATTTTATCAGCCGCATATCCTATTTGGATCCAAGATAAGGTCATTGGTGCTGTAGTGGCCGAAGAGACTACCAATGGTGTTCGCACATTACGCAACAAATCGTTAGAGAAACTATTTAATGTGATTTTAGCAGTGATGCTAATAGGCACAGTAACGTTATTCTTTTTTGCATCAAGGATATCCAGTCGTATTCGTCGCTTAAGAGATACAGCAGAGCAAGCCATTGATGCTCAAGGGCGAGTAACTGGCACTATTAATTACAGCGATTCAAACGATGAAATTGGCGATTTATCTCGCAGTTTTGCAAATATTGTAAGTCGCTTAGGTGGTTACACTAACTATTTAGAAACCATGTCGTCACGATTATCTCACGAACTCAGAACACCCGTTGCGGTCGTACGTAGTTCCCTTGAAAACTTACAAATGCAGCCACAAAGTGAGCTGAGCCAAAAATACCTTGATCGTGCCAGTGAAGGGGTCGAGCGTTTAGGTAAAATAATCACCACCATGAGCGAAGCAACTCGCCTTGAGCAAAGTATTCAAAGCGCTGAAGCTGAACCATTTGATTTGCGAAATGTGATCAATGGTTGTATGCAAGGCTACCAGCTAACCTATGCAAAGCAACAATTTAGCCTTAATATTTGTCCGCAACCATTACTACTTAGCGGCGCGCCTGAGTTTATTGCTCAGTTGCTAGATAAACTAATCAATAATGCCTTAGAGTTTAGTGTTGAAGATAGCGCTATAAGTGTCAGCCTTGATCAACATGATAATGAAGCCCTGTTATGTGTCAGTAATCTAGGTCCACTTTTACCCGAGGGATTAACAGAGCATATTTTTGATTCAATGGTGTCGGTACGTAGTCAACAACTGCAGCAGCAACCACACTTGGGTTTAGGGCTTTATATAGTACGTTTGGTATGTGAATACCATAAAGGCACAGTTAGCGCGGCTAATAATCAACAAGCTGATGGTGTGACTTTTACCGTTCGACTGCCTATTAATAATAATTAAGGATTACATTTATACACATTTTGTACGGTTAATGTTCACTTACAATTCAGTCGCGCAGACATATGCTTACTACTTAACTAAGTTGATAAGATAGGAGGCAATATGCAAGCGATACTGAAACGTGAAGAAATTGATTTTATTTTTGATTTATACAGCTATGAAGATAGTGATGAGTTAAACAGTAGCGAACCTAACTCTGATACTGAAAAACATGACATAACACAATCAAAAGTAATTTATCAGCCTAGTTGTTTGACCTAAAAGCGGTTTGCTCATTACAATGGCGCACCTTGTAAAAGTACTGCCTAATAATGAAAACTCATTCTGCTAAAAAAGAACTTATTTTATTACCGATCTTACTAATTGTTATTTTACTGTGTATTGCTGGGCATTTTTTACTACAAGCCAGCTTCCAAGATAGCAATGTTACCGAGTATATGCTTGCTGCGTTACCTTTTGCTATGTTTGGCTTAGTGATTATCGCTTTTAAAATTGCCAGTAACAGTGAAGACAAAGAGCGTGCAGAACAAAGTGATAACGGCTAACGCTTGCACTACACACTCTCTTGATTATTTATAATATATGGTAACCAAACCAATCGGGCTTAATCGCTTGAGATTGCTCGCTCGGGGTTAGCTTGATATGTAATTGACTGTCGAGCAAGTCAATTGCAAAGCAATCATCTACATCATGTAAGTCATCTTTATGAATATGACTTAAACCAGCTAGTAAATCCTCTTTTGCTCTTTGTTTAGCTTCGTCGCTACTACTTGCTACATATAACGCAAAGTCATGCTGCTCAGCTAAGCTATCAGCACGATACGCTCCTAAATTTACAAAGTATAACTGCTGCGATTGGGCCACGGGTTCATCAACCACGGTTACTGCAAAGCCATCAATGTGATTTACCGCCATATAGCTGTCCATGTGCACGCTACTTTTATCACCGACCCACTGCGCTTTTAATTTTGAGTAAGTTTGTTCAATCGATTCCCCAACAACAAAACGAACATCATGCATTTCAATATGGCAGCCCTGAATACGCCCACCTAAATACACCATAAATAACTGCATTTTCTCTCCTAACAAATAGTATCAACGTCAATGTTGTGTTTTTTGATCAACTTATAAAAATCTGAGCGATTACGCTTAGCTAGTTTTGCCCCTTCAGCCACGTTACCGCCAGCCATCTTTAAAGCATTAATCACATAATCACGCTCAAATTCTTTTTTAGCATCGTTAAGAGAAAGCGGCTCAACATTGTTGGTATTACTATTAAGCGCACTTTCAACCAGCTGTGCTGATATTACTTCACCTGGGGTAAGTGCGACAACCTGCTCTACTACATTTTGTAACTGGCGAATATTACCCGGCCAATCGTGACGTACTAATGCATGCATTGCATCATTGGCGAAACGCTTTTCTTTTTGATCCATACGTTTAGCAATGGTAGCGCTAAAATACTGCGCTAATAAACTAACGTCTTCTCTGCGCTCACACAGTGGTGGTAATTTAAGATTCACAACATTTAAGCGATAGTATAAATCTTCGCGAAATTGCTGATTAGCAATCGCATCAGGCAAGTTTTTATGAGTTGCTGATACAATCCGCACATCAATTGGAATTTCTTCTTCAAAGCCCACAGGGCGAATAGTTTTTTCTTGTAATACGCGCAGTAACTTAACTTGTAAATTAAGTGGCATATCACCAATTTCATCTAAAAATAAAGTACCGCCTTGCGCTTGCTGAAATAACCCTTGGTGGTCTTTAATCGCGCCCGTAAAAGCCCCTTTTTTGTGACCGAATAGTTCTGATTCGAGTAATTCACCCGGTACCGCACCACAGTTTATTGCGACAAACGGACCTTCACTAACATGGCTATGTTGATGAATAGCATTAGCTAGTAACTCTTTACCTGTACCACTGGCCCCCGAGATCAACACATTGACCTGAGTCGGACCTAATAATTTAACTTGCTCAAGTAAATGCAGCATAGCACCACTGCGGGTCACGATATTGCTGTTTGATGCGCTTTCATCGGCACTGAGACCATGAATTTCAATCGCTTTTGCTAAACTATCAAATAACTCATCTTTATCTACCGGTTTAGTAATAAAGGCAAAAATACCTTGCTTCGTCGCTTCAACAGCATCAGGAATAGACCCATGAGCTGTCATCATCAACACTGGCAGCGCTGGGTAGCGATTTTGTAACTGACGGTGTAATGCCATACCATCCATTTCATCCATGCGTAAGTCTGTAACCACAGCATCAAACACATTATTTTTTAATAACTGTAGCGCAGCAATACCACTTTCGCAGGTAGTCACTTGATAGCCTTTAGATTCTATGCGAATAGCCAATAGTTTTAATAAACTTGCATCATCATCGACCAGTAAAATTCGCGCGCCTTGGTTTTGCTCTGTTGACATAATTACTGCTCCTTAGTTTCTTCGCGTAGTAATAGTTGCTGCTCGATGGCTGCCAGTGATGACAGGGTTTCTTGCATTTTATTATTCAGCGCTTGCTGCTTTTTTTTAGCGTTGATCTGCTGTTTTATTTGTTGTTTTTGCAGCCATAAATACTGTTTTATATCATCTGGCCAATAATAAGCTTGATCCAGTTTTAGCAGCTGCGTTAATACTTTTTCCGGTGCTAATACATTATTTTTGCAACTAAAATCAAAATAATTCTGAAGCTCTTTAGCACCAATATAAACCGTTTTACTCGCTGCCACTTGAAAACCACCGCACGACTTTGCATGCCAACCAATGACCGTTTCGGCAGGTGCATACATAGGATCGGTTTTCGGCCTAGGTTTCGGATTTGGTAAACTATCCCCTTGTGGTGTAGTCACCTTACCCGCTTGTTCAGCTTCAGGGTTGCTTTTATTTACTGGCTGCTCAGTTAACTCACACCCTGCGAGCCCTAAGGTTGTAATGCAAACCACTAAAATGGCATTTAAACGCACGCCCATGCTAATTAACTCCTTGGTTTTTATTGGTTGGAGGGATGATTGGGATTTGAATTATAAAACGACAGCCTTGTGGCTCATTATGCTCAACGTGTAAAGTACCCATCAATTGCTCAACAGACTCTTTTACAATGGTAAGCCCTAAGCCACTACCTTGAGCGGTTATATCTTTAGCATTCTTACCTTGATAAAAGGCACTGAATATATGTGATTTCTCTTGCTCTTTAATACCGGTGCCTTGATCGCTAACGCTCATAGTCAAAGTACGACCAGCTAATGACAGAGCAATATTGACCGCCTGTCCTGCTGGTGAAAACTTTAAGCCATTAGAGATCAACTGAATTAAGATCATTTCAACAAGCTCTGCAGCAATTTCCAGTGGTTGCTCGGGTAACTCACAATGCCAACATAAGCTTTGCTTACGCGCCACTAAACGATGTTCAAAATGGCTGTTTATCTTGGTTATTAATTGCGAGAATTCCAGCTCACTTAAGTCTTCTTTGCTGCTGCGAATCGCATTGTAACTAAGTAAACTATCGATCATAGCGCGCAAACGCACCATGCTCTGGGTAATTAACGCCAACACCGCTTGCTGCTCTTTGTTAATTGGCCCAACGATTTCATCGGCGAGTAAGTCAGTACCCTCAACCATTGACGCTAATGGAGTTTTCAATTCATGGGTAACATGGCGTAAAAAAGTATCTTTTTGTTGCTCTAATTGATGCAACTGCTCTTGCACCCATTGTAATTTATTTCCTAGTTCAACCAACTCAGCAGAGCCTTGTACAGCTATTTTTTGTTGCCAATGACCTTGCCCAAGCTTATCAATAACCGACGTTAATCCTTTTAAGCGACCACTTATACGCCATAAAAAACCACCACCTACTAGTAAAGTTAATGGGATAAGTGCTATTAACCAATTGATAAATGAGCTTTGCAAAGCTTTTAACTGTTGCTGATTTTTAGTTATTTGCAGCTCATTTTGATCTCTTAGCCACACCGTTTGACGCGCAATTAATTCACTCACAGGAATAAACAATTGCGCATCTTGTTGTCCTTCAGTAACGAGTTGAGTATGCGCTAATTGCAATACCTGTGCGAGTTGCTGCCATTGCTTAATATACTCCCCCGTAGAACTTATAAAAGTTAGTTCATCAATGCTTTGTAGTGATGATTGCCACTTATCAACAATCAATTCATCGAGTGATTCGCTTTTCAGCACCCAGTTTTGTCGCGTTGCGCGCTCTAAGCTATTGAGGTCTTGCTTAAGGTTATTAAATGACTTGGTAATTTGATAATTTTCACTGACGATTTGCTGAGTTACTGCTAGCTGTTTATTCAGCGCATTTAAAAATACAATCACTACCAGTGATAATGGCAGCAGCGATAACAAAGTACTAAACAAAAACTGGCCTATTAAATTGGGTCGCCAACTAAGTAATGCACTGTACTTTTTAGCGAATGAGGCCACTATCGCCACTCCTTTAGTTAAAAGTCTGATTATGGAAGGTGTTACTTATACACTAGCTGAATCAATAAGAATAATGAATAAGGCGAACTGTGTAGCGCTATATAAAGCGACTGACGCTAAATTGAAACAACTTAACCAACTGTTTTTTAAAAACTTAATGAATACCCGTTAAAAGTTGTTGCAAAAAAGACACACTGCTCGGTCATTTTTTCCCACTTATTATCATGCCAAAAAATTAAACCACTGATATTTATACAATAAAAAAATTGGCATCGTTCTTGTAATATCCGTATCAACGACTGTTTATAAGGAAATAATATGAAAATATTAACACCGCTGTGCTTATGCACCAGCCTACTGCTTAGCTTTAACAGCTTTGCCATTGATGTCGAGGCCACCTTCGCAGAACTTGATAAAGACAGTAATGGCACATTGAGTGAAGCAGAAGCATCTGAAGATGCGGTATTACACGAAAGTTTTGAGCAAATTGACAAAGATCAAAATGGTCAAATTTCATTTGCTGAGTTTAAACAATTTTTGCAATAAATTTCCCAAAGGAAACACTGCTATGAAACAACTTATCGCCGCTTTTTCACTGATGTTTTTAGTCATTAGCGCCACTGTTTTAGCATCACAATTAAATGTTAAGTTTGCGCAATTAGATACCGACTCTGACGGACAAATTTCATTACTTGAAGCCAAGCAAAACAACACGCTATTAAAGCAGTTTACTGATCTTGATGATAATAACGACGAGCAATTATCTGAGCAAGAGTTCGCAAAGTTTAAATTTTAAAAGGCTTTAAAGTATTTGCCATAATCCCGGAGGGAATGTGTAAACGGATTTAATGTTGGGATTTAAATTATGGCAAATGCTTTATTCTTTTTGTTGGTAGGATGTAAATAATGAAAAGCATATTAATAATATTAAGTGTGTCGCTAGCCACTAGTTTTAGCGCAATGGCACTGGATGTAAAACAACGTTTTGATCATTTAGATAGCAATAAAGATGGCTATTTAACGCATAATGAGCTTGAACCACAACCACAATTGTTGAGTAACTTTAAACGTTGGGACAAAAACCAAGACAATAAAATTTCCCTATCTGAATTTAAGCGTTTTTTAACTAATAATCTAGATTAACGAGTTTCCCCAATGAAATTTTGTACACAACTGGGACTAAGTTTGTTATTTGTCAGTAGCTGTTGCAGTTTTGCAACAACTGATAATATAGCAGAACAATTCAAAAACTTAGACCGCGATAACGACGGTCTTATCACGCGTTCAGAGTCAGCAAAAGATCCTGCCCTGTGGTATCGTTTTAAAAACTATGACCGCGATAAAGATGGTAGATTATCACTGTCTGAATTTACTCTATATGCAAATAAATGAATAGCTAATTCATCAGCATAGTTGAAATGCACAACGATAAATAATTTATTATATTTAATTTGCAGACTCAGTATTCTCTGTTACTGTTTAACTAACAAAAGCAGAAAAAGAATTCTAACAATGAAATGCTTACTCGCCTGTTTAATCACTTTATCTTTACCTGTGCTAGCTGATACCACGGTGATCTACAATGCTAATGGTTACACTCCAACTTACAGTGGCCAATTACAGCAATTTTCTACACTGGTTATTAAAGATGGCAAAGTAGTAAAAGTAGGAGACGATAAACTAAAAGCGAGTTTCCCTAATGCTGCAGTATTTGATGCCGAGCAACAAACCTTATTACCTGGTTTAATTGACGCCCACGGTCATGTGATTGGACTTGGTAATAATTTAGCGCAACTCGATTTACGTGGCAGTACGTCGATTGCAGAAATACAAAAAAAGCTTGCTGTATTTGCTAAAAATAACCGGGGCTGGATTATTGGCCGCGGTTGGAATCAAGAACTGTGGCCTAATAAGCAGTTTCCTACTGCTGCTGACTTAGATAAAGTTGTCAAAGATGTTCCGGTGGTGCTTTCTCGTGTCGATAGCCACGCGATTTGGGTTAATAGCAAAGCGATGGAGTTAGCCAAATTAACACCCACAGTACAGTCACCAGCAGGTGGTGAAATTATTCGCAACCAAGCAGGTCAACCTAGCGGTATTTTTGTCGATAAGGCCGAAAGTTTAATTACTGCACATATTCCTACGCCATCTGATCAAGACGTAAATAATGCCTTAAATCAAGCTGGTCAACATCTGCTCAGCTTAGGTATAACCTCAACCCACGATGCTGGGATTGATAAACAAACATGGCAAGTTTACAAGCAAAGAGCTGAACAAGGCACCTTACCGCTGCGCATTGTTGCAATGCTAAGTGCAACAGATCCGTCCCTTGAAGATATGCTCAGAGCCGGTCGCTATAAAGATCTTAACGATTTCATGTCTATTCGTAGTGTAAAAATATATGCTGATGGTGCGTTAGGAAGCCGTGGCGCCGCACTACTGGCCGATTATGCAGATAGAAAGAATCACCAAGGTTTAATGCTCGAAACTCAACAAAAATTAGAACAGCTGTACACATTGAGCTTTAACCATGGTTTTAGCGCCAATACCCATGCCATCGGTGATAAAGCAAATCATATTGTGTTAGATGCCTATCAAAATGTATTTAAAAAAACCGGCGGGATTTTACTACGTAACCGTATAGAGCACGCACAGATAGTTGATCCAGCAGATATTCCTCGCTTCAAAGCACTTAAAATCATTCCATCAATGCAACCGGTGCATGCAACTTCTGATATGCATATGGCAGAGCAGCGCCTTAGCGATACACAATTACAAGGTGCATATGCATGGCAAACGTTTTTAAAGCAAGGCTCAGTAGTAGCTGCAGGCTCAGATTATCCAGTTGAACTGGCCAACCCCTTTGACGGTTTGTATTCAGCAATTACTCGCCAAGATCACAATCAATTACCCGCTAATGGCTGGCGAGTCACTGAAGCACTGAGCAGAGAAGATGCACTCAGAGCATTCACGTTAGGTGCTGCGTATGCCGCACATCAAGAATTTAAATTAGGTAGTTTAGAGCAAGGAAAGTGGGCTGACTTTATTTTAATCGACAAAGACTATTTTAAAGTGCCAGTACAAGAAATTTTTACCATTGTCGTAAATCAAACATGGATTGGCGGTGAATTACGCTACCAAAAAGCGCAAATTGATAACCAGAGTAAGGCGCAATAAACCACGCTATTATTGCGGTTTTTGTTGTTGACGTTTGAGCTTAATTAAATGATAAATATTTACGAAGGTTAGCAAACCATTAGTGATAGCCACAGGCCATGCAGCAATCGCAATACCGTAGGCTGTGAAAGCAATACAACCGGCAAGGTTAAACCAACGAAGTTTGCTCACATCACTCATAGTTAAAGAGGCAATAAGTAAAGCTGAGGCAAAATACCCCAAATATTCCCAACTCATTTGTTCTCTCCGGTACTTTAGGTTAGCATTGCAAATGTTGTAGTTTAGGCAAAGTTATTCCACAATATAGCAATAGTATAAAAAAGCTAACTTACTAAAAACCCAAAGCTGCTAAAAGCACACTTTAATAATCATTACACGGGATATCAGGTATTAAGCTTAATTAACCGAGTTAACTAAGCTAGTAAGTTAGCGTAAATTCTTAGAATCTTAATGCTAACGTCATTAAGATGTAATAAATAGGACAATTGTCCGAAGGGCATTGTTGATGTTTCAATATCATTTTTCTAGTTATCTCGTCGACCAGCTACTAACCTTTGCTGGCAGCCGTTATCAACAATCTAAAAAAGAAGTACTGATCCACCAAGATCAACCTCTTACAAAATTAGTGTTAGTCAGAAGCGGCACCGTATCGTTTAGTTATGATGTCGGTAATGGCCGCCGCTTACTGCTGGGCCAACTTGATTGCAACAACACCTTAATTGGTGAAATTGAAGCGCTAAACAATAACCCCTGCATTTATACAGTTACCTGCTTCAGTGACGTTAGCTACAACCTAATAGAACTAAAGCACTGGCGTGCCCTGTTACTTGAAAAGCCAGAGCTGAGTTTATACACAGCACAAACTATTGCCGCTAAGTTTCAAGAAAACCAAAAAATTAATTTAGATAAACTATTGTTGCCATTGGGTTACAATATCGCCAAAGACTGTTTATTACGTGCCGAAAATAATAACCCAACCCTGCTGCGCGCATACCCAACGGTAAATGCTGAAGCTGAGCGTTTTGCCACCACAGAGCGAGCCTATCGCCGCGTAGTATCGGAACTGGTAGAAAGAGGTTTAGTTGCACGCTCAAATGATGGACTCAAAGCGGTTGATTTAGATAAACTTAGCGATTACGTGGATAGTTTTTCGCAGCTATAGTTGCTAATTTAAGTAATTTAGCATTACTGCAATATCTTCTGATTATAAAAGATAAAAAGGCCTAGGGGCGATTAACTCTTTGTTACTTACATGGATGTAAGTAAGGGGCGTGAGCAAAACGCGGAAGCTTTGCTCGATTTTTACTTAGCCCACTAGGTTACAAATCTCGCGCCGCGATTAAATCGCCCCTAGATTGAACAAATTTCAATCCACAAAGGTCAACAGACCCTAATTAAGGCCTTTTTTATTTTTACTCAATAGATTTATTTTGCTAATAAAATATCGTGTATTTTTACTAAATCTGTTTTACCAGCGATGATCTCATCAGGTGTTAAACCCGATAGTTCATGCGGGAATACTAACCACTCTTCTGATTCATGAATGTAGTAGTCAGGCTTCATATCAACTTTAGAATTTTTTGGTTTGTAATACGGGCATGCAATGCGGATATCTTTAGGTAAGTTTAAACGCATCAATTCCGAAAGCTTTTCTTTCAGCGCAAAAATACTACGCCCTGAATCAAATACATCATCAACAATCAATAACGAGTCACCTGCGTTAGCATTTTCAATAATGTAGTGTAGGCCATGTACTTTAATTTCTTTAGATTGCTTATTAATACCGTAATACGATGAAGTTCGCACCGCGATATGATCTGTCTCTATGCCCTTATAATCATAATACTCTTGCACTGCAATCCCAATTGGGGCACCCCCACGCCAAATACCAATAATAAAATCAGGACGAAAACCATCTTGGTATACTTGCGCCGCAACGCGAAATGAATCTTCAAGCAATTGTTGCGCTGTGATGTAGCACTTATCTGACATAATTAGAATTCCCAGTGTGAGTTGATCATTCAAGTATAGTTTATGAATACGACTTAAATAAAAGCAGCGCTTTTAATATAAGAAATATAACTTCAAACCTTAATCACTTGAAATGCAAAAGTGGGGCGAGATTTTAGCGCAAATAAACTAAAAAAGCTTGTTTCTGTTTGTAATTACATTTTTATAGCCAACAAAAAAGCGCCTAAAACGGCGCTTTTTTAAACATATTTAAGATTACGCTTTTTCTAGTAAAGTACGTGCAACCGTGCGCATCCCGACTGTTGTCGCACCCGCAGCCCATTGACTCGTGCTACCCATATTAAACGCTGCCGCTAAATCCATATGCACCCAGCCTTTGCCGTCGTTTGGTACAAAACGTGACAAGAAACCAGCAGCATTTGATGCGCCACCATAACCACCGCCTTTTTGGGCACGGCTGTTAGCTGTATCAGCGTATGGTGAAGGACAGTTTTGTTGATGCCACTTTTCAAGTGGAAGTGGCCACGCGCCTTCCATTTCTTGCCCAGCAAAGCCTTCAACTTCACGTACAAACTCTTTATCAAGTCCAAATAAGGCATTGTACTCTTGACCAACAGCAACTAGCGCAGCGCCTGTTAGTGTCGCCGCATCAATAATTAAAGGTGCACCGGTTTCAGCTGCAGCCATTAAGCCATCAGCAAGTACTAAGCGTCCTTCAGCGTCAGTGTTAACAATCTCAACTGTCGTGCCGTTTTTATAGGTAAGGATATCACCCAGCTTATATGCATGGCCTGAAATAAGGTTCTCAGCACAGCATAAAAACAGTTTAATACGTTTATTAATACCGCGACTAATAGCCAATGCCAAACCTGCGGTAACCGTTGCAGCACCGCCCATGTCGCACTTCATACCTAACATACCTTCGCTGGCTTTAATTGAATAACCGCCAGAGTCAAAAGTAATCCCCTTACCAACAAGCGCTGCATCTACAGGCGCATTTTCATCGCCAGTTGGATTGTAATCAAGTGCAAGTAATACAGGCGGGCGCTCACTACCGCGACCAACAGCATGGATACCAATCCACTGCTGCTCAAGTAGCGCATCACCTTTGATGATTTGATAGCTCACGTGTTCAGGAGCTAGTGATTGAATAAATTCAGCAGCTTTACCAGCTAAACTTTCAGGGAAGATATCATCCGCCGTGCCATTGATCATTTCACGCGCCCAAGTAGCAGAACGAAGTAATGAAGCAAGCTCTTGGCTATCTGTTTTAGCATTTTCAGCAAATTCAACACCGTGTAATGACTTAGGCGATACAAACCCTTGATAAAAAGCCCACT
Source organism: Pseudoalteromonas sp. SG41-1 (assembly GCF_014164575.1). Taxonomy (NCBI): domain Bacteria; kingdom Pseudomonadati; phylum Pseudomonadota; class Gammaproteobacteria; order Alteromonadales; family Pseudoalteromonadaceae; genus Pseudoalteromonas; species Pseudoalteromonas sp. SG41-1. The sequence continues at coordinate 70,245 of NZ_JACJFL010000016.1, forward strand.
GTGTTTCTGTACACCAGCAATCACCAGCTAGCACGACATTTTTAACGCCTTGATTGGCAATACTGCGCGCGGCTTTTTGTACATTTACTAATGTTTCTTGTTCAGATAAATGAACCGTTGCACCGTGCTCATTAAAAGATAACGTGGCGGTTTCGCCCCAATGCGATGCAGCACCCTGCTCGCTTAATTGAACAACAAATTTTTCAGACATGTTAGAATACTCTTTGCGCTAAAATAGTGACAATGAGTTTACTATAGCCACAACAACTTCCCAACTGCTTGAGACCAAATAACTAAAATAATGAAATATACAACGCCACTCCAACACGCTACTTTAATCAAACGCTACAAACGTTTTTTAGCCGATTTACGCCTTAGCGATGGCTCAGAGTTTACCGCCCATTGTGCCAACACAGGTAAAATGACTGGTTGCGCGGAGCCTGACTTTGCAGCCTTTTATTCCACCAGTAGCAATCAAAAAAGAAAATATCCTCACTCATTAGAATTGACGCAAAACCAGTTTGGCCATCTGATCTGTGTAAATACGGCAATCGCGAATAAAATCGTTGCAGAAGCACTTCATGCAGCGCTAATCAGCGAGCTTAACGGCTACACTAAAATACAGCCAGAGGTTAAATATGGTGATGAAAATAGCCGTATCGATTTTTTACTTACAGCTCCCCAACGCCCAGACTGCTATGTAGAAGTAAAATCTGTCACTTTACTCAGTCAAAATGCCCCACAAAGTGGCCAAGGTTACTTCCCTGATGCCGAAACTCTTCGCGGTCAAAAGCATATTCGTGAATTAATTGAAATGGTTGCACAAGGCCATCGTGCAGTGCTGCTGTTTGCAGTATTACATCAAGGGATTAAGCAAGTTAGTGCGGCGCGCCATATTGACGAAAAGTACGCCCAACTAGTTGATTTGGCAATTACTAAAGGTGTAGAAGTAGTTGCTTATAAAGCAGATATTTCGAGCGCTGAAATTACACTAATAGAAAAGCTCACTTTTAATTAAAAGCGACTTGTTTTTAAGGTTTTCGCCCATATAACAAGGCAAGTTTTTAAGCACTTATCTATAAGTAATGGGTGTAAAAACCACTTATCGTACCTTTTTTAATTTTATTGATGCGGTTTAAGTAGGACTAATTAATGAAAAATAAATTTGCCTAGGCCATAGGATTCTGTTATTTATAGCCGCCGGCTCATGCTGGGCATTATATTAAGGATTTAGGAGAAAGTTATGCCAGACCAAAAAAAATTAGGGTTATTGGCTCAGGCCGGATTAGAACCATACCAGGAAAAGCCGGGCGAAGAGTATATGAATGATGCACAACGCACTCATTTCAAAACTATTTTGGAAGCATGGCGCAACGATTTACGCAATGAAGTTGACCGAACTAAATCGCATATGCAAGACGAAGCTGCTAACTTCCCTGATCCAGTTGACCGCGCAGCACAAGAAGAAGAGTTCTCTTTAGAACTTCGTACTCGTGACCGTGAACGTAAACTGATCAAAAAAATTGAAAAAACGATCCAATTAATCAAAGAAGATGATTTTGGTTTTTGCGATTCGTGCGGGATTGAAATTGGTATCCGCCGTTTAGAAGCACGTCCTACAGCTGACTTGTGTGTAGACTGTAAAACGCTTGCGGAAATCAAAGAAAAACAATCTGGACGTGGTTAATTACTAGTAATTAATCAATGTCTACCACAGCCGTTACTGCGCCTATGCGCAACTATCGCGGTCGCTTTGCGCCGTCACCTTCTGGACCACTTCATTTTGGTTCTCTTGTGGCGGCTGTGGGCAGCTACCTTGACGCGAAAAGCAACCAAGGCACTTGGTTAGTCCGTATTGAAGATATCGACACCACACGTGTTGTAGACGGCGCCGCTAAAGATATTCTCAATACCTTAGAAGCCTATGGTTTGTACTGGGATGAAGACGTAGTCTATCAAACTCAACGCCATGACTTGTATGCGCATACCATTAATAATCTAAATAACCAGCACCTAATTTATGCTTGCCACTGCTCGCGCAAAGAAATTAAAGCGCTTGGCGGTATTTATCAAGGCCATTGTCGTCATTTAAAGCATAGTCAGAACAGCAGCGCACTGCGGTTAATTCAGCAACATGCTACATGCCAATACCATGATCTCATTCAAGGTGAGATAAATGTAGCTCATGATCTCGCCCACGAAGATTACTTAATAAAGCGCAGTGATGGGCTATTTGCTTATCAACTAGTGGTGGTCGCAGACGATATTGCCCAAGGTATCACTCATGTCGTACGCGGCGCAGACTTGCTTGAACCAACCGCACGCCAATTGAGTTTATTTAAACAATTAGCTGCCACGGCCCCCTATTACGCACATTTACCATTAGCAGTCGCTAAACCTGGGTTTAAATTATCAAAACAAAACTATGCCCCAGCTATTAGCAAAAGTAACCCCAAACCGGCTTTGCTGAGTGCATTCGAATTTTTAGGGTTGGCGCCAAAAGATGAATTACTTGAACTAAATATCGAGCAAATGCTAGCTTGGGCAGTCGACAATTACAGCTTGCAAAACGTCCCTAAAATGACACAAATTCAAATTTCGCAAAACCCGCACAGTCATACAACCGCCTTTACGCATTTAAACAAATAAAAATTCACTAAAAAGGGCTAATTTTAAGGCCTTCAACTTAATTTTTAAGCTGTGCTGGTATATGATAGCCCACCTTAAATGTGCAATTCATTTAATTAATACCAATTGCGTTAAGGTTGTACACTATTATAGCAACAGTCAAGTAGCTCAATAACAGGATAATAATTTCCAGCATCGTTATGCTAGAAAATTTTAACCCTAGCAATGACTGTTTAACTGACTAGAATGAACAAGACTCTAATACCATAGGTATTACCAAGTAAACGCAACACATGTGCAGTTAATAGCAAAGTGAAGCTATACTTGGTTTGATTTTGATGGCGTCCATCAAATAACCGAATTCTGTAGGAGACAGATTATTATTTCCAAGCTTTTTCAATTTTGTCGGCAAATTATTGGCCCAACCGCCTCTGTAACAGCCGAACATACCCAAGTCTCTGCGCAGCCTTTAATAGTTGGACGCAATGAGCATGGTATTTCTCGCAAACAATTTAGCCCAAATGCAATCAAGGTATTATATCGCCTGAAAGACGGAGGCTTTGATGCCTACCTTGTTGGTGGTTGCATTCGTGATATTTTGTTAGGTCAACAACCAAAAGATTTTGATGTGGTCACCAATGCCACTCCTGATCAGGTTAAAAAGCTATTTCGTAATTGCCGCTTAATTGGCCGTCGCTTTCGTTTAGCACACATTGTTTTTGGTCGTGAAATAATCGAAGTGGCCACCATGCGTGGTCATCACGAAGCGCCTGAAGATAAAAACCAAATTAGCCAATCGAGTGACCAAGGACAACTGCTGCGCGATAATGTTTTTGGTAGTATTGAAGAAGATGCTGAACGCCGCGATTTTTCAATCAATGCGTTATATTATTCAATTAATGATTTTTCAATCCATGATTATGCTAATGGCTTAGCAGCTATTAACGCTCGACAAATCGAGATGATTGGTGATCCAGCAACCCGTTACCGCGAAGATCCTGTACGTATGCTGCGCGCAGTTCGCTTTGCAACCAAACTCGATATGTCGATTGCACCGGCAACCGAGCAACCATTAAATGAATTAGCAAGCCTGTTAGATAATATACCTGCAGCGCGGTTATTTGAAGAAACACTGAAACTGTTTTTAAATGGCAAGGCCGAAGCAAACTTTTTAATGCTACGTAAATATGGCCTTTTCAAATCATTATTTCCAGCCCTTGATAGTATTTTAGATAGTAATCCTGATGGCTTAGAATTCGCTTTAATTCAACAGATGTTCCGTAATACAGATGAGCGTATTAATGCGGAGAAAAAAGTAACTCCAGCATTTATTTTTGCTGCATTGTTATGGTTCCCATTATTGCAGATCACTAAAGCACTGCAAGAACAAGAGCAACTATCTGAATACGATGCTTTCGCTCAAGGTATGAACAAAGTACTCAGTGATAATGCCCAACATATCGCCGTACCAAAACGCTTTACCCTTGGCGCTCGTGATATCTGGCATATTCAACACCGCTTAGATAAACGCTCAGGACAACGTGCATATCGCCTGACACAGCAACCACGCTTTAAAGCTGCGTATGACTTTTTACTTTTGCGCGTACAGGCCGGTGAAAAACAGCATCAGCAATTAGTTAACTGGTGGACTGACTATTTAAAACAAGACATCAATGGTCAAAAAGAGCTAGTTAAAGCGTTAGGTACGCAAGGCGCAACAAAAGGCCGTCGTCGTACTCGCCGCCGCAGCCCAAAACCAGCGGCTGAATGATCATGGAAACCGTCTACCTTGGTTTAGGGGCTAATTTAAACGCCCCTCGTACTCAGCTAGATCATGCTGTTGCAGCACTGCGTGCATTGGCTGATTGCGAGTTTATTGGTGTATCGCATTATTACGCGAGTAAACCGATGGGCCCGCAAGATCAACCTGACTACGTTAACGCTGTTGCGGCGCTAAAAACCACGCTATTACCTGAGCAGTTGCTTGATTTAACACAACAGATAGAACTTGAACACGGTCGAGTACGAAAAGCACAGCGCTGGGGGCCGCGCACCTTAGATATTGATATTTTATTATTTGGTGATCAAGTCATTAATAGCGAGCGTTTAATTGTGCCACATTATGGTCTAACTGAACGCGAGTTTGTGGTTTACCCGCTACTTGAAATAGCCCCAAATATTACGCTGCCAAATGGTATATTACTTCACAGTATTAGCACTAATTTGGCACTAAACGAATTACAACAATTACCTCTGTAATTAATTTCAGGCCGTTGCCTACGAGGATACTATGTCTAAAATAACCGTTTCTACGCTTAATAAAATGAAAGCAGACCAACAAAAAATCACGGCATTAACGGCCTACGATGCCAGCTTTGCAAAGTTATTTCATGATAACGGCGTAGACGTTATTTTAGTCGGTGATTCGTTAGGCATGGTGTTACAAGGTGGCGACGATACACTGGCTGTCACCAATCAAGATATTGCATATCATACTCGCAGCGTACGCGCCGGGAGCCGTGATTTATTCGTCATTGCAGATATGCCATTTATGACCTACTCAAACCCAGCCGAGAGCTGTAAAAATGCAGCAGAATTAATGCGAGCTGGCGCTAACATGGTCAAACTTGAGGGGGGCGAATGGCTGTATGACTCAGTTGTTGCGCTGACTCAACAAGGTATACCGGTATGTGGACATTTAGGCTTAACACCGCAATCAGTACATGTGTTTGGTGGTTTTAAAATCCAAGGCCGTAGTGAACAACAAGCACAAAAAATGATTAGCGATGCTCAGGCGCTTGCCGCGGCAGGCGCACAAATGCTGGTTCTTGAATGTATTCCATCTGAACTTGCCAAATTAATTACTGACGCGGTTAATATTCCTACCATTGGTATTGGTGCAGGTAATCAAACTGATGGCCAAATTCTAGTCATGCATGACTTAGTTGGCATTTCAGCAGGTTACATCCCTAAATTTTCTAAAAACTTTTTACTCGAAACAGGCAATATGCCGGATGCGGTAAAAAAATATTGTAGCGACGTTAAAAGTGGTGCTTTTCCAAGCACGGAACATGAGTTTAAATAATGCAGTCGATCACTGAAATAAAATCATTACGTAGTCAAATTAAAGCATGGCGCCAAGCAGGGCTTAGTGTAGCACTAGTGCCAACTATGGGTAATCTACATCAAGGGCATTTTTCACTCGTTGAGAAAGCCAAAAACATGGCTGATAAAGTCGTGGTTAGTATTTTTGTAAACCCAATGCAATTTGGTGTCAACGAAGATCTTGATAACTACCCGCGCACCCTCATTGCGGATAAACAAGGACTGGCAGAGCTTGGTACTGATATTGTATTTACCCCAAGTGTGGAAGCCATTTACCCTAACGGTTTAGATGCGCAAAGCTTTGTCGATGTGCCAAATATATCAATGGGTTATTGCGGCGGATCACGTCCAGGTCATTTTCGCGGTGTAGCAACGGTGGTTACTAAATTATTTAACTTAGTACAACCTGACTATGCGTGCTTTGGTGAAAAAGACTATCAACAGTTGCAAGTGATTAAAACCATGGCTCATGACCTGTCAATTCCAGTAGAAATTATTGGCGTTGCAACCAGCCGTGAAGTGTCTGGGTTAGCTATGAGCTCTCGCAATGGCTACTTATCAGAAGCTCAAAAAGAAACAGCGACAGTGCTATTTAAAACCCTTAATTGGAGCGCAGAACAGTTAAACTCGGGGCAGCGTGATTTTGACGACATATGCCGACAAGCAAAGCAGCAACTAGAGCAAGCAGGGCTCAAAATTGACTACTTTGAAATAGCTCAGCGCGATACCTTAAAAAAAGCTACACTCAATGATAGTCAACTAGTGATTTTGGCGGCAGCCTTCTTAGGGCCAGTAAGGCTAATAGACAATCTGCTCGTTGATATTACATAAAAATAATTGGGATAAGCATGAATTCATTATTAAAATTATCAAGCATTTCGCTGTGTATAGGCATATTAGCTGGGTGTCAAAACCAAATAGAAAATCCAGAAATGCAGCAATGCGCACAACAGAATTATCAATGTGAAGTGAACTGCGAACAGCAAAGCACCGGCGAAGGCATGGTATATAAAGTATGTAATACTAAATGTATTGAAGCCTATAACCAATGCAAAGCAAATGCCCAAGCATTAGGTAATGTGCAATAACTAATGTTAACTTGCCAATTATCATGATTGGCAAGTTTCCTCCCTCCCAGCGCCTACTTTAGGCAAACTTTCTACATCCAACCATCGTGATTTTTCTGCCATTCACCTTATAGCAAGGTTTACTCTAGTAATATCTACTGACATTAGTAATAAGTAGTCATACATTGCGTGTAATTATTTTCAGTTTATACAAAGAAAGTACACCCTCTACGATACTAATAAATATAAAGTCATTGAAATATATAAGTTTATTTTAGGTTCGTTTTTTGCAAACTTGAATTCAACTAACTAAAGCATTTTAAAATTAACCAGATAACGGCTAAAGGAAAAAACCTCATGGAAACGATAACGCGGGCAGCTCTGTATCCATCATTTAAAACGAGGGTATTATTAGGTGCATTATTAGCCTTGTGTGCATGTAATGTCAGTGCGGCAGAACAACCAATAACAAAATCTGATGCGGATACTGCTGATGCTGTACCAACTACACAGCCAACTTTGCTTACAATCCCTTCTGAAAAATTATTTGCGGTGGTAACAGCTAGAGCCAAACAACTGGCTGCCAAAGACTACGTAGCAGCTCCCGTAATTGCTGTTGATGCGTTAAATAATATTAATTATCAGGACTATCGAGCGATTCGTTTTCGTCAAGATCATGCGATCTGGAAAGATGAAAGTTTATATGAGGTACAGTTATTCCATCCAGGTTTTCTCTATAAAAACCCTATCGCGATTAACACAGTTGATGCTGATGCAAAGGTAAAAAATCTACCATTTAAAACTGATTACTACCGCTATGATGGCACCGCAGCACCACTTGAGCAGGAAATTACCGCGGCTTTAGGCACCACTCAGTTGGGGCATGCCGGTTTTAGATTACACTTTCCTCTAAACAATAACGACTACAAAGATGAAGTTGCTGTATTTCAAGGCGCTTCATATTTTCGCATAGTGGGCCCTGATCAAGTGTATGGTATTTCAGCACGTGGCCTAGCGATTGATACAGCACTCAGCTCTGGTGAAGAGTTTCCAGTATTTAAAGAGTTTTGGTTAGTTAAGCCAAAACCTGAAGACACACATATTGTGCTATATGCATTACTTGATAGTCCTTCTGTTACTGGCGCATATCGTTTTGAGATCAGTCCATCAACAGCAACTGAAGTAACAACTAAAATGCAAATATTCGCCCGCAAAGATATCAAAAAACTAGGTATAGCACCGCTTACAAGCATGTTTTACCACGGCGAAAATAGCACTAAATTCTTTGATGATTACCGACCAGAAGTACATGACTCTGATGGTTTACTAATGCAATCACAAGACAATAAATGGGTGTGGCGTCCGCTAAATAACCCTAAACAGCTTAGTGTAACGTCATTTGGTTATGACAATCCAAAAGGTTTTGGACTAGCACAGCGCGACCGTGAGTTTAATAACTATCTCGATACTGAGGCACATTATCATGCCCGCCCAAGCCTGTGGATTGAACCACAAGGACAATGGGGAAATGGTCGAGTTGAGTTAGTAGAAATACCGACTGATACCGAGACCAATGACAATATCGTTAGCTATTGGGTACCAGAGCAACCACTTAAAGCAGGTGAAACACTTAGTTTTAGTTATAAATTGTCAACATTTAACGCGGCGCTTGCAAGCCAAGATAAAGCCCGAGTTTTACGCACTCGCATTGGCAGTGCTGCATTACCCGGTGAAGAAAATCCACCACCAAATAGTCATCGCCAATTTACGGTTGACTTCACTGGTGACAATATTAACAACTTGTCAGCCAAACTAAAATTGCTTGCTAATTTGACCCTAAATTCAGGTGAAATAAGCGATAAAACAGTTCAACAATTACCAAATAATGAAGGATGGCGTGTTGCTTTTAAAGTCGCGCCAGAGGGCGGTAAGCCTGTAGACATGCGCTTATCATTAACACTACGTGACAAAGAAGTTAGCGAGGTATGGAGTTATGTCTGGTATCCAAATGACGTCGAGTAACAGTACAATGCCTTTTAAAAAGACTCGTGTATGGCTTTTTTCACTGTTAGTGTTAGCCATCTCAGCTTATGGTATGTGGATCATGTTTGATATTTTAAATTCAAATGGCATGACCCCGCTTGAGTATGCATTACTTGCGCTGTTTTCAATTACCTTCACTTGGATTGTGACCGCATTTTGCAGTGGCTGTATGGGATTTATTTTACAATTATTTAGAATTGACCCGCTGACACTGACGCGCCAAAAAGCAATCGAAATTGATCAGCAAGCATTGAGTAAAACCAGAACTGCTGTCGTTATGCCTATCTACAATGAAGATACGCAGCGAGTTATCGCAGGTTTTGAAGTGAGCTTACGTTCACTGATAAAAACAGGCCAATTTGCGCATTTTGATTTCTACTTATTAAGTGATACACAAGATAAAGAAATAGCTAACAATGAGCTAAAAGCGTGGCATGCCTTGACCGAACGCCTAGGTGATTTTGCCAAACAAACTTTTTACCGCCGCCGTGAAGATAACAAACACCGTAAAGTAGGTAACTTAACTGACTTTTGCGAGCGTTGGGGCAGTAAATACGAGCACATGATTGTACTTGATGCAGATAGCATCATGACGGGTCAGTGTATGCTTGAGCTCACCAGCAGCATGATCAACAATCCACAAGCTGGGCTTATTCAAACGATTCCGATCCCTGTTAGGCAAGATACCTTCTTTGGTCGCTTTCTACAGTTTGCGTCAGTACTTTATAGTCCAATGCTAGCAACCGGTTCAGCTTTTTGGCAGACTAATCACGCTAATTACTGGGGCCACAATGCCGTCATTCGGGTTAAAGCGTTTATTGATTGCTGCGGTTTACCGGTGCTCAAAGGTAATGCCCCTTTCGGCGGCGAAATTTTAAGTCATGACTTTGTCGAAGCATCATTACTGCATCGTTCTGGCTGGGATGTATTATTACTCAGTGATATACAAGGTAGCTACGAAGAAGTACCGAGTAATATTTTAGATTACGCTATTCGCGACAGGCGTTGGGTGCAAGGCAACATTCAACATTTAGGTTTGTTACCTGCGTCGGGTTTAAAAATAATCAGCAAGCTGCACTTTTTATTAGGTGCAACGGCATATATTTCATCATTAATTTGGTTATCAATGTTAGTGCTAAGTACCATAGATGCGGTCACCCGTGCACTAAACAGTAATGTCTATTTTAATCAGGCGTATCAATTATTTCCGACTTGGCAAATAGCAAAAACAGAATTAATTAACTCGTTGCTTTTTGTCACAATTGTGTTGTTATTATTACCGAAATTAATGGGGATTATTGTCACACTGATCCATCGTAATAAACAATTTGGCGGCTCATTTAAATTAATTTTAGGCTCAATCATTGAAACCGTGTTTGCTATTATTATCGCCCCGCTGATGATGGTTTTTCATAGCTACTTTGTGGTGTGTGTATTTTTAGGTAAAAAAGTAACGTGGGACGCCCAGCCTCGATCAGGCCGCATGGTTCCGTGGCAAGAAGCGATAGGTTACACATTACTATCAACCTTAATCGCCTTAGCTTGGGGCGGTATTGCTTATTACTTTACGCCTGTATTCTTTTGGTGGTTATCGCCGATTTTAGTTGGATTGATCTTAGCAGCCCCAATTGTACGATATTCAAGTAGCATAGGCTTAGGGGTTAAATTACGTAAAATGGGCATATTTATTTGCCCGAGTGAAGTTGATAATAACGACACCCTTGCAGCCTTACGTGTACATGAGCAAGAAATAGCATTACCGAATGATGATGTTGCTAACTTTACAATCCCTACATTGGGGCAAGAGCAATCTAGCGTAATGCCAATTCAGAGCTTTAAGCGCCAAGGTTTAAGTAAACGTAAACGCGTTTTAAATGCCCATCAACAGCTCAAAAAGAAACTATTTAACTAACCTGAACTTAGTTGATATAAAAAAACCGCGCAATTTACATTGCGCGGTTTTTTATTAATTCATAGTTGGCGTTAAGTTTAAAGAAGACCTAGCTTCTTAAGTTCGCCCATTGCCATCTTGCCAGAAAGTGGTACATAACCATCTTTCTCTACAATTTTTTGGCCATCTTGTGATAACACCATTTTTAAGAACTCTGCTTCAATAGGTGCAAGCGGTTTATTCGGGTGTTTATTCACATAAACATATAAAAAGCGCGACAGTGGGTATTTACCTGTTGCTACATTTTCAAGTGTTGCATCAACAAAGTTATCGCCTTTTTTCGCCAGTGGTACAGTACGTACGCCTGATGTTTTATAACCGATACCTGAGTAACCAATTGCATTCACTGATGAAGAAATTGATTGCACTACCGATGCTGAACCTGGTTGCTCGTTCACGTTGTTACGGAAGTCACCTTTACATAGCGCTTTGTTTTTAAAGTATCCGTAAGTACCAGATACAGAATTACGGCCATAAAGCTGAATGTCTTTTGCAGCCCAATTCCCCGTTAAACCTACATCACTCCAACGAGTCACATCTGCATCAGCACCACATTTACGAGTTGAAGAGAAAATCGCATCGATTTGGTCGATACGTAAACCTTCAATTGGATTGTCTTTATGAACAAATACTGCCAATGCATCAATCGCTACACGTACTTCAGTAGGTTTATAACCGTAACGTTTTTCAAACGCTTCGATTTCTTTTGATTTCATTCTGCGGCTCATCGGGCCAAAGTTTGCTGTGCCTTCTGTCAATGCCGGTGGCGCAGTAGATGAACCAGCCGCTTGAATTTGGATGTTCACATTTGGGTAAATACGTTTATATTCTTCAGCCCAAAAGGTCATCATGTTGGCTAAAGTATCAGAGCCCACAGATGAAAAATTACCTGAAATACCACTGGTTTTTTGATACTCAGGAATAACTGTATCTACTGCCATTGCTTGTGCAGATACAAATGTTGTTACTGCCACACCCATTGCGGCTACTAGGTTTTTAAATCTCATTAGGTTGCTCCGATTTTGTTCGTCTATTTCTTAACTGTCGTCTACTCTAAAGAGAATAGATGACAGTTAGATTACTCTAAAATGACACTTTTATGACTTTGGGCTTTTTGGCTCAATTATTTAATAGCACTGTTTTTTCACGACTAAAAGCAAACGAAAAACATGATCCTTCGCCTAATTTACTTTTAATTATCAATTGGCTATCGTGACGAGTTAATACATGTTTGGTGATGGCTAAACCCAGCCCTGAGCCACCGGTTGTACGACTACGCGCTTTATCAACCCGATAAAAACGCTCAGTTAAACGATTAATATGCTCTGGTGCAATACCATCGCCATTATCAACCACTGAAAAGTACGCTTGATTATCTTTTAGCTGCCAGCTTACGGTTATTTTACCGCCCGCCTTGGTGTAATGAATGGCATTAAACACTAAATTAGAGAAGGCACTGCGCAGCTCCTCTTCAGCGCCTTTTATATCGACGTTAGCATCAATATCAAATATCAACTCATGCCCTTTGTCTTGATTCAATGATTGTGCTTCAGTCCTAATATAGCTAAGTAACTGCGGTACATTGATCGCTTTATCATTATCTTGACGTCGAGCGCCTTCAATACGTGATAACGACAATAGCTGATTTACCAAGCTATCCATGCGTTTACACTGTTCAAGCATAGTACCTTGTGCTTTATTCCACATTGCCGGTGGTGGCACCATATCGCCATCAAACATTTCTAAGTAACCTGTAACAACGGTTAATGGCGTACGTAGCTCATGAGATACATTGGCCACAAAGTCTTTGCGCATTTGCTCAAGTTGCTTCAGTCGCGTGACATCACGCACAACAACCATTAATTGTGAGCTGGCATATGGCATTACCCGAAACTCTAAAACTTGCTCAACACTGTGACCACTTTCAAGTTCTAATGCTTCATCAAACAATTCCGTTTGCATATATTTCGCAAATTTAGGATCGCGAATAAGGTTGTCAAGCCGTTGACCATGATCCGCTGGCCACTGTAATCCAAGCACTTTTAAAGCTAGTTGATTACACCAAACAATACTTAAATCACGTTGTAGAACAATAACCGCATCAGGCACTGCTTCTGCGCCATCGCGAAAACGACGGATCAAATCAGCTAATTCATTACGTTTTTTACGGTTGCGATGTTGTAAATGGTAGATCCCTTCAAATACTTGCTCCCATGCCCCCTCGCCTTCAGGTGGATTAAAACTACGTTGATTCAATAGCCAATCACTGAGCCGATAGAGTTGATGATAATGCCAAACAAGCAGTGAAAAAGATCCTAAAAATAAAAGCAAAAATGGCGCACCAATAAGCACGCCAATTAATAATAAAGGTAGGAAATAGATAAACAGACGCTTTGCTAACGCCTGCTTATTAACAACTCGATACATACACTCACTTTACCTTAGAGTAAGTAAATTTAAGCCAAAATTAGTTATTGGCTTGGTCATCTCCATGACTCTTATAATTTACTGGAAAAACGATAGCCTGCACCACGTACAGTTTGTACTAAACGGTCATGACCAAGCGGTGCAATCGCTTTGCGTAAGCGACGAATATGCACGTCTACGGTTCTATCTTCAACATAGACATTAGTCCCCCATACGTTATCTAGTAGCTGTTCACGGCTATAAACACGTTCAGGATGAGTCATAAAGAAATGCAATAAGCGAAATTCTGTCGGTCCCATATCCAACTCGCTACCTTCAGAGGTAACACGGTGTGAAATAGGATCAAGACGTAAACCATGTACATCAATCGCTTCTTCCAATGAAGTAGGCGACACACGACGAATAACGGCTTTAATACGCGCCATTAATTCTTTTGGTGAAAATGGTTTAGTAACATAATCATCAGCACCGACTTCAAGACCGCGAACTTTATCTTCTTCTTCGCCGCGAGCAGTCAGCATAATAATAGGAATTTGGCGAGTATATTCACTTTGCTTAAACTTTTTAGCAATTTGAATTCCACTACCACCTGGTAGCATCCAATCTAATAACACCATATCTGGATAAGGCTCTACCATCGCTGCAATGGCTGAATCGTAATCTTCCGCTTCAATTGCTTGAAAACCATTTTGCTCTAATACAAAAACCAGCATCTCTCTGATCGGTGCTTCGTCATCGACGACAAGTACTTTACGTGACATTCCAATTTATCTCTTTCGTTATCGAACTAGTTTTCATTATTATGACTAAGTATGACATTTTTATGAAAGTGTAACGTGTAAATCGAAATGCGGGGTAAAAAATGCAAAATAAACCCGTTTAAGGTACAAAATTAGCATACATTATCAAATTTCACATTTAAAAATCATACTTTATAATTGCTACATTACTACTTTGTATTAAATTCCCCTTTCAATAATCAACTATACAGTATCACGATGTAAGCCACGAAAGCATCTTCACACTCTAACTCAATTAAAACGCCTATTAACATCGGCGATCATTAACAGAGATCAAAATCCTACCAAGTTTCATTTCAGGGATCATTCGTTTACCAACCGAGTTAGATCTGGGATCAGTGTTTTACCTAGCCAAAGCCATAAGTTGTTGATCATTTATACAACAAAGCTTTGAAATGGCTATTTTTATAACAAAACCTCTGCCAATCAAGCTGATCCTTAGTAAAAATCTGATCCCAACAAAGCACAGTTAGTAAAGCAATGATCCCAAAGCCCCTGCTTGGTAAAATAATGATCTTTTACGATCAGGCATAAAAAAGCCAGTAGCTTTAACACTACTGGCTGTTTTATAACTTAATAAATTAAATTATTTAATTTTCGGATCTAATTCACCCGTTAAATATTTAAGGTGCATCTCATCAAGTGAGATTGGTTTGATCTTACCTGCTTGACCCGCTGTACCAAATGACTCATAACGTGCAACACAGATCTCAGTCATTGCTTTTGTCGCTTCAGCTAAATACTTACGTGGATCAAAGTTTGCTGGATTAAGCGCAAGATGGCGACGAATAGCCCCTGTAGATGCTAATCGTAAGTCTGTATCGATATTTACTTTACGCACACCAAACTTAATTCCCTCAACGATCTGCTCAACTGGCACACCATAGGTTTCTGGGATCTCACCACCATATTGGTTGATGATCTCAAGCCATTCTTGCGGCACTGATGACGAACCGTGCATAACTAAGTGAGTGTTAGGAATACGTGCGTGGATCGCTTTAATACGATCAATCGCCAAAATATCATCCGTTGGCGGACGTGTAAATTTATACGCGCCGTGTGAAGTACCACACGCAATCGCTAAGGCATCAACATGGGTTTTACTTACAAAATCGGCCGCTTCTTCTGGATCGGTTAGCATTTGGTCTGTGGTTAGTTTACCTTCAGCACCAACGCCATCTTCTTCGCCAGCTTCGCCAGTTTCAAGTGAGCCTAGCACACCTAACTCGCCTTCAACAGACACACCACAAGAGTGTGCAAGTTCAACAGTTTTACGCGTTACATCAACGTTATACTCATATGATGATGGTGTTTTACCATCGCTCATTAACGAGCCATCCATCATCACTGATGAAAAACCTAATTGAATTGAACGTTGGCAAACGCCAGGTGAGGTACCGTGATCTTGATGCATTACCACTGGAATATGTGGCCACTCTTCAATCGCAGCTAAAATCATATGACGTATAAATGGGGCACCAGCATAGGCACGAGCGCCAGCTGAACCTTGTACAATTACTGGGCTGTTAGTTTTGTCAGCCGCCATCATAATAGCGCGGATCTGCTCTTGGTTATTAACGTTAAATGCTGGTACGCCATAACCATGTTCAGCTGCATGATCAAGAAGTTGTCGCATACTGATTAAAGCCATTTGGTATTCTCCAAATTGTCGATAGCTGCGCACGCGCAAAACTACCTAGTTCGAACGGAATAGTTGAGTTCGGTGCAATCACTGCACCTCGATAGTATTGGCTCTTGCCAAATTTACCGTCATACAAAACCAGCTATTAAATAAGGGTGAGAGGTATTTAATATCTGATCATACTCAGTGTAGTTAGCAGCCTAAACTAACAATTGCTAACTACATTGAGTAAACGCTAATTACTTAGCGCGTTGTTCAAGCATAGCAACTGCTGGTAATTTTTTCCCTTCTAAAAACTCAAGGAAAGCACCACCGCCAGTTGAAATATACGAAATTTTATCGGCAATGCCGTATTTATCAATCGCTGCTAACGTATCACCGCCACCAGCTATTGAGAACGCATTTGAATTAGCGATTGCTTGAGCAATAGCACGGGTGCCATTACCAAACTGGTCAAATTCAAATACACCTACTGGACCATTCCATACAACAGTACCTGCATTAGCAATAATTTTTGCAAGTTTGCTCGCTGTATCTGGGCCAATATCAAAAATCATATCTGTGTCTGTTACTTCGCTAACATCTTTTAATGTTGCAACGGCTGATTCTGAAAACTCATTGCCAACAACCACATCAGTAGGTACTGGTATTTCACCATTATTACTTTTAGCAGCCGCACTTAGCTTATTTGCTTCATCAATTAGGTCAGCTTCGTATAATGACTTACCAACCGGGTAGCCTGCCGCAGCAATAAAGGTATTTGCAATACCGCCACCAGTGACTAATTGATCAACAATCGTTGAAAGTGAATCAAGTACTGTTAGTTTAGTTGATACTTTAGAGCCGCCCACAATCGCCACTAATGGACGAGCGGGGTTATCAAGTGCTTTACCTAATGCCTCTAATTCAGCCGCCAATAGTGGGCCTGCACAAGCAACATCTGCAAATAAACCAACGCCATGGGTAGACGCTTGAGCACGATGGGCGGTACCAAATGCATCCATTACATACACATCACATAATGCAGCAAGCTTTTTAGATAACGCTTCGTCATCTTTGCTTTCGCCAACATTAAAGCGTACGTTTTCAAAAACGACCACTTCATTATCAGCAATTTCAACGCCATTTAAGTAATCTTTTTCAAGACGTACATTTTGCTCAAGTGCTTCATTAAGGTAATCAACAACTGGCGCTAAAGAAAACGCTTCATCATATTCCCCTTCCGTAGGGCGGCCTAGGTGTGACATAACCATTACTTTAGCGCCTTTTTCAAGGGCTAATTTAATACTCGGTAATGCAGCACGAATACGTGCATCTGAGGTCACTTTACCTGCTTTTACTGGTACATTTAAATCTTCACGAATTAACACGCGTTTGCCGTTTAAATCTAAATCCGCCATATTTATGACCGACATGGACTTCTCCTTAGTTAACGATACTGACTTGAAATATATAGGTTTTATTTTTAGGTTTGAACTTTTATATTAATTACTTGCTGCCATCATCACTCGTGCTGTATCGAGCATTCTATTAGCAAACCCCCACTCATTATCACACCACACTAACAACTTTATCAGTCGTTTATGACTGACTCGTGTCTGTGTGCCATCTATAATACAAGAATGTGGGTCATGATTAAAATCAACCGAGACCAATGGCTCTTCGGTATAACTTAAAATACCTTCTAGGCGATCTCTCGCTGCTGCTTTTAATACCTTATTTACCGCTTTTAAATCAACATCGGCGTTGACAGTCACACTCAAATCCATCGCAGTAACATTGATAGTAGGTACTCGCACCGAAATAGCTTCAAAGCGGCCATGGAACTTTGGTAAAATACGCTCAATACCGCGAGCTAATTTAGTATCAACGGGAATAATCGACTGACTCGCAGCGCGGGTACGACGTAAATCATGATGATAAGCATCAATTACTTGCTGATCATTCATCGACGCATGAATAGTCGTAATCGCCCCTGATTCTATACCAAAGGCATCATCAAGTACTTTAATCACCGGTACTATACAGTTTGTGGTACATGATCCATTAGAGACAATCGTATGCTCAGCGAGTAGTTCATCATCATTGATACCATAGACAATCGTTGCATCAACATCCGCATCTGCGGGCTGAGAAAATAAGACTTTCTTTGCGCCAGCATCAAGATGTAATTGCGCATGTTCACGAGAGTGATACACACCAGTACATTCTAAAACCACATCAACATCAAGTAACTGCCAAGGTAATTCACGCGGGTTTTGTTCTGCAAATAAAGCAATTGTATCGCCCGCTACCGATAAGGTGTCTTCACCTAAAGTAACTGGAAACGCAAAACGGCCATGAGACGTATCATATTTAAGAAGATGAGCGATCCCTTGAGGATCAGCAAGTTCATTAATCGCAACAATTTTGATCTCGTCGCTTAAGCCCGATTCATAAAGAGCGCGAACAATATTTCGACCAATTCGACCAAAACCATTGATTGCAAGTTTGATTGCCATGAAGAAGAAAATCCACTCTAGTTGCTTGCAGATAAAGGCAACCTGCCTTTTAGATGCGCGTATTGTAATCGACCTTTGTCTTGATTATAAGAGGGAAAGTTAAATAAATGTTTTAAGCCCGCTTTTGATGCTGCAATTTTGGTAATCGACCTTTGTCTTGATTATAAGAGGGAAAGTTAAATAAATGTGTTAAGCCCGCTTTTGATGCTGCAATTTTGGTAATCGACCTTTGTCTTG
>NZ_JACJFL010000017.1:0-18618 GCF_014164575.1 Pseudoalteromonas sp. SG41-1
ATTGCTTTATATTGTTAAAGAACGTTGCGGTTAAAGTTAAACTTTATCTCGCTAGGGCTGCGCATATTACGCTTTCCTATTTTTTTGTCAACACTTAATTTTAAACTTTCTTAAAAATCTAAACTTAAGTTTTACTCGACTAACTGATTAACTCTTGCCTCGCTAAGCGTTGCTGTCTGCCGTCTCAGTGGGGTCGCATTATAGGGCGCGGCGAATTTTACGCAAGCGTTTTTTAAAGAAAACTTTAAATAAAGTGCTGTTCGTTCAATTTACGCGCTAAACAGCTCAAAAGTGCTAGTTTAGTATACAGCACAGATCCTAGCTGGCCATTTTATAGGCTCTACTGCTACACTATTTACCTCTTACTATTGAACTTATTCTTAATTTATTAGGTGTTTTATGGCAATCCGTTCTTATAAAGGAATTACTCCTCGTTTTAACCAGTCTGTTTATATAGATGAGTCGGCTGTTTTAGTTGGTGATATCACATTAGGTGAAGATAGTAGTGTATGGCCATTAGTAGCAGCACGAGGGGACGTTAACTATATACGCATTGGTGAACGTACTAACGTGCAAGACGGCAGCGTGTTACATCTAACGCGTGCCAGTAAAAGTAACCCAGATGGTTATCCATTAATTATTGGTGATGATGTTACCGTTGGTCACAAGGTTATGTTGCACGGCTGTTGTTTGGGGAATCGTATTTTAGTCGGCATGGGCGCGATTGTAATGGATAATGCCATTGTTGAAGATGATGTGATAATTGGTGGCGGTTCATTAGTCCCACCAAACAAGCGCTTGGAATCGGGCTTTCTCTATGTGGGTAGTCCAGTAAAGCAGGCGCGCCCTTTAACCGAGCAAGAGCTGAGTTTTTTAAAAATATCAGCAACTAATTATGTTGAGCTTAAAGATGAGTATCTAGCTGAGGATTAACTCAGCACTGAAACAATGGTTTGTCCTGCCGAGTTATATTCTTCATTCTCGATTAGTTGCTCGGCTATATCTTCATAGTCAAAACGCGCCTGTTCAAAATGTAACTTTGCAGCTTGTTGGTCTGCCAATGCTAGCGTGTGTGTGTCAATGACACATTCAACCATTAAGCCACTTACTTGAGCAAAAAACGTTAACAGCTGGGATTGTACGTTAAATTCAAATCGGTCGATAAATTGGATTGCTTGATTCATGCAAGCTCTCCGGTTTTTAATGCCCGAACAACAGGGAGTATTTCAGGCATATTATTGCGCCACACAAAATAGGCTTGTGCAGCTTGCCCTACTAGCATGCCACTTCCATCAAGTACGTTAATATTAGCCTTATAGCCCTGGGCCCATTGCATAAACAGCGTATTTTGCTGTGAATAAAACATATCATAAACATGTTCACAGCCATCAAGGTGTTTTTTATCAAGCGCAGGCAATTCACCAAGCATACTGCTAGATGTAGAGTTTACAATTAGCGAGTAATCACTTACTGGAAAATCATCAAAACCATAGCCAGTTACATTACCGTATTGGGCAAATAATTCAGCTAGTTCCTTAGCTTTTGCTGCCGTACGATTGACTATAATGATTTCACTCGGCTGTTGTGCCAATAATGGTAAAACCACGCCACGTGCAGCGCCTCCGGCACCTATAAGTAAGACCCGTTTATCTTTAATGGTAACCTGATTCGCAAGCAGATCGTTCACAAAACCAATGCCATCGGTGTTGTCACCTAGCAAGCGCCCATCATCTAATAACTTAATAGTATTTACTGCTCCGACAATGGTTGCCAATTCAGTTCGCTCATCAACTAGCGCAAATGCTTGCTCTTTAAATGGCACTGTAACATTAGCTCCTTTACCGCCTGTGGCAAAAAAATCGGCCACGGCTTTTTTAAAACCATCAATCGGTGCTAATATTGCGCTGTATTCGATTTGTTCGCCCAATGAGGTTGCAAATTGCTGATGTATCGCAGGGGATTTTGAGTGTTTAATAGGATTTCCAAAAACTGCATATTTGTCCATATTTGAGCAACCTCTTTGTGCAGTAACATTACCTCGTAACTTACTGCTAATTAATGATGATAAAACTATGATTAAACGATTCTTTTCAAAATCGAAACCACCAGAACAACAGCAAGCACCAACGCCAGAAAAAACACCTTATCAACTGATGGGTGGAGAAGCTGGTGCTTTAGCACTTGCGAATCGATTCTACGACATTATGGCCAGCGATGAATACGCTAAACCGTTATATGATATGCATCCTCAACCATTGGACCGTATTCGCCAAGTGTTTTTTGAGTTTTTATCAGGGTGGTTAGGCGGCCCAGACTTGTTTGTTGAAAAGCATGGTCACCCTATGCTGCGTAAACGCCATATGCCTTTTCCAATTGATCAAGATTTACGAGATCAATGGATGTATTGCATGAATAAAGCGTTAGACGCGGAAATTGATAATCCCTTATTACGAGAAGGGTTACGTAAATCTTTGGCACAACTTGCCAGTCATATGATTAATCAGCACTAGCACTTCTCTTTAACTGCACGTTATTTGCGCTAAGTCAAAACGGCCTTTTTTTAAATATAGATAATACGTGATCAAATATTTAGAAAAAGCGTCGTGCGTGTGAAATCAATCCAACATAAAATTTATGCCCTATTGGCCCTAACAGGCATTATTGTGTTAATTGCCAGTATTCTTAGTAGCTCAAGCCAACAACGAACGCTTGCGCAAGACACTGTTGCAGAAAATATTAAGCTTCTTGCTGATAACTACTTTGACTCTATCAATACTTTGATGATCACAGGCACCATGGCAAATAGAGAGCTATTAAGCCAAAAACTACGCAAGCACCCAAATATTGAAGATGCGCATATTATTCGCTCCCCAATTGTTAATAAACTTTATGGGCCGGGCAATAAAAATCAAGCGCCGAGCAACGATATCGAACGCGAGGCTTTAAAAGGCAAGGAAACATTGCTAATTGATCAGCAAAATAATAGCCGCAGTATAACTTTTCTGCGCCCTATGTTTGCCAGTAGCGATTATAAAGGCACTAATTGCCTTGGCTGTCATCAAGCACAAGAAGGTGATGTACTCGGCGTAGTTAAAATTAGTTACTCATTAGCTGATATTGATAATGCGGTGACTTACAACACCCTAGTAAATACCGCATTACTCTCTATTATTTTTATTATTGCCTTTGTATTACTGGGCATTATGTTTAGACAAATTTTTATTGTACGCCTTAAAAAGCTAGGTCATGCTATGCATTTAGCTACAACCAACAAAGATTTAAGCCTGCGAATTGACGATAGCGCTGAAGATGAACTGGGTTGGCTCGCCACCAGCTTTAATAAGATGATCGCCACCTTTAAAGATAATATTGCTCAAGTATCTCATTCATCAAAAGTATTGATCCACTCAGCAGAAAAAATTTATACCTCAGCGGATACTACTGAGCGCGCTATTTTAGAGCAAAAGAAAAATACAGACTCCGTGGCAGCTGCTATAAACGAACTAGAGAGCTCCTCTAATGAAGTAAAAAACACCACTCACTTTGCCTCTGAAAAATCAGAAAACAGTAATGAACTTGCACAACAAAGTATGCATGTTGCTGAACAAACCGAACTCAGTATTAATCAATTGGCAGACGATGTTCGCCAAGCTGCAGCGCAAGTAAGTCAACTACAAGTACAAACACTTGAGGTAGGAAAAGTACTCGAAGTGATTAGCAGTATTGCTGAACAGACCAATTTGTTAGCTCTTAATGCTGCGATTGAAGCCGCACGTGCAGGTGAAGCTGGGCGGGGCTTTGCTGTGGTGGCTGATGAAGTACGTACATTGGCAACTCGTACTCATGCATCCACCGATGAAATTCGTCGCACAATCGACAAACTGCAATCCGAAGCGGCGCAAACGGTTAAAACCATGGGTGAATCGTGTGAGGAGGCTGATGCTAGAGCGCAACAAGTAAAAAATGTTGCTCAAGCTTTAAAAGATATTTCTATGCAGATGAATGAAATAAATCAACTTAATATTCAAATAGCCGACGCGACAGAACAACAAAACTTAGCCGCAGAGGAAATAAATAGGAGTGTTATTGGTATTAGTGATAACGCTGAGCGGTCATTAGTGGATGCTAACGATAACCAAAAAGTAAGTGAGGAGCTGTTAAATCTAGCGCGTTCACTGGATGAGCAAGTAAGAAGCTTTAAATTGATGTAATACTTAAAGTTGCCAGTCAATAAACCAGATATTGACTGGCAGCCTGCTTACTATGCTAGCCCTAACCAGTCTCTTGGTTTTAAAAAGTCAGCGTATAGCTTATTTTCAGCACTGCCTTCTTCGGGTGTATAGTTATATTCCCAACGCACTAGCGGCGGCATCGACATTAATATTGATTCTGTACGTCCGCCACTTTGCAAGCCAAATAAAGTGCCACGATCCCACACTAAGTTAAACTCAACATAACGGCCACGACGATAAAGTTGGAAGTCTCGTTGCTGCTCAGTAAATGGGGTTGCTTTTCTACGTTCAATAATAGGTAAATAAGCCCCTAAAAAGCCATTGCCTACTGCTTGCATAAAGGCAAAGCTTTGCTCAAACCCGGCTTCATTCAAATCATCAAAGAATAAACCGCCGACACCGCGCGTTTCATCGCGATGTTTTAGGTAAAAATACTCGTCACACCATTTTTTATATTTAGGGTAAACCTCATCTCCAAACGGCGCACATAAATCATGCGCGACTTGATGCCAATGTTGAACATCTTCAAGCTCAGGATAAAATGGCGTTAAGTCAAAACCACCACCAAACCACCAAATAGGCTCCTCACCTTGCTTTTCTGCAATGAAAAAGCGTACGTTAGCGTGGCTCGTTGGAATATGAGGATTGTTTGGGTGGATCACTAGCGAGACACCACAGGCATGGAAGCTACGACCAGCAAGTTCTGGACGATGCGCAGTTGCCGATGCCGGCATCGAAGCACCAAACACATGCGAGTAGTTCACCCCACCTTGCTCGATCACATTGCCACCACGAATAACACGAGTTCGGCCACCACCGCCTTCTTCGCGCTGCCAACTGTCTTCTACAAACTTGGCTTGGCCATCAGCTTGCTCTAAACCTTGGCAAATTGTGTCTTGCAAGGCCATCAGGTAGGTTTTTACTTGTTCGAGTAAATTGCTGTGCATGGTTATCCTCTAAATACTTTGCCGGTCATTACATCTTTAATAGTGCTAGGCTGCGTGTTACCACCAAGTGGTTCATCTACATAAAATGCCACCAGCTCGCCAAACTCACTTTTAGCCATTGCAATACTAGTGACCGTATCATGTCCTGATAAGTTAGCACTAGTAGACACAAGAGGTTTGCCTAATTCTTGGCATAAGCGCTTTACTGTTGGGTGATTAGTTACACGCACAGCAATACTATCAAATTGTCCTGTTAACCATTTAGGCGTACCTTTAGCCGCTGGCATAACCCAAGTAATTGCGCCGGGCCAGCTGGAAAAAATATCAGCGCGTTTATCCATCGGAATTTTTGCATCATCAACATACTTTAATAATTGCCCATAATTATCGGCAATTAAAATTAAGCCTTTCTCAACGGGCCGCTGCTTTATTGCAAGTAAGCGCTCCACAGCTTGCTGATTATCGGGGTCACAGCCTAAGCCATAAACAGCTTCGGTTGGGTAAACAATAACCCCGCCTTGCGACACAGCAGCAAGGGCAGTTAAAGGAACTGAGGTAGTATCAGTCACTGAAAATCTCCAAATACAATAAAATTAAAGCCGGTAATTATTCGCTCACCGTGAATTTATGCGAGCAACTTTTCTGAGGGCATTGTAGCACAACACTATTGGTCATTTGCTTTTGCATCATTACTGGCCATTGGCACGCGGGGCAGATATGGCTAACTGGTTTGTGATTGAGTGTGTATTTACAACTTGGATAGCTATTACATGAATAAAATGTTTTACCAAATTTATTACTACGCGCCACTAACTGGCCTTTTTTACACTTAGGGCAAGCAGGTAAAACTTCTTCATTTGGCTCAGGCTCATCATGAGCAATATAGTGACACTCAGGATAACCCGTACAGCCAATAAACATACCATAGCGGCCATTCTTCACTACTAGCGGATTACCACACTCTGGACAAGGGCTATCATCAAGTACTTTGATTTGTTGAGTATCATGTTGAGCAAGCGAGCGAATAAAATTACATTCGGGATAACTCGCACAGCCAAGGAAAGGACCTGATTTACTGTTGCGGATCACAAGCTCTGAACCGCATTTAGGGCACACTTCGTATTCTTTTTCTAAGGCATGTTGATTTGCAGAAAAAAGCGATTGGTCGATTTTACTCATGTGTTCCCTAAGCAGCTGACTAATTTTCGCCTAATATACCCAAACTAATTAAAGATACAAGCGCAGCACTTGCTTAATGTAGTACCTCTGCCGGCTCATCAAAAATAAGTTCTTCCATTTGTGCATAAGCTTGCTCTGAGCCTGGCACATTAAACAACACCATAAGTACCACCCATTTTAAATCATCAAGTGATATATAAGCTTTATCTAATGCGAACAAACGATCCATAACCATTTCACGCGTTGCGCTGTTGATCACTCCTACTTGTTCTACAAACATTAAAAAGCCCCGACACTCTACGCTCAGCATGTGGCATTCACTATCGGTGAAAATACGTATCGCATGTTGTGGGAGGCGGTTTAAATAAGGGAATTCATCACTGTGCTGCAAGTCAGCAAGCTGCTCAAGCCAATCAAGTGCTTTGTATATTTCGGGCTTATTAAAGCCGGCACGTAATAATTCGTCAGTGAGTTCATTATGCTCAACAAAGACTTCGGCTTCGCTGTGAATGTAGTTTTCAAACAGATACATGAGGATATCGAACATGTTACTTTCCTCCACACTAAGCTTATCGAACTCTAATATAGCCATCTAATACACGCTCTACTCTATCTTCCAATTCAAGATCAAGTAAACGTGCTTGCACTTTATCTATTGGCCACTGGCTACGCTGAGCAATTAAATCAACAGCTGTTACTTCAAAACCAACACTGTTTAGTATTTCGCAGGCAGGTTCATCAACCGTTGCCTCTTCTATAGTATATAGACTGTTTTCGCAGAAAAAGCTCACTTCGTCTAGAATATCACTGACATTTTCCACCAGCTTTGCACCTTGTTTAATTAAAAAGTGACTGGCTTCAGAGAGTGGATTTTTAATTGAACCAGGCACTGCAAAAACTTCTTTGTTTTGCTCCAGCGCATACCGCACGGTGATAAGCGAACCGCTTTTTATTTCAGCCTCGACAATCAACACACCTAATGACAAACCAGATATTATACGATTACGTCTTGGGAAGTTATTAGCATTAGCGGCTGTACCGGGTAAAAACTCGCTCACCAACATCCCCCGTTCGGATACTTGATCGGTGAGTAACTTATGCCGTTTAGGATAATAAACATCCACTCCAGTACCAAGCACTGCAATGGTTTTACCATTGCCCGCCAGCGCTCC
Source organism: Pseudoalteromonas sp. SG41-1 (assembly GCF_014164575.1). Classification (NCBI taxonomy): domain Bacteria; kingdom Pseudomonadati; phylum Pseudomonadota; class Gammaproteobacteria; order Alteromonadales; family Pseudoalteromonadaceae; genus Pseudoalteromonas; species Pseudoalteromonas sp. SG41-1. The sequence goes on from NZ_JACJFL010000017.1 coordinate 7,531, forward strand.
TTTGTGGGCAGCACCATCAATACCAAGCGCCATTCCGGAAGTTACCGTTAATCCTGCCAAAGTGAGTTGATGAGCAAATTCAGCGGCGATCTCTAAACCGATTGGCGTGGCATTGCGGCTTCCAACAATAGCGATTTGCGGACTGGTCAATAACTCTAAATTGCCTCGGCAAAATAGCAATAAAGGCGCGCTAGCAATTTCTTTTAATAATGGTGGATAGTGAGGATCGAAGTAATCAATTGCGGTTATCTGTGAGTTAACAATTATCTGTTGATAATAGTCAACTTGCTGCCAATCGGTTGCCAGTAAATTAGTGGCGACCTGCGGGCTTAAACCATGACCGGTAAGCTGCTCATGAGTCAGCTCAAACAAATCATCTAATGGCAGTTTTTGTGCCAATGCCAATAAGGTTTTAACACCTAAGCCTTTACATAAATAAAAGGCAAGCCAATGGGTTAGCTTGCCTGATGAATCTTTCATGCTCCCTCCTTAGAGCACTCAAACCTGAATTAATTTATAACTGCAAAATCACCGACTCGGATTGGGTGCTGGTTTTTTACGATTAAGGCATAACTAACGTTTTTATAAACTTTAAACACCATTAGCTGACCGACCTGTTCTTTTGGCATATGCCACACAGTCGTGTCGGCATCTGCCTCTACGCCAAAAAATTCGTTGGCGTTTGTTACTAACTTTTCAAGGCTATTTGAATCTTCTTTGTAGCGTGGGCCATTACGACCATCAAAAACAGTCGGTGATTGACGCTCAATATATAAAATGTGGCCTTCTTTAATTTGCTGCTCTGACCCTAAGTTTAGCACTACAATATCCATTGTGCTGAATTCTCGTAATCCACTCACTGATGCGATGATTTCACCTTGCACTGGCTGCTCAGGACGGTGAATATTAAAATACGCAGGTAATAGCTGACCTTCTATCGCAGGCATTAAAAAATCACCCGCTTTGATCTCTCTCTTTACCTGTTCAATTTTAACTGAAGCAGGTACACCATTGGCAATATCACCTTTTCTAAATACACGACCCACCGCCACTAATTGTGCTTTATTAGCCAACACTTCGTTTGTTTGCGGATCAACATATGCTTCGCCCTTGCGGTAAATAGCGTATGACTCGTGTAATTTCAGCTCACCTTTAACATAAACTATATGGCCTTCGGTATTCATTTTAGTGTTGACATTGGCTCCTAAAATATAAGGTTTATCGGCAATGTCATCAGCATTTAGTGCTTGCTCATAGATTAGGTAAGGACGCAGCAGCTCAAGAGGTAAAGTAGGGATCGCATTTTTACCTTTTTGTACAATTCGACCATGTGGAGAAAGCTTTTTATAACCCTGATTAATCACCAAACGTGGATTACCGTGCTCATCATAGATTAAAGACAGTGCATCCCCTGGGTAAATTAGGTGTGGATTATTAATTTGTGGATTCATTTGCCAAAGTTCCGGCCACTGCCAAGGCTCTTGCAAATAAACCCCTGAAATATCCCAAAGTGTATCGCCCTTTTTCACAACGTATTGTTTAGGCGCATCTTTTTTTATAGTTAATACATCTGCTAACGATGGGAAAGTAGCACTTAATGCCAACATTGCCGCGAGTAATGGGTATTTCATTGAGCTTCCTTGTGGTGTTTTTTCATTATTATCAACCAAAACCTGTTAAAGGTGAACGCGAATGGCTAAAATAAGAGCATACAATACCCTAAATTAAGCACAAGTGAAAAAGGTTACTATGGCTAGGTTAGAAGTTTTAAGATTTCCAGATGAGCGTTTACGTACAATAGCAAAAGAAGTGGTGCAAGTTGACGACCAAATTCGCCAAATTGTAAAAGACATGCTGGAAACTATGTATGATGAAAACGGCATTGGATTAGCTGCGACTCAAGTCGATATTCATCAACGTATTGTGGTCATTGACGTATCAGAAGAACGTGATGAACCGTTAGTATTGATCAACCCGACAATCACTAAACAAGATGGCACCACGGTAAGTGAAGAAGGCTGTTTATCTGTGCCACACTCTTATGCAAAAGTTGACCGCGCAGAAACTGTAACAGTGACCGCATTAAACGAAAATGGCGAAGAGTTTAGTTTAGATGCTGATGAGCTATTAGCAATTTGCATCCAGCATGAGCTTGACCATTTACAGGGTAAACTATTTATCGATTACTTATCACCGTTAAAGCGCCAGCGTATTCGTAAAAAACTTGAAAAAGAAGCTAAGTTAGCAGCGCAATAATACCTTAGTAATAATTAGGAAGTTCAGTGACACAACCATTACGCATTATTTTTGCCGGTACGCCAGACTTTGCTGCGCGCCATTTACAAGCTCTTATCGACTCAGAGCATCAAATTGTTGGCGTTTATAGCCAACCCGACCGTCCAGCAGGGCGCGGTAAAAAACTCAAAGCCAGTGAAGTGAAAGAGCTAGCACTGGCCAATGAGTTAGCAGTGTTTCAACCTGCCTCATTAAAAAGTGACGACGCTCTGGCTGAACTAAGCAGCTTAAATGCTGACCTTATGATCGTGGTCGCTTATGGATTACTGTTACCAAAAGCAATTTTAGAGGCGCCACGGCTTGGTTGTTTAAATGTACACGGCTCAATTTTACCGCGCTGGCGCGGTGCCGCGCCGATTCAACGCGCTATCTGGGCGGGCGATGAAGAGACTGGCGTCACCATAATGCAAATGGATGAAGGCCTAGATACCGGCGACATGCTGCATATTAGCCGCTGCCCTATTACCGCCACTGAAACAAGTGCAAGTTTATACGCTAAGCTTGCCGATTTAGGCCCAAGCGCACTAATAGACACCATTACTAAGTTAGCTAATGGCGAAATTACCCCGCAAGTACAAAATGACGAGCTTGCCAATTACGCTAAAAAGCTATCTAAAGACGAAGCAAATATTGATTGGTCGATGGACGCAGCGCAAATAGAGCGTAATATCCGCTCATTCAATCCATGGCCGGTCTGTTTTACCCAAATGGGTGAACACACTGTAAAAGTTTATCAAGCTAATGTTGTTGACCAGCAAGGCACGGCAGGCACGGTATTACAAAGCGATAAACACGGCATTGTGATTGCCTGTGGTACTAACGCACTTAATATCACTCAAGTACAACCACAAGGTAAAAAGCCAATGGCCATTACTGACTTTTTAAATGGTCGAGCAGACTGGGTAACTCCTGGCACACGAATAGGCGAACACAATGAGTAATGTCAGGGCGCTTGCCGCCGAAACTTTATATAACGTGGTTGATAAAGGCGCCTCATTAAATCAAGAGCTGCCTTTTGCCAGCCAAGGTTTACCACCTAAAGATAAAGCGTTATTACAGCAAATTTGTTACGGCGTACTGCGTTATTTACCAAGTTTAGAAAATTATTGTCAACATTTAGTTGAGCAGCCACTTAAAGGTAAGCGCCGTATATTCCAGTTTTTACTGTATGTGGGCATTTACCAACTACAACATATGCGGGTTCCACCGCATGCAGCCATTAGCGAAACGGTTAATGCATTAGAACAACTGCGCGCATTGGGTTTAAAAGGCTTGATCAACGCTATTTTACGCAGCTTTCAGCGCCAGCAAGTAGAGCTGGAAGAAAAAGCCAAGCAAATACCAGTGTGTTTATACAACCACCCAAACTGGTTTATCAAACAAGTAACTGAAGCTTACCCTGACTCTTGGCAAGCTCTACTAGAAGCGAACCAGCAGCAAGCACCAATGTGGTTGCGTGTTAACCAAGCGCAATATAGCACCGCTGAATATAGCGAAATGCTCACTGCTAATGACATTGAACATACACTCAATCCTGATTTCCCTGATGGTATTAAGCTGGATAAACCGCGCGATGTGTTTTCGTTGCCTGAATTCGACACCGGCGCATGTTCAGTACAAGATGCAGCAGCACAGCTTGCGGCACGCTTATTAGATCCAAAAGCTGACGAGCATATTTTAGATGCCTGCGCAGCACCCGGTGGTAAAACCTGTCACATTCTAGAACTCGCAGATGCTGATGTACTGGCACTTGATAGCGATGCAACCCGCCTTGAACGTGTAAAGCAAAACCTTGAAAGAATTGGCTTAGGCGCTGATTTACAATGTGCCGATGCTTCGCAGCCACACAAATGGTGGGATGAGCAACAGTTTGACCGTATTCTATTAGACGTTCCTTGCTCTGCAACGGGTGTAATTCGTCGTCACCCAGATATCAAATGGCTACGTCGTGCATCAGATATCAATGATCTGGCGACACTCCAAGGCGATATTCTCAATAGCATTTGGCCATTATTGAAACCAGGTGGCACGCTAATTTATGCAACCTGCTCAGTATTACCACAAGAGAACCAACAGCAAGTCGCTAAATTTTTAGCAAATAATAACGATGTTGAACATATCCCGCTACATGATAACGATACCCCAAGCAACCCTGGGCTGCAGTTACTGCCTGGTGAGAGTGACGGATTTTATTATGCCAAGCTTATAAAAACACACTCATAAGAAGCTTTTAGTAAACCATGAAAATAATCATACTCGGTGCAGGACAAGTAGGCGGTACACTCGCTGAAAATCTGGTAGGTGAACAAAACGAAATCACGGTTGTTGATATTGATGGCAACCGATTACGTGAGTTACAAGATAAATACGATCTACAGGGTGTTACAGGTCATAGTGCCCACCCTGATGTATTACGCCGCGCCGGTGCGGAAGACGCCGATATGATCATCGCAGTAACCAGTTCAGATGAAGTGAACATGGTCGCTTGCCAAGTCGCGTATAGTATTTTTAATACGCCGACTAAAATTGCTCGGATCCGTTCTGAGCAATACTTAAAGTACCGCGAAAAGCTCTTTCAAAACGATGATTTACCTGTTGACCACTATATTGCTCCAGAGCAACTAGTGACTAAGTATATTCGTCGCTTGATTGATTATCCTGGTGCGTTACAAGTTTTAGAGTTTGGCGATGGCATGCTCTCGCTGGTTGCGGTAAAGGCTTACTACGGCGGATTGTTAGTCGGTTATGCATTGTCAGCATTAAAAGAGCATATTCCTAATGTTGAAACTCGTGTTGCCGCGATTTACCGCCAAGGTAAAGCAATCAAACCACTGGGTACTACAGTAATTGAAGCGGATGATGAAGTGTTCTTCCTCGCTGCCACCAAACATATTCGTGCAGTAATGAATGAACTACAGAAATTAGAGCGTTCATACAAAAAAATTATGATTGCTGGTGGCGGTAATATTGGTGCTGGGCTTGCTCGCTCTCTGGAAAAGAATCATAGCGTAAAATTGCTTGAACGAAATAAAGAACGTGCTGAGCAGTTATCAGAAATGCTTGATAATACAGTGGTGTTTTGTGGTGATGCGTCAGATCAGGAGTTGTTATCAGAAGAACACATCGAACAAGTTGATGTATTCATCGCGGTAACCAATGATGATGAAGCTAATATTATGTCAGCCATGCTCGCTAAACGCATGGGTGCGCAAAAAACCATGGTGCTTATTCAGCGCGGCGCATATGTTGATTTAGTGCAAGGTGGCGAAATTGATATTGCCATTTCACCACAGCAAGCCACGATTTCCGCCCTGCTTACCCATGTTCGCCGCGGTGATATTGTTAATGTGTATTCATTACGTAAAGGCGCAGCAGAAGCCATTGAGGCGGTGGCCCATGGCGACGAACATACCTCTAAAGTTGTCGGCCGTGCAATTGCTGATATTAAGCTGCCTGCAGGTACCACGATTGGCGCGATTGTCCGTAATGATGATGTACTCATTGCCCACGACGACACGATAATTCACTCAGGCGATCACGTCATTATGTTCTTGATCGATAAAAAGCATATCAACGTAGTTGAAAAACTGTTCCAAGTTAGCGCTATCTTTCTCTAAATTACTCCTCACCTTTCGACACAAAGCAACTGTATCGAAAGGTGAATTTCCACCTCCAATACATGCAAATGAAAATCAATCTCAAAAGCATTTACTTGCGTACCCAAATCCATTACTCTCACGCTGTTTGATAATCAAGCGTTTTCTCTTTCTGTGAGAAGTTAATTTCACATTTTTTAATATAAATGGATTTCTTCAAATGATACACCCAACTTTAAACACCCCTCTTTGTGTTACATATTGCAGTGTTATTGGTATTCTTGTGTGTGGACTCTCGGCTAATGCCAATGCCGAAGCTAAAAACGACATTGAAAAACTAACCATCGTGGGCCAGCAAGATAGCGGCTACAAAGTCAGTGCAATGAACTCAGCAACAGGGCTTGATCTCAGCCACTTGCAAACTCCGCAATCGGTTATCGCTATCACCAGTGAATTTATGGCCGATCAACAATTAAATAGCGCTATTGAAGCCATCACCAGCGTAACCGGCATCAACGCCAGAGAAGCCGACAACGGTAAATATTCAATTTCAGCCCGAGGGATTAGCGTTACCAGTATTTTATATGATGGTATAGCAACTACTTATGATACCCGATTTAATTACGGCGATAACTTAACAGATACTGCTATTTATGAGCGAATTGAAGTTGTCCGTGGTGCCACAGGGTTAATGCTGGGGGCAGGTAATCCATCAGCAGCAATTAACTTAATACGTAAGCGCCCTACTGTGCATAACCAAGTAAATATTTCTGCAACGGTTGGTTCTTGGCAAAACTATCGTGGTGTGGTTGATGCATCGGGTAGTTTAAATAGCAGTGAAACAGTGCGTGCGCGTGCCGTACTCGCCTATCAAGATCAGCAATCATATCAAGACAGGTTCAGCCAAGATAAAACCACGTTATACGGTATTGTTGAAGCTGATTTAACCGATAACACGCTATTAACGGTGGCTATTGATAACCAAAAAACAACGCCTAAAGGCACGATGTCTGGCGGTTTACCTATTTTTTATAGCGATGGCAGCCGTACTAACTATGACCGAGAAACTTCAACAGCGCCAAATTGGTCATCTTCAACAACTGATGCCCTCAATAGCTTTATGAGTATTGAGCATTACTTCAATGCTAATTGGCAGCTAAGCGCGAGCTACATATATGGTAATAATGACCTACATTACGATGTTTTTTGGGCGACAGGTAACCCTGACTCACAAACGAATATAGGCATGATGCCCGGTTCAGTAAATTATATTGATGCCAAGCGGATTCAGCGCACCTACGAGATAGAGCTTACCGGTAGATTTAACTGGTTAGATCAAAGCCACCAAGTCATGTTTGGTTACAATAGCCAAGAGCAAGACTTTACAACCCCCTACTTCCCGGGGCAAGAAGAGGCAGAAATCATCGGCGATTTTACAGCCCCAAACTATGACTACCCAAAACCAACTTGGCAAGCTACACCCGCCTTTGGCTCTTATGGCACAACAGAGCAAAATGCTTTGTACTTTGCTTCACAACTTAATCTAACAAATTCACTCTCATTGGTTTTAGGAAGCCGATTAAATCAATGGCAAACAAATCAAGATAACTTTGGCAGCCAACATGATTATAAATTAGATAACGAGCTGACCAATTATTTAGGTGCTACTTATAGCTTGGCAGATAATTGGGCACTTTATGCTAACTACACCGATATATTTACCCCGCAAAGCCGCGTCGATAAAAATGGTAATTACCTTGACCCAATTCAAGGTCAAAATTATGAGCTAGGTATCAAGGCCTCATTATTGGACGAGCGTTTAGACATTGCACTATCGGGTTTTGAAATTCAGCAAGACAATGTGGGCGAATACACTGGCGAAACAATTCCAGACACTCTTCAGGCAATTTATCAACCAATTGATGGTACGGTCACCCAAGGGCTTGAGTTTGAACTTAATGGTGCATTTACTGATAGTTGGAATGGCTATTTTGGCTACACTTATAGCGAAGGTGAAACGCCCGAAGGTGACATCCTCAATACCACAAACCCAAAAAATCAATTTAAGTTATTTACCACTTATAAATTAGATCACCTGTTAACAGGGTTGAAAGTCGGTGGCGGTTATCGCTGGCAAAGTCGCAGCTATGATGAAGTAAAAAACCCAGTTCACGGTCAAGTTGAAGTAGAGCAATCAAGTTATGGCATCGCAAGCCTTATGAGTAGTTATCAAATTAACTCACAAATATCTGTTAGCGTAAATATTGATAACTTATTTGATAAAACTTATTACAACCAAATTGGTTTTTATAACCAATATCGCTACGGCAGCCCGCGAAAATTCTCCCTGCAGTTTGACTACAGCTTATAACCATTCAAGTTAACCAAAAAAAGCAGCTTAACTAAGCTGCTTTTTTTGTAGGAGTGTTATTTCTATCAGTTTATTGTACTTTGGCAAACTCTTCTTTCGATAGCTCACCGTTTTGATCTGTATCTAAGTCAGCAAAAATTTCAACTAACTGTGCATTCACAGAGGCTTCTTTTTGGCTAATCACGCCGTCTCCATCAGTATCAAATGTGTCAAAACTAACTGCTGCAAACGCAGTTGATGAAGCCGCTAAGGCAAAAATAGCAAGTGCTGTATTAATATGTTTCATAGTGTTATTCCTAATAATTTAAAAGAAAGAAATCCTTTTCAGAGATCCCTGTTTGTGGAAACTGAAATTACGCTTTTGAAAATTCTTCTTTTGATAACTCACCGTTTTGGTCAGTATCAAGCTCAGCAAACTTAGCTGAAATAGTCGCATCAGCAGATGCTTCTTGTTGGCTGATTACACCATTGCCATCAACATCAAGAGTATCGAAGTCAGTTGCTGCAAAAGCAGCTGATGATGATGCCAACGCGATAAGTGCTAAGGTTTTATTTAGTGTGTTCATAATTATCTTCCTTCCAAAATTTAGTGTGCTTGCTTAATCAAATGCGCAGGTCCTTTGCAAAGATCCTTGTATGAAAATAAGCGATTACGCTTCAGAAAACTCAGCTTTTGAAAGCTCACCATTACCATCAGTATCTAACTCAGCAAACTGGCTCATTAATTTTGCATCAACTGCCGCTTCGCTTTGGCTGATCGTGCCGCTACCATCAACATCTAAGGTGTCAAAGTCAGTACCTGCAAATGCTGCTGATGAAGAAGCTAATGCGATAAGTGCTAATGTTTTATTTAATGTGTTCATAATAAATATTCCTTCAAAGTTTATGGTTGTGAACTTAAGTGATAATCACCGTTTCGTTCAAGACAACTAGAGTATTACAACTTCGGTGCCAACAATTTATTACCATTAAAAATCATTGAGTTACATTGTATTTTGATGTTTTCGTGGAATTTAGAAGGACTATTCTGTTGCAGTTTAGCAACAAGATTTATGCGTAAACCTATAAAACCATATAAATCAAATGGTTAATAGTTATAAAAATGACACAACTCGATAAACTATGCTGATAATAGTGTTTTTTTCAAAGATGAGCACCCTAACCGCAACTGAACAGCAACTTTAACTGATAAAAATTAAATTTTTTTCATAAATTAACAATCTGAATTGTAAGGGGAAATTAAATTTATTTTGGTAAGTAAAAAATAAAAACGCAGTTAGTTTATGAAAATTCGTGTTTTGTTGCCATTGTGCGAAACAATAGCAACGATATTGCAGTTTTAACGCTCTGGGTATTCTTACAATTTAATTAAGCACCAACAATTTCAATCACAATATGTGTTTTCACCGAATTGGCGATAAAACATAACTCATGAGCCTGATGATGCATTTCTTCTAATTGCTCTGCACTAGGTTGCTCATTTTCGGCAAACTTCACACATGGTTTTAAAGTTACTTGAGTCATCGACATACGCCCATCACTAGCGCGCTGCATCAAACCAACGGCATCATCTTGATAGCTATCAACTATAAACTTATTTTTTGCCGCAATAGATAAGAAAAATAACATATGACAGCTCGACAATGACGCAATAAATGCCTCTTCGGGGTCGACACTTTCTGCCATAGAATATGGCAGTGGCACGATATGCGGTGAGGAAGATGCAGCAATAGTTGCCCCACCATCAAATTGCCACTGGTGAGCTCGGCTATATTTATTATCAATAAACAACTCTTCTGCTTGGCGAGACCAGACAACACTTGCTACATATTCAGACATTGAAACTCCCATTAAAAATTATTTTACGGTTAAAGCACCAACGAAAATGCACTCAACCACAACAACTGCACACCATAAGCTAATCGTTGATAAGTGCCTACACTGCCTTTTTGCTTAAATGCTTGCGTCAACAAAACTAAAAAGTAACAGGCAATACACACACAAAATTGAAAAAAGCCGAAATGAAATACTGGTATATGAACTTACAGCAACAAAAATTGGCGCAATCAGCAAAGACAGCAGCATTACCAAGCCAGCCCAAGAATGTATTTGGCAACTCAAAGTAGGGTTTTTAGTATTAGGATCCGCATCCATGGGGAAGTAACCAGCAATCCAGGTACCCACACCATGAATCATGACAAGCCAACCGACCAACGTAATTAATATAGCGGTATTTTCCAGTTGTACGACATACCAACCAAATAAACAAAATAGTAATCCAAGAGGATAGTTATTAATAAGCGGGGATAGTTTTTCCGTGGGACTGCCAGCAGCACCGAGATCGCTGCAAAATTGCTTTGCATGACTATAGTTTGGATAACACCTACCAGCGATATACACCCCAGCAACAATCCATATACTCGCGCTTAGTGCTGAATATAAACTAATAATCTCTAACATTAGCAACTTCCATGTATAAATTAATACCACGATAATAAGCTGATGTATTTATGTTGTAAATAATATACTAAACCGCGCAGAAAGCACACAGGCATAAAAAAAGCAGCCCGGGGGTATTGGCTGCTTTTGAACGTAATCAATGTAAAAGTCCTTTTAAAATTCCTTGTAGGCGGAAGCTATAATTAGGCCTTTGCGAACTCAGCTTTTGAGAGCTCACCGTTACCGTCTGTATCAAGCTCTGCAAATTTACTCATAAGCTCAGCATCAACCGATGCTTCACTTTGGCTGATTGCGCCGTTGCCATCAACATCTAGCGTATCAAAATCGGTAGCAGCAAACGCCGCTGATGAAGATGCCAGTGCGATA
>NZ_JACJFL010000017.1:18718-72979 GCF_014164575.1 Pseudoalteromonas sp. SG41-1
AGTGCTAATGTTTTATTTAATGTGTTCATAATTAATATTCCTTCAATGTACTATCAAAAAATTTGTCTCAATACTGGTTTTCAATGCGAGTAAAGTCTTCCTTGTTATCCTTTATCATGGGTTCCCTGCCCACTTAGGTTGTCTTTGGCAACTCAGGATAAACTCAGTATTAGGTTATTAAGCTTTTGAAAACTCTTCTTTTGATAACTCACCGTTTTGGTCAGTATCAAGCTCTGCAAATGTTGTAGATGTAATACCACCCATTGATGCTTCTTGCTGGCTCAGAGCGCCATTCCCATCAACATCTAGCGTATCAAAATCGGTAGCAGCAAACGCCGCTGATGAAGATGCCAGTGCAATAAGTGCTAATGTTTTATTTAATGTGTTCATAATTAATATTCCTTCAATGTACTATCAAAAAATTTGTCTCAATACTGGTTTTCAATGCGAGTAAAGTCTTCCTTGTTATCCTTTATCATGGGTTCCTTGCCCACTTAGGTTGTCTTTGGCAACTCAGGATAAACTCAGTATTAAATTATTAAGCTTTTGAAAACTCTTCTTTTGATAACTCACCGTTTTGGTCAGTATCACGCTCTGCAAATCTATTTAAAAGCTCAGCATCTTCTGCGGCTTCAACTTGACTGATCACACCATTATCATCAACATCAAGGGTATCGAAGTCTAACGCCTCAAAAGCAAATGCTGCTGATGAAGAGGTTAATGCAATAAGTACTATCGCTTTATTTAGTATGTTCATTGGTTATCTCCTTTCACCTGAGATGATGAATAGTGTGTTACGAAGTCCTTTTCATTTTTCCCTGTCAAAAAGCGACATTAAGCTTTTGAAAACTCTGCTTTTGAAAGTTCGCCGTTACCGTCGGTATCAAGCTCTGCAAATTGGCTCATAAGCTCAGCATCAACTGAAGCTTCACTTTGGCTAATTGCGCCATTACCATCAACATCTAATGTGTCAAAGTCTGTTGCAGCAAATGCGGCTGAAGAAGATGCTAGAGCAATAAGTGCCAACGTTTTATTTAATGTGTTCATAATAAATATTCCTTCAATGTTTATGGTTTCGAACGATGTGCTAATCACATTTTCGTTCTGTACAACTAGACTATTACAACTTCGGTGCCACATTTAAAAAAACGTTTAAAATCAAATTATTAAAAATAAAATTTACTTTTGACTGGCTATTTACGGTGTTTTTTGTTGCTTTTTAGCAACACGTAAACCACCTATAAAATATAGTTTATAAAAATCAATTAATTAGGTTTAATAGAAAAGACACAGATCCGTACTTCCAGTGTTCGTATTTATATTTTTATAGGCAAGAAGAGTGACAGGCGCTGAAATTAACCAGCTGAAAATTAGCAACTGAAATAAATAAAAAATCTATGTTGCTGATAATTAATAACAATAAAAATAAATTTAGAGTTCTTTAAGGTGGGTTACGGTATATCCGCTATTTTGTCGCAAAACAGCGAATATGCACAAATTTACACCAGTGGCTCAAGCACTGAAAGGTCAATAAAGTGGTCTTTCATGAAAGTTTTCATCTCGTCTTCACTTGCCGTTAGTTGAATACCAAACTGGGCGCTAGTGGCATGGCTTTTAACACTGCATATTTGTCCGCTAAACTCAGTAACACCTTTATTGTTTTTATCGAGCATAATATGACACTGAGTATTCTTTAATTCACTGAGATCAGCTTTACTTTTTACATCAAACATTACCCCAGTTACTGAGATATCTTTAATAACTCCTTGCATCTCGCGTTCGTCATTAAACTTTATTTTTGCAGCTAATAATGTGGGAATACGAGTTTGTGATCGCAAACTAAATAATTGCACTTCAGTTGGGAAATTTAAATAAATAAGCCGTGCCGGGTGCGACGACACTGACATAACCTGCTGACGAAATGCTATAACTTGCCCGCCACCGGTTTCAAGCACCGCTCTGACGATCACCACAACACCATCTTTTAAATATTCACCCGCGTTACTTAAGCGCTTGGCTGATGGATAATTTAAAATCACAAAACGCTCATGCAATAAACCAACAAATTCAGTTTTAATTCGCTTACTGGCTGTGGGTGTTAATATTTCGACATCAACAATGCTACCAGCACTAATGTAGGCAAGGTTTTCTAAGTTTAATTGTTGTCTTGTTTTTGCCATTTCCTTTCCAACTATAAATAACCTTGTACAAGTGCTCGCTTTTATACAAACTAACCACGCCAGAAGGTCGGTGTAAACAACACTAATAAGGTGAATATCTCTAATCGCCCGAACACCATCGCAATGGTTAATAGCCATTTAGCGCCATCACTAATAGCGCCATAATGCGACGCAACATCCCCCAAACCAGGGCCGAGGTTATTTAAGCAAGCTGCGGTGGCTGAGAACGCCGTTATGTTATCCATACCGGTCCCCATTAACGCTAACATAATAATGACAAATACCAACGCATAAGCAGAGAAAAATCCCCATACGGCTTCAACTACTTTATCTGGTAATGCCTTACGACCAAGTTTAATAGAGTAAATAGCACGAGGATGCACTAACCGATTAAGCTCACGTATTCCTTGCAGATAAAGTAAAAACACTCGGACTACTTTCATACCGCCGCCAGTGGAACCTGCACAACCACCAATAAAGCTCGAAAATATCAGTAAAATAGGCAAGAATAAGGGCCATGCTGAAAAATTATCGGTGGCAAAACCCGCAGTAGTACTAATTGATACCGCTTGAAATAATGCCTGATCGAGCGTTTCGTCACCGTTTGCATATATGTTATTGGACGACAGTACCGTAAAACACACTATCACCAGCGCTAGTTGAATAAACAAAAACACTTTAAACTCAGGGTCGCGGATATACACTCTGAGATTTCGACTCGAAACAGCTGCGTAATGCAAGGTGAAATTAACGGCAGCGATGATTAGAAATATCACGCAAATAAAGTTGATTAATGGACTGTCAAAATGTCCCATAGAAGCATCGTAAGTAGAGAATCCGCCTATTGCAACAGTAGAAAATGAATGACAAATAGCATCAAACCAATTCATTCCGGCAGCCCAGTACGCTAAAGTACACGCGATAGTTAACGACACATAAATATACCAAAGATGTTTTGCGGTATCGGCAATACGTGGCGTCATTTTGGAATCTTTTACAGGCCCTGGAGTTTCAGCTCGATACAACTGCATACCACCAACGCCAAGCATGGGTAGCACTGCAACCGCTAATACGATTATCCCCATACCGCCTAACCATTGCAGTTGTTGGCGATAAAACAATACCGATTTAGGGAGATATTCAATGCCTGTTAACACTGTAGCACCGGTTGTAGTTAGCCCTGAAAACGCTTCGAATACCGCATCCGCTAATGATAAATTAGGTTCTTGTAAAAAAATCAGCGGTAAAGATGCGAATGCCCCTAGAACTAACCAAAATAGCACCACAATTAAAAAACCTTCGCGAGCTTTTAAATCTCCCTGCTCGCGTCTATTTGGATAGTATGCAAGTAAACCAATAATGACACTGAATATAAATGCGAGAACAAATGGCACGCCACCACCATCTTTATAAATGAGCGATACAATTGCCGGCGGCACCATAGTGATACTGAACAGTACAACCAGTTGGCCGAGAATTTTTATGATGGTACGAAATTGCATTGAGCTATCGCTTTTTTATTAAGTAATGATTAGTGCGTGAATGCTATTGTCTTACTCTTTAATACTTAACTCAACCGCGCCATGGCTCAAATCATAAATATCTTTTATGGCTTGTGTGGCTTGGCGGCTATCTATAGTAATAACCCATTCTATATTAGCAGTAAATTGCTTTTCTATGTTAAGTACTTGAAATTGCGTTTTTAGTAACTGCTCTATCGCTCCTTGCGCGCTGTAATCACTACAGCCCACCAGCTCAACACTAGGAACTTTTAATGTAGTTGTTAAATGTGCCAAGGCATTATTTAGCGAGCCGCCATATGCTCTGACTAACCCGCCAGTACCCAGCTTTATACCGCCAAAATAACGAGTAACTACCGCGGTGACTTCTCCAAGCCCAGATCCCATTAATACATTAAGCATAGGTTTGCCTGCAGTACCATTTGGTTCACCATCATCAGAGAAACCATAAACATGACTACCACCAGGATTACCTGCAACATGCGCCCAACAGTTATGACGAGCATCGCTATATTTACTTTCAATCTCACGGATAAACGCTTTTGCCGAGGCTAAATCTGGCGTATGAGCAATATGCACAATAAAGGTGCTTTTTTTTATTTCTTCTTGATGAAAAACGGTTGCTGCTGGGTACTTATATTCTGACATTCTTTGATAAACCCAAATAATGAAGCAAAAAATGGGGCCATATGGCCCCAACTTTTAACACCGGATGATTAATCTAATGCTAAATCACGGGTCATATTTTCTAAGCTATCTTCATGAACAATAATGTTGTCCTCGATGCGAATACCGCCAAATGGTTTAAACGCTTCAACCTTTTCCCAGTTAATAAACTGCTTGTTGTCTGTTTGCGTTAAATCACCAAGTAATGAATCGATAAAGTACAAACCAGGTTCAATCGTGAATACTTGGTTTTTCTCAATCAAGCGCGTACAACGCAAGAATGGATGACCTTCTGGTGGCGCTTGATGTGTACCCTTTTCATCAGCCATAAAACCACCCATATCGTGCACTTGTAAACCAAGATGATGGCCAAGCCCATGCGGAAAGAAAGTCGACGTAATACCGCGCTCAACGATCTCAGTGGCTGGTAACTTAACAATATTAAAATCACTAAGCACCTGAGCAATACGTTGATGGCAATCTAAGTGCAGTTCACCGTATAACAAACCTGGTTTCAGTGCTTTACCCAATGCAATTTGATGCTGTGTCATTGCGGCAATTAATTCGGCAAACTCGCCCGACTTTTTAAAATCATAAGTACGAGTTATATCTGCAGCATAGCCATTAAAATTAGCGCCAGCATCAATTAAGAACGAATGATGTGCTTTTGGGGCTTGAGGCTCAAAATGAGTGTAGTGCAAAATAGCGCAATTTTCGTTAAGCGCAACAATATTGCCATACGGCATTTCGTTTTCGCTTTGGCGAGTGGCCATTAAATACGCTTGCTGAATATCAAATTCAGAGCCACCGTTAAAAAAGGTATCACGCGCAGCTTTGTGGCCATCAACCGCAATACGATTAGCTTGGCGTAAGCATTCAAGTTCGTATTGAGTTTTATAAGCACGGTGGTAATTAAAGTAATTGAGCACCGGCTCTGGGTTCATAATGCTAAAGCCTAGCGCTTGAGCTACTTCTAGGTATTCACCGATATAAGCGTACTTCGCCTTATCGTATGGTAATAGTTTTTCAACTTGATCAGGCTGTAATAATAGCTCGATATCAAAGTAATCAGCCCAAAAATCTCGTGGCTCATCTGGTACTTTGTGCCAAAAATCGACAGGGCGATAAAAAATCAGTTTTGGTTTATCACTGCCATTCACAACAATCCAACAGTGTGGATTATCGATGACCGGTAACCAAGCTTTGAAATGCGGGTTGACTTTAAACGGATAATACATATCGTCTAAAAACTGACGTTTAGCTTGTCCTGAATGGATCACTAAACCTTCTAATCCTTCACGCTCAATAATAGTACGAGTACGCTGCTGCAGTGTTGCAATATGTTCGGCGTATAAAACGGCTAATTTATCCATAGAAAACCCATCTGTTAAATTTAACTTATTTTAAGTCTAACATAGACCCTGTTTAACCCCAATGCAGATGCGCTAAAGCACTTGTGCCTTAGCCACCCATCTTCATATCCAATATTGGTGCCAGTATGTTTCCTTCGCGCCCTAAACGCGTGTGATAAACCTGACGATAAGCAAACACATTTTTTACGTACTCCCGAGTTTCACGGTACGGGATAAGCTCAATCCATAATTCAGCAGGCATAGCTTCATTTGGTAACCACTTTTTGATTCTATGGTAACCAGCGTTATACGAGGCAGTTGCTAGTATTTCGTTGCCATGGTTTTTGTTTTTTAAATATTCTAAATACTCTGTGCCTAAACGTATATTTGTTTTCGGCTGATTTAAGCGACTTCCTGAAACAGTACTTTTATTGACATACTTCGCTGTACTTGGTAATAACTGCATTAAACCACGCGCATTGGCGTGAGAACGCGCATCAGGTGCAAAAGAGCTTTCACGGCGCGAAATAGCAATGCTCCAAGTAACATCTATATGATTACGTTTACTATAACGCTCAAATAAATCTTGAAAAGCAAATGGGAAACGTAACTCTACATAATCCCATGCCTTAATTTGCGCTAAAGTATAAATAGTACTGTCGTACCAATCTAATTCTGCTGCGAGTTTTGAAGCCGCGAGCTTTTCTCCATCGCTAGAAGTGCTTGTTAAATAATTCCATTCGCGACGAGCCGAAGTAAACCGCTCAAGTTCATACATCGCTTTAGCACGTTTAAAACCTGGGGCATTAGCGACCTCATGCATTAATTTATCGCTCACTAACAATGGTTGATTATTGAGTTCAATAGGTAACCCCAACCGCGCGGCAGCCAAAAAGCCATAATAGTCACGCTCTTTTGCGACTATTTGCCAAATAGCTTTAGCACGCTGTGTATCACCTCGTTGAGCTAAACTGTAGGCTAACCAATATTGCTGACCCAGACTGAGATTTTCTTTACCTGTAAAAAACGCAACGATGCCCGACCAATCCTGAGTTTTCAGCATATTGCCTAACTGCCATTGCATTAATTTACGATCTTGACGATCTTTGGGCACTTTACTCAACCAGAAACGTGCCTCAGGATGACCTCTTGATGCCAACGCTAAAGCAAAACTATAATACACATCAGCCTTTTGCTCGTCAGAATAGTTAAACATTTTGTCTAACTTTTCCCACGCCTTGAGCGCTAAGGTTTTATCTCGCCAAATTAAGCGTTTAATTCCATAGTGTGCAATTTCGCTTTCCTTAACTGTTTTATGCTTGTAACGATACATTCCTGCAACTGCACTGGGATCGCTGCGAACTTTTCGATAAAAGTCAGCCAAGTATTGCTCATTTTTTGGTAATAAAGTTTTTAAGTATGGCAATAAACTTTGCGAACCACCTTGTGCTGATAACGTAATACGTTGCCATATTTGCTCTTGGCTCATATAACCTTTTTTACGCCAAGTACTAAATAATAGGTCACATTCTTCAGGCTGTGATTTCCCAACAGTCCATAAATTTGTTACTTGTCTCATTATCGCTTGTTCTGGTGCCCCTAAATCAAGCTGATACTGCAGGTAAGTGCAAGTCAGTTCAGTATTTGTAGTCTCACGATAATTATTAATAAAAGCGGCTTTGCGGTTTTGCTTTTGCAAATTCTGCAGCCATGCTTTGCGCACCGGCCACTCTAAAGGCGTACTTTGGTAAATAGTTAAATAACGCTCTATTTCAGATTGGTGCTCAATATCGGGATGGCGCTGCCAATAGACTTGTTCCACATAAGGCTTTAATGGATGGTCTAGCTGTGCTGTTATTTCTTTAAACTCCTGATAACTAGCATATTTAACTTTTCTTTCAGCATCTAAAAATGCGTCATGTTCAGTATTAGCGTAGGCAGAAAATAAAGGAAATAATAATGCTGCTGCCGTTACACTTAAAAATTGTTTTTTCATGATGACCTTAAATATTCAAAGGTAAATAAAAGACAAACACTTCGCCTACACCTTAGCACCAAACAAGCTATATTTTAACCAGTAGTAAGGCACCACAGTAAATTTTTCGTTGCATTTTTAATTTAAAGCAAGCACACTGATTGAAATGCAAACTCATCGTACCAGTCTTAGTTCACTAACTAGGGAGAATAATAATGTTATATAAAAGCGATTCCTTTGAAGTTGCTTTCATCAAGGATAATATCGCCGAGTTCAAATTTTGTGTTGCAGGTTCTGTAAACACTTTGTCTCAGCAAACCTTGAAAGATTGCGCCTCTGCATTAAAAGAATTAGCCGCAAACAGTGATATCAAAGGCATGATTTTTACCAGTGATAAAGAACACTTTATTATTGGCGCCGATATTTTCGAATTTTTACCTACCTTTACTAAACCAGAAGCTGAATTAGTAACGTGGATCAAAGATGCCACTGATGTTTTTGACGCGCTAGAAGATTTACCATTCCCAACTTTAAGCGCTATCAATGGCTTAGCACTTGGTGGTGGTTGTGAGTGGGTACTTGCTACCGATTATCGTGTTGCTAGCACTGATGCTAAAATTGGCCTACCAGAAGTAAAACTTGGCATCATGCCTGGATTTGGCGGCACAGTTCGCTTACCACGCATTGTTGGTGCTGATAATGCGATGCTTTGGATCACCTCTGGTGCCGAAAACCGCGCAGCTGATGCTTTAAAAGTAGGTGCAGTTGATGCGGTAGTTAGTACTGACAAACTTATAGAGTCAGGAATTTCAACGCTTGAATTAGCAATCTCTGGAAAACTAGATTGGCAAGCTAAGCGACAAGTAAAATTACAACCACTTAAATTGAACCGTGTTGAGCAAGGTATGAGCTTTGCAATGGCAGAAGGTATGGTAATGGGTAAAACCAAAGGCCACTATCCTGCTCCTATTATGGCAGTTCGTACTATTAAAGCAGCAGCAAACTGTACTCGTGATGAAGCAATGGCGATTGAAAATGCCAACTTTGCTAAATTAGCACGCACTCCAGAAGCCGCAGCCCAAACGGGTATTTTCTTAGCAGATCAATACATCAAGGGGAAAGCGCGCAAACAAGCTAAAACCAGTGATGTAGTAATTAAACAAGCTGCAGTACTTGGTGCTGGTATTATGGGTGGCGGTATCGCTTACCAGTCAGCTTATAAAGGAACACCTATTATAATGAAAGACATCCAACAGGATGCGCTTGATTTAGGTATGGGTGAAGCATCTAAGCTATTAGGTCAAAAAGTTCAACGCGGCCATATGGCGATGGACAAAATGGTAGCAACGTTAGGTAAAATCAAACCAACTCTTAATGATAGCGATTTACAAAGCGCTGATATCATTGTTGAAGCAGTTGTTGAAAACCCTAAAGTTAAACAAGCCGTTTTAGCAGGTCTTGAAAAAGACATGCCTGCAGGCACTATCTTAACGTCTAACACATCAACTATTCGTATTGATGAATTAGCCACAGCTCTTGAAAAACCTGAAAATTTCTGTGGTATGCACTTCTTTAACCCAGTGCCAAAAATGCCACTGGTAGAAATTATTCGCGGTGAGAAAACTTCAGAGCAAACGATTAACGCCGTTGTTGATTACGCCTTAAAGTTAGGTAAATCACCTATCGTTGTTAACGATTGCCCAGGATTCTTTGTAAACCGTGTATTATTCCCATACTTTGCCGGCTTTAGTAAGTTAGTTGTTGAAGGCGCTGATTTTGCCAAAGTAGATAAAGTAATGGAAAACGTATTTGGCTGGCCTATGGGTCCTGCATACTTACTTGATGTTGTCGGTATTGATACGGCTTACCACTGTACTGGCGTGATGGCAGATGGTTTCCCTGAGCGCATGTCACGTGCCGAAAAAGATCCGGTAACAATATTCGCTAACGAAAAGCGTTTTGGTCAAAAGAACAAAGCGGGTTTCTACCAGTATGCTCCGGATCGTCGCGGTCGCTTGAAAAAAGCTCAAGATCCACAAGCAGTTGAGCTACTTAGTGCAATCACTGATGCACCGAAAGAGTTTGATAAACAAGAAATTATCGACCGTTGTATGATACCTATGATCAACGAAGTGCTACTGTGTTTACAAGAAAACATTGTTGCTTCTCCACAAGAAGCTGATATGGCACTTATTTACGGTATTGGTTTCCCTCCATTTAGAGGCGGCGCGTTCCGTTACTTAGATCAAACTGGACTAGCTAACTTTGTTGCAACAGCTGACAAATACGCTCATCTAGGTGCGATTTACCAAGTATCTGAACAAACTCGCAAATGGGCTGAAGAAGGCCGTATTTTCTATAAGGTGGAAGGATAAGACCATGAATACTCCAGTAATTGTAGATTGTATCCGCACGCCAATGGGCCGTTCAAAAAACGGTGTATTTAAACATAAGCGTGCCGAAGATTTAAGCGCCCACCTAATGAAGGGCTTACTTGATCGCAACCCAGCCGTTGATCCAGCATCGATTGACGATATCTATTGGGGTTGTGTACAACAAACTTTAGAGCAAGGTTTTAACGTTGCTCGTAATGCCGCATTACTTGCCGGCATTCCTCACACAGTGCCAGCGGTAACAGTAAACCGCTTATGTGGATCATCAATGCAAGCATTACACGATGCTGCTCGCGCAATCATGACTGGCGCTGGTGATACCTACATCATTGGTGGTGTTGAGCACATGGGTCATGTGCCAATGACCCACGGTAACGACTTTCACCCAGGCTTAGCAACTTCAATTGCACAAGCATCTGGCTCAATGGGCTTAACCGCAGAGTACCTTGCAACTATTCACGGTATTACCCGTGAGCAGCAAGACCAATTTGCATACCGCTCACATCAACGAGCTCATGCAGCAACGGTTGAAGGACGTTTCCGCCGCGAAATCCTCGCAATGGAAGGTCATGACGCAGATGGTTCACTGATTTTAGTTGAAGATGACGAAGTAATTCGTCCAGAAACAACGGTAGAAGGCTTATCACAGCTTCGCCCAGTATTTAACCCTGCATCAGGCTCAGTCACTGCCGGTACGTCTTCAGCTCTTTCTGACGGCGCATCTGCTATGTTAGTAATGAGCGAAGAAAAAGCCAAAGCTTTAGGCTTACCAATTCGTGCACGTGTTAAAGCCATGGCGGTTGCAGGTTGCGATCCATCAATCATGGGTTACGGCCCAGTACCAGCAAGTAAAAAAGCATTAGCACAAGCCGGTATCACTATTGATGATATCGATGTTGCTGAGCTTAACGAAGCATTCGCAGCACAGTCACTACCAGTATTAAAAGACCTAGGTCTTGCTGATGTAGTTGATGAAAAAGTGAATTTAAACGGCGGTGCTATTGCTCTGGGTCATCCTTTAGGTTGTTCTGGTTCACGTATCAGCACCTCACTTATTCACTTAATGGAAGATAAAAACGCAAAATATGGTTTAGCAACTATGTGCATTGGTTTAGGCCAAGGCATCGCAACTGTATTTGAACGTGTGCAAGATTAATAAAATGTATTAAGTAATACCTTGGTGATAAAAAGCCGCGTTGATTAAATCAACGCGGCTTTTTTATAATTAATTTTTTGCAGCTAAGTTATGTCGCTTTATAAGCACAAGTGAAGTGACTTTATTTATCAGGCTGAGGTCGTTAAACTAGCAGCCTTAAATTAATCGTTAAGCGCTAAATAAACAGTAAAGGTTATGCAATGAGTTTTGAGAATCCCGATCACCAATTAGATGCCATTGGCCTACGCTGTCCGGAGCCTGTAATGATGATCAGAAGCGCGGTACGTAAAATGGAAAATGGCGAAACTTTATTAATTATTGCCGACGATCCATCAACCACCCGTGATATCCCCAGCTTTTGTATGTTTATGGATCATACACTGTTAGAAAAAGAAGTAGATGCCATACCGTATCGATATTTAGTTAAAAAAGGGCTATAAATCAATAATTAACCCTAATTAAAACATTCATTAATCCCAGTAAAAGTTTAATTTCAACTGCCACTGAAACTCTGTTGCATGTTTATAACCAAATCGTATGTCGAAATCTTGATTGATAGGCACTGATAGCTCGATGTTCGTTGCAATACCGCTTAACTGTTGGTGATAAAACTTCTCAATTGATGTTCTTAGTTTTAAATTAGAAGTTACAGTCGTTAAAAATCCTAGCTCTATTGAAGTATCCAGCCATTGTTGGGTGCTTTGTAATTCACCAGCATAACCATTAATCATACCGTACACTAGCGACTGATTAGCATTTAATAACCATGACTTTCCAACTCCTGCCATGGCAAATGTACTTGAGCAACTAAAGCACTGACTGCGATTTCTTTCATAACCTACATTTATCTGCCATGCCCAACCGCCTTCATTTGGCCACTGACTATAGGCTGGGTTAAATGATTCTAGATCTAAAAGATGTAATTTTTCTAGATATAACTGCGAATCAAATAAAGCAACCTCAACATCCAACATCTCTAAATTAGAGTAAGGAACTCTGGCAATATCAGAAGCTAATGAATCAAAATAACTCAATCTGAAACCTAAATTTAGGCTTTGTTCATTTTTATACACAGTCGAAGAGATAGATATATTTGAGGGTTTCTGAGCTGAATGCGGTGCATATTTATCATAATTAATAAAAGAGGTTTCTTTACCTGGAGGTAGGACTAAACGAGCTTTAATAAGAGCTTTTTTTAACTTTTCAATGTGTTCAACATCATATTTTTTTATTTGCTGCAACTGAACAAACTCAAAAAGAGTTTCAATAATTCGTTTTTTAGTTACCACATCTAGATTTGTAAATGTCGGCTCAAAAAGTATATTTTGCGAATGATAAATAGCTAAAGCCAGCTTAGAGTCTTTTACTGAAAGATTGTTTTCATATTGATGAAAAACACTACTTCTTGAAGCAGTAAACTCAATCTGCTTTACTAGCTTTTCGTTATTATATTGAGCACTATTTAAGCGAGAAAAAATAGTCGCAGGAATAACCCAAGGCGAAAGCTCATTCGTTAACTGCTCACCTATAATTAATTCAACAACCCTTGCGATATGAAATGCACAGTTTTCATCCGCAAAATAGTAAGAATACTTAGCCCCCATAATTTCCCATAAATGATTAGTTAAAAAGAGGACGTCTTCTTGGCTAAAGTTAAGCTTATATTCCCATATATCTCTCAGCTCTATTTCACCATAGTTATGTTGATGACGGTAAAATAGTTGATCAGAAAAACCAGCCTCGTAACCGCCAAATAACCCTTTCGTAATATAGACCAAACCGTTTTCATTATCAGGAACTAGTGCCCCATAATTTAAGCTGTAATCTAGTAACTTATTGTGCTCTGGCGTTGATCTATTTAGCTTTAAAAGCATATGGCCATAAAGCGAAGCCGGATTACTCATATACCCTGAAGCAAAGACTAAACTTACAGAGTGAATCGGTTGTTTATCTCTCCACTCTATAAGTTCGGTGCATTCAACCTTTGGCTCTGAGAATTCAAGCCCTTGTGATAGTAACCACTGATATCTAGCAGGATACTTGCATTGCATTTGTGCGTCTTTATTAAATGCATCAATCGTTGCTTTTAACTCGGATGAAGGGTTATTTTTGCCATTTTTTGAGATAAAAAATGAATCACTCTCAATATAACTTTGAGGAGATGATGCGTTTTTATAATGCCCTAATTTCAACCAGGTTGGATGCTCGGAAAGTGAGCTAGATGAATAAGATGAAAACGTAGCAAACAGTGCTAGTGCTGGTAAGTATTTGATTGTAGTCATAAGTATGAGTAGGTGCTGACACCTACTCTATTAACAGTTAAATAACTGGGCAAGTAGCTGCAAACTGTGTAGTCACTTTGCTTTCAACAATTGCATATAATGCTTGAGGATTTTGAGCAGGTTTAGTCGCAAAATCGTTACGGATAGCATTTACAATTTGACCATGAGAACTAGCGTCACAACCACGTACATTTAGCATTGCAGTAACATACTCACCTTCACCTTCAGCAATTTCTTGCTCAAGTACAGGGAATGTTTGTTGAATAAATAGAGCTGTTTTTGCACCTGCGCCTTCACAGCTACCAACAGATGATATATTTGAAGATACTGCTGTAGTACCTAAATCCCAAATAATATTTGAAATTGCTGCTGCGGTTCCATTCTCTGGAAATACCATTGCGCCGATACCACAATCCTGCCAAGGGTTAAGACCCTCTTTAGCCTGTAATGGAGCGGCTATAAAAGCCCCCGCTAAAACAACTGCTGTTACTGTAGTTTTTAACATCTGTAATCCTATTTTAATTTTTTTTATTCATATTAACGATCCAAGTATATTATGATTATATTTGGCGCTTTAGAGGTTTTAAATTATTTTTGATATAGTACTCAAAAATAATTGACTTCGATTATTACAAAAAATCTGTACCAATTTTAACAGGGTGTTATTACTTCTGTAAATATAATCAGACATTATAATGGCAATATTTACCCTGTAGCTCTATTTTTTAGTTATTGTTACTTTTGGCTGATCGTTATTATGATAATCGATGCTAACGATGTAGCTGCCTTTAATTGCAGGAGTGAAGCTAAAATAATTATAAGTAGTGTCACAATCGGCAACAACGCTTTGCCCTAACGTCAGAGATTGACCGGTTGGATCTTGTTCACTGAACCCACAGTTATAACCTGCGCTCCACTCCATATCAGCGATTTTAAACTCATACACTTTACCCGGTGTTGAAAACTTTACTTGTGCTTGATAAAGCGCAGGCGCGACTTGAGTAAATTCATATTGCGTTTCTGCATCCCATAAATTGAAGTCGCCGCGTAGGTACATTGTACGGTCAAGTTCTTGGCCTGGCAGTACATCGCTAAGATCTGGCATTTGTATTTGGCTCGAACAAGCACTCAGTAAAGCAACTAGAGCCACTGTTAATATACGTTTCATAGGTATTCCCTCTAATACTAAAAAGCCAGCATAGCTGCTGGCTTTTTAAGCGAAGCTGAATTTATTTCTGTAATACAGAAATATCAGCAATATCTAAAAATAGACCACTCAGTTGACTTAGTAATGCTAAACGGTTTTGCTTAACGGCTTCATCGTCTGCCATTACCATCACGTTGTCGAAGAAGTTATCAACACTTTCACGAATACCCGCAAGTTGGGCAAGCGCTTCTTGATAGTCGCCAGCCGCGTATAACGGCGCTAATTCAGTGGCAAACTTAGCAACTTGTGCCGCTAATGCCTTTTCGGCATCATCGCTTAATAAGCTCTCATCAACAGTGCCTTGCGTTGTAATGTCATTTTTAGCCAGAATATTACTTACCCGTTTATTAGCTGCTGCAAGCGCTTCTGCGGCGTCTAATGTACGGAAGTGACTTACCGCTTTAACACGACGGTCAAAATCAACAGGCTTAGTTGGGCGACGTACTAGTACAGCTTGAATAACGTCTACTTCAATACCTTCATCTTGATACCATGCACGAAAACGCCCTAGCATAAATTCAAACACATCGGCTGATACATTTAAGTTAGTTAGCTTGTCGCCAAACAGGGTTTGTGATTTTGCGACTAGATCTAAAATATCAAGTGGTAGTTCTTTTTCTACCATGATACGCAGCGCACCAATGGCTGCACGACGAAGCGCAAACGGATCTTTATCACCTTTTGGTGCTTGGCCAATACCAAAAATACCTACCAGTGTATCGAACTTATCGGCAATCGCTACCGCGCAGCTAATTAAGTTTGTAGGTAAATTATCACCGGCAAAACGCGGCATGTATTGCTCGTTTTGGGCAATGGCAACATCTTCGGCTTCACCGTCATGGCGTGCATAGTGCATCCCCATCACACCTTGTACGTCAGTAAACTCCATCACCATTTCGGTCATTAGATCGGTTTTACTTAATAAACCAGCACGCTTAGCAAGTGTTTTATCGGCACCTAATTGCTCAGCAATGTAACCAGCAAGTTCACTAATACGCTCTGACTTATCTTTAAGCGTACCCAATTGCTGTTGGAACAATACGCTATTAAGTGATTCTAAACGGCTTTCAAGAGTTTTCTTTTTATCTGTTTCAAAGAAGAACTGCGCATCAGCTAAACGCGGGCGCACTACTTTCTCGTTACCAGCAATAACTACGCTTGGGTTTTTACTTTCGATGTTTGAAACAAACAAAAACTTATTAAGTAGCTTGCCGTCTTGATCAAGTAATGGGAAGTATTTTTGATCGTCTTTCATAGTGTAGATCAGCGCTTCGGCTGGTACATCTAAAAACGCTTCTTCAAATGTTGCAGTAAGAGTTACTGGCCATTCAACCAATGAAGTTACTTCTTCAAGTAAATCTTCATCCATAGCTACTACTGCATTAACGGCTGTTGCTGCAGCTTCGATTTGGCTACGAATTTGTGCTTTACGCTGCTGGTAATCAGCAACAACATGTGCAGACTTAAGCACCTCAAAAACATCATCAGCGTGTTTGATTGTGATTTTTTCTGGATGATGAAAACGATGGCCTTGCAGTTGGTTACCCACTGCTTTACCAAGGACTTCGCCTTCAATTAGCTGTTCGCCAAACAAAATAGTTGCGGTATGAACAGGACGAATAAATTGTGTTTTATTCGCCCCCCAACGCATTGGTTTAGGAATAGGAAGTTTAGCTAACGCTTTATTTACCGCATCAGCCATCAAGGCTGTGGTTTCTTTGCCTGCTACTTTAGCAATGTGTAACAACCATGCACCTTTATCGGTCTCGAGTGTTTGCGCTTCACTTACTTCAATACCACAACCACGAGCCCAACCCATTGCAGCTTTGGTCGGCTTGCCATCGGCATCAAATGCAGCCTTCGTTGCTGGACCACGTTTTTCTACTTCTTTGTCTTGTTGCTGAGCTTCAAGTGCTGTTACTTGTAAACCTAAGCGACGAGGAGATGCATACCAGCTTACGCCTTGGTGATTAAGCTCTAGACTCTCAAGCTCTGCAGTCAGATTTGCAGCAAATGCTTCGGCAAGTTTACGCAATGATTTTGGTGGCAACTC
The DNA here is from genome assembly GCF_014164575.1 of Pseudoalteromonas sp. SG41-1. NCBI lineage: Bacteria > Pseudomonadati > Pseudomonadota > Gammaproteobacteria > Alteromonadales > Pseudoalteromonadaceae > Pseudoalteromonas > Pseudoalteromonas sp. SG41-1. Next base: position 35,503 of record NZ_JACJFL010000017.1, read on the forward strand.
TTCGGTGCCAATTTCTACTAATAAATTTTGTGCTGACATGCTTACTTATCCTTACACAACGGGAAACCAAGCGCTTCGCGTTTGTCATAATAACTTTGTGCACACGCTTTAGATAATGCACGAACGCGCAAGATATAACGCTGGCGCTCTGTTACCGAAATAGCGTGACGTGCATCCAATAAGTTAAATGCGTGTGATGCTTTCATTACTTGCTCATAAGCAGGTAATGGTAAGCTTGCTTCAATTAGCTTTTGGCTCTCAGCTTCGCATTTATCAAACTGGGCAAATAAATCGTCAACATTTGCATGCTCAAAGTTATAAGTTGATTGCTCAACTTCGTTCTGATGGAATACATCACCGTAAGTAACACGGCCCATTGGGCCATCAGCCCATACTAGATCGTAGATGCTATCTACGCCTTGAATGTACATAGCTAAACGCTCAAGACCATAAGTGATCTCACCAGTAACAGGAGAGCACTCTAAGCCCCCTACTTGTTGGAAGTAGGTAAACTGGGTTACTTCCATACCGTTTAACCAGATCTCCCAACCAAGACCCCATGCGCCTAGCGTAGGTGATTCCCAGTTGTCTTCAACGAAGCGTACTTCGTCAGTAAGGGTATCAATGCCAACAGCCGCTAATGAGCCTAAATATAGCTCCTGGATGTTATCTGGTGATGGTTTTAATACGACTTGGAACTGGTAGTAATGTTGCAGGCGATTTGGATTCTCACCATAACGGCCATCGGTAGGACGACGACATGGTTGCACATACGCGCTCGACATTGGTTCAGGACCAATAGACTTTAAAAATGTTTGCGGATGAAATGTGCCTGCACCAACTTCCATATCAAGTGGCTGAATAATGACACAGCCTTGCTGTGCCCAGTAATCCTGTAAAGCCAGGATCAAACCTTGAAAGGTTTTAACGTCATATTTTTGCATATTTGGCTTTTAGTATCTGCTGTGATGTAGCGTGAAAATTATCTTCAGTATACCTTGTGCGTAGTCATGTTTTAAGCAGTTTGTGCAATTGAGAAAATAAAAAAGGAGCCTAAGGCTCCTTTTTTGTAATTACTATAATTTAATTATACGTCTAAGTTAACTACACGTAGTGCATTCGTTTCTATGAACTCACGACGCGGCTCAACTTGGTCACCCATCAAGGTTGCGAATAATTGGTCTGCACCAACAGCATCTTCAATGGTTACTTGTAACATGCGACGCGCTGAAGGATCCATGGTAGTTTCCCACAGCTGACTTGGATTCATCTCACCTAGTCCTTTATAGCGCTGGATATATAGCCCACGCTTAGATTCTGCGATCAACCATTCCAATGCATCCACAAAGTTATCAACAGCTAGTGTTTTCTCTCCACGTTGAATATAAGCACCTTCACTTAAGATATTGGCAATGTTAGTACCAGTTACTGCGATGCGTTTATAATCACGTGAAGAGATAAAATCATGGCTCAGTACGTGTGCCTTATCAACACCGTGTTGGCGAATATTGATAACTGGGTAATATAAGTTACGCTCAGTATCATGCTCTGTTGCAGCAGCGAAGATAGTTGCATCTTCATCACGTGCGACTAAGTCATCGACTAACGTTTTGGTCCACTCGATTACTTTAGCTTCATCGGCTAAATCAGTTTCGTTTAGCTCTGTTTGATAGATCAAACGTTCCATAACCGTATTCGGGTATTTACGTTTTAAGCGCTCAATAACTTTAACTGTGTTTTGATAATCATGAACGATAGCCTCTAAAGCTTCACCTTCAAGTGCAGATGCATCAGCACCGGTATAAAGTGCGGCACCATTTAATGCTAATGAAGTTAGGTATTCGACAAGTGCTGGATCATCTTTAATATAGCGCTCTTGTTTACCTTTTTTCACTTTATAAAGTGGTGGTTGAGCAATATAGATATAACCACGTTCAACGATTTCTGGCATTTGACGGTAGAAAAAGGTCAACAGTAACGTACGAATGTGCGAACCATCGACGTCAGCATCGGTCATGATAATGATGCGGTGATAGCGTAATTTTTCAGGGTTATACTCATCGCGGCCAATACCACAACCAAGGGCTGTAATTAACGTGGCAACTTCTTGTGAAGATAACATCTTATCAAAACGCGCTTTCTCTACGTTTAGTATTTTACCTTTAAGCGGAAGAATCGCTTGATTCTTACGGTTACGACCCTGCTTGGCTGATCCGCCAGCAGAGTCCCCTTCCACTATATATAGTTCAGACAGGGCTGGATCTTTTTCTTGGCAATCCGCTAACTTACCAGGTAAACCTGCTAAGTCCATTGCGCCTTTACGACGAGTCATTTCACGGGCTTTACGCGCCGCTTCACGAGCACGAGAAGCATCAATGATTTTACCAACAACTATTTTTGCGTCTACTGGATTTTCTAATAAGAATTCAGTGAATTTCTCAGCCATTGCCTGTTCTACAGCTGATTTAACTTCGCTTGAAACTAGCTTATCTTTGGTTTGTGATGAGAACTTAGGATCAGGAACTTTAACACTAACAACTGCAGTTAAGCCTTCACGGGCATCATCGCCTGTTGCATTACTGGTTGTTTTAGCTTTTTTGTTAAAGCCTTCTTTTTCCATATAGTTGTTAAGTGTACGAGTTAGCGCAGATCTAAAACCGGCTAAGTGAGTACCACCATCACGTTGTGGAATGTTGTTTGTAAAACAGTAAATGTTTTCTTGGTAAGCATCATTCCACTGCATTGATACTTCAACGCTAATACCATCTTCTTCACGTTCATGAGTAAAGTGGAATACACCTTTATGAATAGGTGTCTTGTTACGGTTTAAATACTCAACGAAGGCACGAATACCCCCTTCATATTTAAAGTGGTCTGTTTTATTTTCTTCGCGTTCATCATTTAAAATAATACTCACACCTGAATTCAGGAATGACAACTCGCGTAAGCGCTTAGCTAAAATATCGTAATGGAAATCTAAGTTTGTGAAAGTCTCACCACTTGGCCAAAAACGAAGTTCAGTACCTGTGGTTTCTGATTCGCCAATTACAGCTAGTGGCGCATCAGGAACACCCATAGTGTAAAATTGCTCATGTAGCTTGCCTTCACGGCGAACTGTTAGCTTTAATTTTTCTGAAAGCGCATTTACTACTGAAACACCAACACCGTGTAAGCCGCCTGATACTTTATATGAGTTATCATCAAACTTACCACCAGCATGTAGTACAGTCATAATTACTTCAGCAGCTGACACGCCTTCTTCTTCATGAATTGAAGTTGGAATACCACGGCCGTTATCTCGAACAGAGACTGAACCATCTAAATGAATTGAGACAAAGATGTCATCACAATGACCTGCTAAGGCTTCATCGATAGAGTTATCAACGACTTCAAACACCATGTGGTGTAAGCCTGTGCCATCATCGGTGTCCCCTATATACATTCCAGGACGCTTTCTTACTGCGTCTAATCCTTTTAGTACTTTAATACTCGACGAATCGTAATTCTCAGACATGGTTAATCCCACTTATCTTGTTATTAGGTTGCCATGTTTCACGTGGAACATTTGTAGTTCTCGTTGCATGGGTTCCACCACAGCAGATATACTTTCAGATTGAATTGTAGAGATAAATATTTGAGAGCTACAGTGCGACAATAACTGTCCTACTTTCTCTTTCGTATCTTCCCCTAACTCTGAAGGTAGATCATCTATTAGCAATATTGATTGCTTTTCTGTCTCTGACTCAATCAAACTATTTTGCGTTACTTTTAACGCATAAAGCAATAGTTTCAATTGACCGCGTGAAAAGGTGTTTTCCACACTATTGCCAGCGACACTAAAACTGAAATCAGCTTTATGCGGCCCTTTATTTGTAAAACCTTGGCGACTATCACGCTCAAAGCTTTGTTCGAGAGCGTCGGCTAGAGATTCATTTTCTTTCCAACCAGCATAAAAACTTATTTCTAAATCGCGTATAAGCGTTAATTCTGCACACATTTTATCAAAAAATTGCTGCTTAAACCTACTTATATACGCAATTCGTAAATTATTTATTTGGTCTGCCAGTCTAACAAATTCTTTATCCCAAAACTTGATTTGATCAAAATAATTCTTAGGCTTACTTTTCAATAATGCATTACGTTGCTTTAATACTTTATTGAAAGATTGCCACAAATAAAAAAAGTCTTGTTCCACGTGGAACAATCCTAAATCTAAAAATTTTCGGCGTTCTTTTGGACCTCCAAAAAACAACGAATAGCTTTCAGGGGTGATCACTTGTACTGGCATTAACTGGGCAAGTTCAGACACTCGACGACTAGACTTACCCTGTATTTTTAATTCGGTCTCACCACTTAAAGTCTTACTAATACCGATTGGAATTGATAAGTTATAAAGTGATTTACGACCATGAATGGTGAATTTTTCTTTATGGTGCGTAATGATACTTTTGTGTTTTGGGGTGCGGAAAGACTTGCCATGAGAAAGGTAATAAATAGCCTCAAGAAGGCTGGTTTTGCCACTGCCATTTTCACCATAAATTATGTTAATACCATTCACTGGCTCTACAGTGAGTGCCTCAATATTCCGAAAATTATTGAGGCTCAAATGACTTAAACTCATAGTGCCTTATAAGCGCATTGGCATAACAACGTACATGGCTTCTTCATCGCCAGCACCTTCTATCAATGCACTACTATTTGAATCAGCAAGCGTAAATAAAACGTCTTCTGTTTTTAATGTATTTAATACATCTAAAACATACGATACGTTAAAGCCAATTTCTAAGTCATCACCTTGATAGCTCACTTCAACCACTTCCTCAGCTTGCTCTTGCTCTGGGTTGTTGGCGGTAATTTTTAATAGTCCGTTCGATAAGTTTAACCGTACACCTCTAAACTTCTCGTTCGATAAAATAGATACCCGTTGAAACGCACTGCGTAACCATTCACGATTTGCGGTAATCACTTTATCACCACCACGTGGCAATACTCGGCGGTAATCAGGAAAACGCCCATCAACTAATTTACTAGTAAAAGTAAACTCTGTATCTAAAATACGAATATGATTTGCACCAAATTGAATTGTCACCAACTCATCATCAGCAACCATTAGCCGCATAATTTCTTGTACGCCTTTACGCGGAATTATTAGCTGACGTTGAGTGTTTAACGATTGCGTTAATTGTTTTTGCGCAATTGCTAAACGGTGACCATCAGTAGCCACTGTTTTTATATCAGTATTATCTACTTCAAACGACATACCATTTAAGTAATAGCGTACGTCTTGATTGGCCATCGAAAAGTGAGTGCTTTCAAGTAACTTTCGCAGTTCTAAGCGCGTTAGTTGAAATTCAACTTCACCGTCCCACTGCTCAAGATTAGGAAAGTCTTCCGCAGCGAGTGTAGTTAATGAAAAGCGACTTTTTCCACTGGTCAGTAATAGTTGGTGATCTTGACTGCTCAACGTTAAATCTGAACCGTCTGGCAGACTTTTACAAATATCGAGTAATTTTTTAGCTGGCAAAGTCAATTTAGTATCAGCGGTATCATCGCCAACAAAAACCTTTGCAACAAGTTCAATCTCAAGGTCTGTACCTGTCATTGAAAGCTCGCCATTTTCAACCTCTAACAAAACGTTAGATAAAATTGGCAAGGTATGCTTGCGTTCAATTGCGCCGGATACTTGCACCAAAGGTTTTAAAAATTGTTCTCTTGATATAGTTATTTGCATAATAAAGTCAGCCCTAAGATGACAATGTTCTTATTAGGTTTTGGTAATCTTCTTTCACTTCGTGGCTTTCATCACGTAGTGATTTAATCTTTCTGCAAGCATGCAATACTGTAGTGTGGTCGCGGCCACCAAAGGCATCACCAATCTCAGGTAAGCTGTGATTGGTAAGTTCTTTAGACAGTGCCATAGCAACTTGACGAGGTCTTGCGATAGAGCGGCTGCGGCGCTTAGATAGCAGGTCTGAGACACGAATACGATAATATTCAGCAACCGTACGTTGAATATTGTCTATCGTGACCAGTTTGTCCTGCAAAGCGAGCAAGTCACGTAATGCTTCTTTTACAAAGTCGATCGAAATTGGTCGACCAGTAAAGTTTGCATTAGCAATCACACGATTAAGCGCGCCCTCTAACTCACGCACATTTGAACGTAATTTTTTAGCGATAAAAAAGGCCACTTCGTGAGGTAAATTTATTTTACTCTGCTGGGCTTTTTTCATCAAAATAGCCACTCGCGTTTCAAGCTCTGGCGGCTCAATCGCGATGGTTAAACCCCAACCAAAACGTGATTTAAGGCGATCTTCAACCCCTTCAATCTCTTTTGGATAACGATCTGAGGTTAAAATAATTTGTTGGTTACCTTCAAGTAATGCATTGAAAGTATGAAAGAATTCTTCTTGAGAGCGTTCTTTGTTAGCAAAAAACTGAATATCATCGATCATTAAAGCATCAACACTGCGGTAATAACGCTTAAATTCTTCAATAGCATTATTTTGCAGGGCTTTAACCATATCTTGCACAAAGCGTTCTGAGTGCATATAAACAATTTTTGCATCTGGCTTATTTGCCATAATGCCATTGCCAACCGCATGTAATAAATGCGTTTTACCTAAACCCGTTCCACCATATATAAATACCGGGTTAAAGGCAGCACCAGGATTATCCGCAACTTGCGTCGCAGCAGCTTTTGCTAACTGGTTAGATTTACCTTCAACAAAACTATCAAAGGTGTAGTTTTCTTTAATGTTTGATTTGTAACCAGACTTAGGAGCAGGCTCAACCACAGCTTTAGCTGCTTTTGGTTGCTGCTTTGCTGCCGGCTGATTCATCGGGGTCGCAGAGCCAGTTGTTGTAGGCGCGATCACTTGCGCATTGTGGATTGGCTTGCTACCTACATCAAAGCGTAACTCTGGCGCTTCATCCTTACAAATCTCAACAAGTAATTCATTAATTCGGTTTAAGTACTTTTCTCTTACCCAATCAAGCACAAAGCGATTAGGTGCATAAATCGTCAGGGTATCTTCGGTACTTTCTGCTTGTAGTGGTCTTACCCACATACTGAACTGCTGCGAAGGCAGTTCATCTTGCAATACATATAAACAACTTTGCCAAACCGACAGATACACAGTTAAACTCCCAAAGACTTAGTATTTATTCCCGGTCATCTTTAGTGGCCGGAAATCATACATTTATTACTATTATTTAGGCAATTTATTAACCCAAGACCGAGTATTATGAATGCACTTTATCCACAAGTACAAGATTGATTTTTTTGAAAAATATGATCTGGCTAAAAAAAACAAGCAAGACGTTGATTTTTAATAGCAATTATTTTTAACTTCAAAGTATGATCATAGCAAAAAAGGGCTTGGATCGCGATCAAATTATGTGATCTATTTTACTTACCCCAAGCTTTTATGCACTTTTTATACAGAGCCTGTGGAAAACTTCTTTAATATAAGGATCCTAGCAGATCCTGCCAACAGATCTATTATCGCCCCTCTATTATAAATGCGATTATGGTTGACTTTAAGGCACTTCATCGATAATATCTCGCGCTCGCAATGGCACCTGTGCCAGGATCGCGACCTGCATAGGATGTTTTAACCTTTAACCGATCGGATGGAATTGTTATGAAAAGAACTTTTCAACCTAGCGTTTTAAAACGCAAACGTGCACACGGTTTCCGTGCTCGCATGGCAACTGTAAATGGCCGTAAAGTATTAGCTCGTCGCCGCGCTAAAGGCCGCAAAGTTCTTTCTGCTTAATATATAAGTGGAAGACTTTAACTTTGGCAGGGAGTTACGTCTGTTAACTCCCTCGCATTACTCTCGCATCTTTAATGAACCCGCTCGGGCCGCAACTCCTTTCTTTACCTTATTAGCAAAACCCAATGACCAAGCAAAACCTCGCTTAGGACTCACTGTCGCTAAAAAACGGGTTAAAAAAGCTTGCCAACGAAACCGTATTAAACGTCTTGCTCGCGAAAGTTTTCGTTTAAACCAACACACTATTGATAATGTCGATATTGTGCTGATGGTTAAAAGTGGTATTGATGAACAGTCAAATGAAGAGCTAACTAAACAACTCACTAAATTATGGCGCAAGATTAACGAACGCTGTAAACCTGGTGCACCAAAACCACCGCCGTTTAAAAAACGCCCCAACAAATCGGCTAAATCCAATAAACAGAGCCAATAGCAATAGAATTACATGGTTAATTAAGGTATCTTTAGCTCACCTTTTAATCATGCATTTAAAATTCCATTTTGGGCGTTTAAATTCATGGTATCCATTCACTAAATATTACGCAGAGGCTTGAACATCATGAGGTTACTAAAACCACTTGTTGCTTTTCCTAAGCGCTGTTTAGTGTTATTAATTCGTGGTTATCAAAAGTGGATTAGTCCGCTGTTAGGTCCGCATTGTCGCTTTAATCCAACCTGCTCTAGTTATGCTATTCAAGCAATTAATTTGCATGGATCTGTAAAAGGGAGTTGGTTAGCGGTTAAACGCATATTAAAATGTCATCCTTTACATTCAGGTGGGGATGATCCCGTACCTGAAAAATTAACCCATATTAACCACCAACACGAGAAATAAGAGCTGTTATGGAATCGCAACGCACGTTTTTATTCATCGGCCTGATGCTTGTATCGTTTTTATTGTTCCAAGAGTGGAATAAAGACTACAACGCACCAAAAGTCGATCCTAGTGCCAACACACAAACACTACAAACTAATTCCCCTGACTCCGATGATTATGTTCCATCATCAACCGATGGTGAATTACCTACTGCAGCAACAACCGCGAAACGTTCAGTTATTGAAATTACGACTGACGTATTCAAAGTTAAAATTGACACCCGTGGTGGTGATATTGTTGAAGCTGACTTACTGCAATACGAAGAAACAAAAGGCAGCGAAACGCCTTATATGTTACTTGGTGAGTTTGATGGTAAACAATATTTCTCTCAAAGTGGTTTAATAGGCTTAAATGGCCCAGATGCATCTGCAGAAGGTCGCCCGGTTTATCACTCTGAGCAAAAAACATTTGCTTTAACAGGTGACGAACTTCGCGTACCACTTACATTTACTGATAGCAAAGGTGTTAGTTTTACTAAAACGTATGTATTCAAAAAAGGTCAATACGATGTTGCTTTAGAATACTCAGTAAATAACACCACCGCAGAGCCAATTCAAGTACAGCTGTATACGCAAGTAAAACGCACAGTACAAGATAAAGGCAGCTTAGTTGACCAAAACTACTTAGGTGCTGCCTATGGTTCTGCTGAGGAAAAGTACGAGAAATATAGCTTTTCTGATATGGCCGACAAAAACCTTAGCATTAATACGCAAGGTGGTTATATTGCTTTTATTCAGCACTACTTTGTAAGTGCGTGGGTTCCTTCGCAAGAACAGCAAAATACCCTTTACAGCTTAATTGCTAAAGGCAACGCAGCAATTATTGGTGCTAAAGGTGAGCCGATAAATGTACAAGCGAACCAACAAGCAACTCTTGGTGCAACTTACTATATGGGCCCTAAAGAGTCGGATATACTTGAAGCTATTCATCCGAACTTAGATTTAACTGTCGATTACGGTTGGTTATGGTTTATCTCACAGCCGTTATTTATACTATTAAAATGGCTACATAGCATACTAGGTAACTGGGGTGTGGCAATTATCGCCATTACTGTGATTGTTAAATCAGCAATGTACCCACTTACCAAAGCGCAATATACGTCAATGGCGAAGATGCGTGCCCTACAGCCTAAAATGGCTGCATTAAAAGAAAAGTTTGGTGATGACCGTCAAAAATTCGGCCAAGCAACCATGGAAATGTACCGCAAAGAGAAAGTAAACCCTATGGGTGGCTGTTTCCCTATTTTGCTGCAAATGCCAATTTTCTTAGCGCTATTTTATGTATTCTTAGAATCAACAGAACTGCGTCATGCTGAATTTATTTTTTGGTTAACTGACTTATCTGCGAAAGACCCATACTACGTACTACCAATCTTATTTGGTGCCAGTATGTTTATTACGCAAAAGCTACAACCAATGACGGTAACTGATCCGATGCAACAAAAGATGATGACCTTTATGCCGGTTATCTTCTCAGTGTTCTTCCTTTGGTTCCCATCTGGTCTAGTACTTTACTGGTTAGTATCAAACCTTATCTCTATCGCACAGATGCTGATCATCTATCGCGGTATGGAAAAGCAAGGAATAAAAGTCAGGGGCTAATTTGCTCAGTTACTTAAATTAAGGCGACCATTGGTCGCCTTTTTTATTGCCCGCTATTCGCCAGTCATAACTGCATAGGTTACAATACGCCCATACCATTACTCTTTAAGTTGGCAAACTATTAGCATGATCAATCAAGACACAATTGCAGCACAAGCAACCGCACCTGGTCGTGGTGGCGTTGGTATTATTCGCGTTTCTGGCAGTTTAGTAAAAACCGTCGCCGAACAGATTATTGGTCGTTGCCCTAAGGTGCGTTACGCCGATTACGTGCCATTTAACAGTCTTGCTGGCGAGCAACTTGATCAAGGTATTGCTATTTATTTTGCCGGGCCAAACTCTTTCACTGGCGAAGATGTACTTGAACTACAAGGCCATGGAGGTCCTGTAGTACTGGATATGCTACTTAAAGAAATTAGCCAAATTGAAGGTGTGCGATTAGCAAAGCCAGGCGAGTTTTCTGAGCGCGCCTTTATGAACGACAAAATGGACTTAACCCAAGCAGAAGCAATTGCTGACTTAATTAATGCCACTTCAGAACAAGCAGCCAAAAGCGCCTTACAATCACTCCAGGGCGAGTTCTCTAAGCACATTGATACCTTAGTTGAAAAAGTCATTCACTTGCGTATGTACGTTGAAGCGGCCATTGATTTTCCCGATGAGGAAATAGACTTTTTATCTGACGGTAAAGTCTCTGGTGATCTAAATGCCATTATCACCCAGCTAAGCAATGTGACCAATCAAGCAAAACAAGGCAGCATTATGCGTGAAGGTATGCGCGTGGTGATTGCTGGGCGCCCTAACGCAGGCAAATCTAGTTTACTAAATGCACTTGCAGGGCGTGAAGCCGCTATTGTTACTGAAATTGCCGGCACCACCCGTGACGTACTACGAGAACACATTCACATTGATGGCATGCCGCTACATATTATAGATACTGCAGGCCTGCGCGAAAGCCCAGACCGCGTTGAGCAAATAGGCATTGAACGCGCATGGGATGAAATAAAACAAGCCGACCGCGTGTTGTTTATGCTTGATGGCACTGATACCAAAGACACTGACCCACATGCTATTTGGCCAGAGTTTATGGCCAAACTACCTGCCGGTATGGGCGTAACCGTGATCAGAAATAAAGCCGATTTATCGGGTGACGAAGTCGGTATGAGCGAAAACCAGCAATATCCAGTGATCAGCTTAAGTGCTAAAAATGCTGATGGTATAGAGTTAGTTCGTACTCACTTAAAGGCATGTATAGGTTTTCAGGGAGCTACCGAAGGCGGCTTTATGGCCCGTCGTCGTCACTTAGATGCACTCGATAGCGCAGCTCATCATTTACAAACTGGCAAAGACCAATTAGAGATGCATATTGCCGGTGAGATCCTAGCTGAAGAACTACGTTTAACACAAAACTACTTAAACGAGATCACCGGTGAATTTACCTCTGACGATCTACTTGGCAAAATTTTCAGCTCGTTTTGTATCGGTAAATAATTAAAAACTAAGGGTGCTTATATAAGCACTCTTAATCCCCTTCAAAAACCAGTATATTATTATACCAATCGACTTAGATATTTAACCATTCTAGCGAGCTACATAAAGCGCTAACTGCGTTATAATTTTTTCAATTAGAACAACTACATGTCAAAATTTACGCCTTGTTATCACTGTATTTATCTGTCGCTATAAATGGTCAGTAACTTTACACGATTGGTATTAACTGTATTCAATAAAAAATACAAGTCGTTATTTAACCAACCGCTCTAAATTATCCGTCGCTATCACTGCCTTTTAGGTTTTTACAACGAGCTTAAAATTTACGTTCAGTGCCGAATTTGGCCAGCGTAGTCACCGTAATCTTTTTATAGTCATAATGAAATTCACTTTTGAGATCATTATGAATAAATACCAAACCTTTCATCAATTACATAAACAAGATCAATTATTTTTATTACCAAATGCGTGGGATCCATTAAGCGCTCGCATATTAGCTGATACTGGTTTTGCTGCTATCGCCACAACAAGTTGGGGGATGGCACAATCTCGAGGTCAAGAAGATGGCGAACAATGCTCATTTGAGGAGTTTATAAGTCAGCTAAAACCAATAATCGATGCTGTTAATATTGCTGTTTCTGTGGATATTGAATCAGGTTACAGTAATGACGTAAACACTATTTGTCAGCATGTTTTGGCCGTAGCCAAATTAGGTGCTGTCGGTATTAATATTGAGGATTCAGATAAAAAAACAGCTCAGTTACGCTCCCTAGAACACCAAGTAGAGATCCTTAAAGCGATTAAAAATACACTTAAAAAGTATGGTTTTTCACAGCTATTTATCAATGCTAGAACTGATTGCTACAGCCAAAATATGGCTTCTCTTGAACATGTAATAACTCGATCTTTGGCTTATCAAGACGCTGGCGTTGATGGTATTTTTATCCCTGGATTATCCGATTTAACAGCAATAAAGCAAATAACAACGACACTTAAGGTGCCACTTAACGTGATGGCACAGCCATTAAAAAGTGATTTTCTTTGCGATAATAGTAGTAATAGCAGCTCATTATTTGCACATGGCGTGCAAAGATATACGCTTGGTAATGCACTATTTGATGCCACAAAAGCCTATATTTTTACCGCTAGCAGTACTTTTAATAGCACAAAAAGTAGCGATCATTTATTCTAATCGGAGTTTTAAAAGCTATTTATACAAAATTAAAATCATAATTAGTGATAAAAATAGCAACTAATTTAGAAATTGATCAGCACAAGCTCAAATTGTTATCCACAATTTGGGCTTTTTTGATCATTTTTAACTTAGAGGCATATAAAAAGTACTCAATTTATTAGCTCAAACAGTATAAATCGAGCAATAAACCCACTAAATCAACTTTAATTGCCATTAATTACTTATTTAGCACCCTACTTGAAATATTTTTTGGCATTTCATAAATTAATTTATAGCCAAAACGATCGTTATCAACAGGCGATCTATCCACATTCTGATCACTCGTTTTAAAACTCTTAATGAAACGAAAATTCACCACTCATAAAACGTAAAATCAATAGCTTAGTAAAATAAAAATAAGATCTTATGTTTTTACTACCCAGCTTTCCCACTTTTTATCAACAGCTTGATCAGAAGATTACACATTGGAATACTTTATTTTATTTATATATATCAAACAATTACGAATTAAAAATAAAAACAATCAAAAATTGTACCTTAAATACTTATACAAACTTTCATTCAAGGCTTTACTGCTGAGTAAACTCAGTTATCATAAGCCTATAAGTAAGCAGTTGTGTGATCAAATAGAATTATGAACTCCGTTAATATCATTATAGGCAGCCAAATGGGATCTGCTGAGTATGTAGGTGAGCAACTAGCAGAGCAGTTAGTTACTCAAGGGATCACTACAGAAGTTCATGATCAACCTAACTTTTCACAGATAAACCAAGAAAATACTATCTGGTTATTGTGTACTTCTACTTATGGTGCTGGTGATTACCCTGAGAACCTTTTATCCTTTGTTGAAGATATTAATCAAGTTAATGATTTAAAAGGATTAAAGTTTAGTGTTATTGGTTTAGGTGACACCAGTTATGATACCTATAACCTCGCTGGCCGTAATCTAGAACAACTTTTAGTAAGTAAAGGCGCGCACTGTATAGCAGAGCGCTTAGAGTTGAATATTCTTGATGAAGAACTACCAGAAGACACCGCATTAGCTTGGTTACCAAGCTGGATCGAGCAAATAAACCGTATTTAATTAAGATCACAGTTTAGATCCAAATTTAAAGTTACCCACAATTTACTGAGCATTTAGATCAGATTGTGGATAAGCTATGATCTAACTGCGTTTTAAGACTATGTTATCCATTGGATAAGATCTGATCCAATACCCCCTGTGCATAAAGAGCCTTTTTGATCAGAGCTTATAATCAGTTAGATCCGATCATATTAACACCTTTAGATCCGATCTAACTTTATGTTTTAATAAGTAAACTAAACCTTATCAACAGAAATCATGCTCAGTAGTAGTAACAGTAATAAAAGATCTCTTTAAAAGATCCTTTATATTATTAGAGATCATTTACTTAGATCTTGGCCACAGTTTAATCATTTATCTTCTGTAAATTTATAGGTAGAATACGCTCCCCCTTGAAAGTTTGCTGGTTGATTAAGTAGGATCCCGAAATGATTTTTCACGAAAATTTTGATGTTATTGTTGTTGGTGGTGGACATGCAGGTACAGAAGCTGCGTTAGCTGCTGCACGTATGGGTATGAATACCCTACTGCTGACTCACAATATGGATACCCTTGGTCAGATGTCATGTAACCCAGCAATTGGTGGTATTGGCAAAGGTCATTTGGTTAAAGAAATTGATGCACTAGGTGGTGCAATGGCCCAAGCAATTGATAAAGGCGGTATTCAATTCCGTACTTTAAATTCTTCAAAGGGACCTGCAGTAAGAGCTACTCGTGCACAAGCAGATCGCGCTTTATATAAAGCTGCTATTCAAGATATTTTACAACACCAAGATAACCTGAAGATCTTTCAGCAATCATGTGATGATCTGATTGTTGAAAATAATAAAGTAACAGGTGTTGTTACTCAAATGGGACTGCGTTTTAGCGCACCTTCTGTGGTATTAACCGTAGGCACTTTCCTTGGTGGCCAAATTCACATTGGCTTAGAAAACTTCAAAGGTGGTCGCGCTGGTGATCCACCTTCAATTGCATTAGCAAATCGTTTACGTGAATTACCATTTCGTGTTGATCGCTTAAAAACTGGAACGCCACCACGTATTGATGCCCGTACAGTTGATTTTAGTAAAATGGAACAACAACCTGGTGATGCTATAACACCGGTGTTTTCATTTATGGGTAAGCAGTTAGATCATCCACAACAAATTTCTTGCTTCATCACATACACCAATGAAAAAACTCATGATGTGATCCGCAATAATTTACATCGCTCACCTATGTACTCAGGTGTTATTGAAGGGATTGGTCCACGTTACTGTCCTTCTATTGAAGATAAAATTGTTCGCTTTGCAGATAAAGACAAACATCAAATTTTTGTTGAGCCAGAAGGCCTAACATCTTATGAGCTTTATCCAAATGGTATTTCAACTAGTTTGCCATTTGATGTGCAATTAGAGATTGTGCAATCAATCACTGGTTTTGAAAATGCACATATTTGCCGTCCAGGCTATGCTATCGAGTACGACTTTTTTGATCCACGCGATTTAAAGAAATCATTAGAGACCAAATTTATTGATGGTTTGTTCTTTGCTGGACAGATCAATGGTACTACAGGCTATGAAGAAGCCGGTGCACAAGGCTTAATTGCCGGTATGAATGCAGCATTGCAAGTGCAGGGTAAAGAGCCTTGGACACCACGCCGTGATGAAGCTTATGTCGGTGTATTAATCGACGATTTAACTACACTAGGTACCAAAGAACCGTACCGTATGTTTACTAGCCGTGCTGAATACCGTTTGTTACTACGTGAAGACAACGCTGATATTCGTTTAACAGCAAAAGGTCGTGAACTTGGTTTAGTTAACGATGAGCGCTGGCAAGCATTTAATGAAAAAATGGATATCATTGCAAAAGAATCTCAACGGATCAAAGAAACTTGGATCCATAAAGATCACGCTGTAATTGATCAAGTTAATGGCTTACTTAAAACACCATTAACCCGAGAAGCAAGTTTAGAAGAATTATTACGTCGCCCTGAGATCCGTTATAACGATCTAATGGCGATCGAAGGATTAGGATCTGAGTTTGATCATGCAACAGCGTTAGAGCAAGTTGAGATCCACACTAAGTACGCAGGTTATATTGCTCGTCAGCAAGAAGAGATCAATAAGCAACTTCGTCATGAGTTAACTATTTTGCCTAAAGATTATGATTACTCGATCGTATCGGGTCTATCAAATGAAGTGGTTGCTAAATTAACTGAGGCGCGTCCTGATACAATCGGTCAAGCATCACGTATTTCAGGTATCACGCCTGCTGCTATTTCGCTATTATTAGTTTATCTGAAGAAGCAAGGCTTACTACGTAAAATTGCGTAGTCATTAAGGAATACTGTGTTACAGCAACAATTAACTACTTTGTTAGCGCAAACTGATATTGCGCTAACTGAAAAACAACAGCAACAATTGGTTCAATATGTTGAGTTACTCAATAAATGGAACAAAGCTTATAATTTAACCTCAGTGCGTTTACCTGAGGATATGATGATTAAGCATATTATGGATAGCTTAGTTGTTGCACCTCACCTACCCGGTCATCATTATATTGATGTTGGTACGGGTCCTGGCCTTCCGGGTATCGTATTAGCTATTGCATTACCTGAGACACAATTTATTTTATTAGATAGTTTAGGTAAACGCGTGCGTTTTTTAATGCAGGTAAAACATGAGCTAGGTCTGAAAAATGTAACCCCGGTGCAGTCTAGAGTTGAAGATTATCAACCAAGTGTTAAATTAGATGGTGTATTGAGTCGTGCTTTTGCATCTTTACAAGATATGGTTGACTGGTGTTCGCACTTGATTGATCATTCAGGTAAGTTTATTGCCTTAAAAGGCGTATTTCCAAGTGAAGAGCTAGAATCTTTACCTGCAGGTGTTAAGTTCGAGCAAAAAATCACCTTGGAAGTACCAAAATTAGATGCGCAAAGACATTTAATTATTCTTTCTAAAGACTAGGGATCAGAGATACTGTGGCAAAAGTCATCGCAATAGCAAACCAAAAAGGTGGTGTGGGTAAAACCACCACAGCAGTTAATCTCGCGGCATCAATGGCTGCAACTAAACGTAAAGTGTTGCTTATTGATCTCGATCCGCAAGGCAATGCAACCATGGGTAGCGGCGTAGACAAATACGGCGATGTGGCAACAATTTATGATTTATTAATCGAAGATAAACCAATTGAAGAAGTTGTTACTAAAGAAACCTCTGGTGAATATCATTTAATTGCTGCCAATGGTGATGTTACCGCCGCCGAAGTTAAACTGATGGAGCTTTATGCTCGAGAAGTACGACTACGCAATGCCCTTGAAAAAATATCTGATCAATATGAATTTATTTTTATCGACTGCCCACCATCACTGAACATGCTTACGGTGAATGCAATGGCGGCCGCGGATTCAATTTTAGTGCCTATGCAATGTGAATATTATGCGCTTGAAGGCTTAACCGCATTAATGGACACAATTACGCAATTAGCCAAGTTAGTTAATCCAAAACTACAGATTGAAGGGATTTTACGTACTATGTACGATCCGCGTAATCGTTTGGCCAATGATGTATCTGAGCAGCTTAAACAACATTTTGGCGATAAAGTATACCGCACCGTGATCCCACGTAATGTACGTTTAGCTGAAGCGCCGAGTTTTGGTGCACCCGCAATGTATTATGACCGGGCATCAAGTGGCGCTAAAGCGTATTTAGCACTTGCCGGTGAAATGTTACGCAGAAAAGAAAAAATATCCCCAATCGTCGCCTAACTTGAGGTAAAAAGAACATGTCTGCTAAAAAACGCGGTTTAGGCCGAGGACTCGATGCTTTATTAAGCTCGTCAAAACCAGCACCGAGTGCCCGCACTGAACAACCCAACGTGAGTGAGCAGGATGTAATTATTCAGCCAACCAGTAGTGAACTGCAAAAGCTACCGATTGAGTTTTTACACTCAGGTAAATATCAGCCACGTAAAGACATGTCCGAAGAAGCGCTTGAAGAGCTAGCAAGCTCAATTCGATCGCAAGGGATTATTCAGCCAATTGTAGTTCGTCCAGTAGCAGAAAACAGTTATGAGATAATTGCTGGTGAACGTCGCTGGCGTGCTGCACAAATAGCTAAGCTAGACGTAGTACCATGTATCATTAAAGATGTGCCTGATGAAGCTGCGGTGGCCATCGCATTGATTGAAAATATTCAACGCGAAGATCTAAATGCCATGGAAGAAGCGGTTGCATTGCACCGTTTGTTAACTGAGTTTGAATTAACTCACCAACAAGTGGCAGATGCCGTAGGCAAATCACGCACGACGGTAACTAATTTATTACGACTAAATAACCTTAATGATGATGTTAAAATATTGTTGGAACATGGCGATATTGAAATGGGTCATGCGCGTTGTTTATTAGCCCTTGAAGGTGAAGCACAATCTGATGCTGCTCGACTGGCTGTAGCAAAGGCTTTAACTGTACGCGAAACAGAAAAATTAGTTCGTTCAATTATTGAACCTGCCCCTAAAAAAGAAACTTTCGAAAAAGATCCAGATGTCAAACAGTTAGAACAACAATTAGCCGAAAACTTGGGTGCTAAAGTTGAAATTAACTACAACAAAAAAGGCAAAGGAAACTTAGTTATTTCGTATACTAACTTAGAAGAGTTAGATGGAATTTTAAGCCGTATAAATGCAGAGAATTCCGAGCATTAATAAATATCATGTCCAAAAAGAGACATTCGTCGCAAATTTGCACCACAATACACCGACTCAAGTTGCAAAACTGGTAGGAATCAGTATAATTTCGCCAGTTTTCATGCCCTGACAATTAGATTGCCACTAAGGTTAACTAAACGTGACAAATAAGTTAGCGAGGCCATATCGGCTTGCCGCATTAAAATTAATATGTCTTCAGGGTGTTGTAGCATTAGTTGCTGCTGTAATCATTTTTGTTGGTTGGGGAGTAGATGCCGGCCTTTCAGCTATCGCTGGAGGCACTGTAGCGGTGCTCCCTAATTTTGTATTTGTTATCTATGCATTCCGTTATATGGGTGCTAGTAAAGCAAAACAAGTGTTTGCCTCGTTTAAACGCGGCAACGGATTAAAATTTTTGCTAACAATCTTTTTGTTTGCGCTGATATTTAAACTGTATCCGGTAATCTTTTTGCCATTTTTTTGTAGTTTTATATTAGTGATGTTCGTTGGATTGTTCGCGCCAGTTTTTTTTAATCATTAACTTTTGGGATATAACATGGCTGCAGGTGAAGAGCTAACTCTAACGGGTTACATCAAGCACCACCTAACCAACGGTCAGGTGCGTCTATCCGACGACCCTAACAATTGGTGGATGGTACTTAATGTCGATACCCTCGCATGGTCTATCGGTTTAGGATTGATCTTTCTATGGATCTTCAAGCGCGCTGCGAATAAAGCAACGCTTGGTGTTCCTGGTAAATTTCAGTGCTTTATCGAGATGGTCGTAGAATTCGTTGACTCTAACGTGAAAGATACCTTTCACGGTAAAAGTAAACTAATTGCCCCTCTTGCTCTGACAATTTTTGTCTGGGTATTCTTGATGAACTTAATGGATTTAATACCTGTTGACTTCCTACCAACTGCTGCGGCATTGATTAGTGGTGAGTCTTGGGATGTTATTTCAAGCGGTCAATCGCATACTTATATGAAAGTGGTACCTACAACCGATCTTAACTTAACGTTAGCAATGGGTTTAGGTGTATTCGCACTTATCATCTTTTATTCGATTCGCGTTAAAGGCGTTATGGGTTTTGTTAAAGAACTTACATTACAACCGTTTAACGTTAAGAACCCAGTGGTTCAAGCACTATTTATTCCAGTAAACTTGTTACTAGAGCTAGTAACCTTGTTTGCTAAGCCAATCTCATTGGCACTACGTTTATTTGGTAACTTATACGCAGGTGAATTGATCTTCATTCTGATTGCAGCGATTGGCTTATTCCAATTACCACTGCACTTCGTATGGGCTGTGTTCCACATTCTCGTAATCGTATTGCAAGCATTCATCTTCATGATGCTAACAATTGTATACCTGAGCATGGCGTCAACTGATCATTAATCAGACGTCAGTTCAATAAAGATTTTTTTACTTAAACTTTAAACTTTGAAAATTAATCGGAGAAAACAATGGAAATCGTACTAGGTCTTAAATATATCGCTGTAGCGTTACTTATCGGTTTTGGTGCTTTAGGTACTGCTATCGGTTTTGGTAACTTAGGTGGTAAATTCCTTGAGTCTGCTGCTCGTCAACCTGAGCTTGCACCACAACTACAAGTTAAAATGTTCATCGTAGCGGGTCTTATCGATGCTATCGCGATGATCGGTGTAGGTATTGGTCTATACATGTTGTTCGCACTTTAATATTGAAAAAATACTTTATCCGCGATCAACTATTGACTAAGGAGGAGTGGTTGTGAGTTTAAACCTTACTCTACTCGGCGAATTAATAGCATTTATCGTTTTTGTTTGGTTCTGCATGAAGTTTGTGTGGCCACCACTTAACGGTGCTATTGAAGCTCGCCAGAAAAAAATTGAAGATGGTTTAGCGGCCTCTGATAAAGCTGAAAAAGATCTTGAACTTGCTCGTAAAAAAGCAACTGCAGAACTTAAAGAAGCTAAATCACAAGCTGCTGAAATCATCGAGCAAGCTAAGAAGCGTGCAACGCAAATCGTAGACGAAGAGACATCTCGTGGTCACGACGAGCGCGAAAACATCATTGCTCAAGGTCATTCTGAAATTGAAGCCGAGCGTAACCGTGTTAAAGAAGAACTGCGTAAGCAAGTTGCTACTTTAGCGGTTATCGGCGCACAGAAGATTCTAGAGCGCGAAATCAATGAAGCCGCGCACAGCGACATTGTTGAAAAACTTGTAGCTGAGCTTTAATAGGAGGGTCTGAGCATGTCTGAATTGACTACAATCGCTCGCCCATACGCTAAAGCGGCCTTTGAATTTGCCGTTGAAAAAGGCGTAGTTGAGAGTTGGAATGATATGTTGTTTTTTGCTTCAGAAGTGGCGAAAAATGAACAAGTCGCTCAATTCCTAACTGGAAGCGCCTCTGCTGATAAGCAATCAGAAATTGTTATTTCTGTTTGTGCAGAGCAACTCAACGAATACGGTCAAAACCTTGTAAAGGTTATGGCTGAAAATGGACGTTTGACCGCCCTACCAGCTGTTGCACAATTGTTCTCTGCTTTTAAAGCAGATTACGATAAAGAGATTGATGTTGACATCACCTCTGCAACAACCCTTGCTGCAACGCAGCAAGAAACACTGGTAGCGGCACTTGAAAAACGTTTCGCACGCAAAGTTAAGCTGAATTGTAGTGTTGACGAATCACTTGTTGGTGGCCTTATGATTAAGGCTGGAGACACAGTAATCGACGGCACTGTTCGCGGTAAATTAAACCGTTTAGCCACTACACTACAATCGTAATTGGGAAGAAGAGCATGCAACTTAATTCCACTGAAATTTCTGATCTGATCAAACAACGTATTGAGAAGTTCGAAGTTGTAAGTGAAGCTCGTAACGAAGGTACAATTGTATCTGTTACTGACGGTATCATTCGCATCCACGGTCTTGCTGACTGTATGCAAGGTGAAATGATTGAGCTTCCAGGCAACCGTTATGCTATCGCACTAAACCTTGAGCGTGACTCAATTGGTGCAGTAGTAATGGGTCCATACGCTGACCTTACAGAAGGCGTAAAAGTATACACAACTGGTCGTATCTTAGAAGTTCCTGTTGGTGCTGGTTTACTTGGTCGTGTTGTAAACACACTAGGTGCACCTATCGACGGTAAAGGCGCTTTAGATAACGACGGTTTTGAACCTGTAGAAAAAATTGCACCGGGTGTAATCGAACGTAAATCAGTAGATGAGCCAGTACAAACTGGTTATAAATCTATCGATGCGATGATCCCAGTGGGTCGTGGTCAACGTGAACTTGTGATCGGTGACCGCCAAACAGGTAAAACTGCACTAGCAATCGATGCAATCATCAATCAAAAAGACACAGGCGTTAAGTGTGTGTACGTAGCGATTGGTCAAAAAGCATCTACTATTGCTAACGTAGTACGTAAATTAGAAGAGCACGGTGCATTAGCAAATACTATCGTAGTTGTTGCATCTGCTTCTGAGTCTGCGGCACTTCAGTACTTAGCACCGTTCGCGGGCTGTACTATGGGTGAATACTTCCGTGACCGTGGTGAAAACGCATTAATCGTATATGATGATTTATCAAAGCAAGCAGTTGCTTACCGTCAAATCTCATTGCTACTTAAGCGTCCACCAGGTCGTGAAGCATACCCAGGTGACGTATTCTATCTTCACTCTCGTCTTCTTGAGCGTGCATCGCGTGTAAACGCTGAGTACGTTGAAAAGTTCACCAATGGTGAAGTGAAAGGTAAAACAGGTTCATTGACGGCATTGCCAATCATTGAAACTCAAGGCGGCGACGTTTCTGCGTTCGTACCGACTAACGTTATCTCTATCACCGATGGTCAGATCTTCTTAGAAACTGACTTATTCAACTCAGGTATCCGTCCGGCAGTAAATGCTGGTATCTCGGTATCGCGTGTTGGTGGTGCTGCACAAACTAAAATCGTTAAGAAACTAGGTGGCGGTATTCGTCTAGCCCTAGCTCAGTATCGTGAATTAGCTGCGTTCTCGCAGTTCGCGTCTGACCTTGATGATGCAACTCGTGCTCAACTTGAGCATGGTGAGCGTGTAACAGAGCTAATGAAGCAGAAACAGTACGCTCCAATGTCTGTTGCTGAAATGTCTTTGTCGTTATTTGCAGCAGAGAAAGGTTACCTTCAAGATATCGAAATCGTTAAAATCATGGATTTCGAAGCTGGGTTACTTTCTTATGCAAACAGCACATACGCAGAGCTTATGGCTCAAATCAATGAAACTGGTAACTACAATGCCGAGATCGAAGCGCAGCTTAAAGAACTTCTAGAGAAGTTTAAATCTACGCAAACTTGGTAATTTAGTTATAAATGGTGCGCTTTAGTTCGCTAAAGCACACCTTGATTCGGAGAAAGAGTCATGGCCAGCGGAAAAGAGATTAAAAGCAAGATCGGTAGTATTAAAAATACTCAAAAGATCACTAGCGCTATGGAAATGGTTGCTGCGTCTAAAATGAAAAAGGCACAGGAACGAGTGGCTTCAAGCCGTCCGTACGCTGAAAATTTACGCAAAGTGATCGGTCATGTTGCTAATGCTAACCTTGAATATCGCCATCCATATATGGAAGAGCGTGAGGTCAAGCGCGTTGGTTATATCGTCATTTCTACCGACCGTGGTTTATGTGGTGGCTTAAACTCTAATGAGTTTAAGAAAGTATCTTTAGATATCAAAGCGTGGAAAGAAAAAGGTGTTTCTGCTGATTTCGCAGTTATGGGCTCAAAAGCCGGCACTTTCTTTAACCGTTTTGGTGGAACAGTACTTGCCAAAAAATCAGGGTTAGGCGATGCGCCTTCTATTACCGACGTAATTGGTCCGGTAAAAGTAATGCTTGAAGCATTCAATGAAGGCAAATTAGACCGCTTGTATGTGGTTTACAACAAGTTTGTAAATACCATGAAGCAAGAGCCAACAATCGATCAGTTGTTGCCTTTGCCAAAAGACGAAAGCAAAGAACTTGCACACCGTTGGGATTACATTTACGAACCAGATCCAAAAGCAATTTTGGATACATTAATGGTTCGTTTTGTGGAATCTCAAGTATACCAAGGTGTAGTTGAAAATGCTGCCTCTGAACAGGCCGCCCGTATGGTTGCAATGAAAGCTGCAACTGATAACGCAGGCGACCTTATGGATGAGTTACAGCTTGTTTATAACAAGGCTCGCCAAGCGGCAATCACACAAGAAATTAGTGAGATTTGTTCTGGTTCAGCAGCAGTTTAATGCTTCGGGCAAAGATTAACGAGAGGAATAGACATGAGTTTAGGTAAGGTCGTCCAAATTATCGGCGCCGTTGTGGATATTGAATTTTCACAAGACAGCGTGCCAGCCGTATATGACGCGTTAAAAATAACAGATGGCGATTTAGCTGGTTTGACTCTAGAAGTTCAACAACAGCTAGGTGGCGGTGTGGTACGTACTATCGCACTAGGTACTACTGACGGTTTACGCCGTGGTGCATTAGTATCAAACACAGGTGAAGCGATTCAAGTTCCAGTTGGTAAAGCAACGCTTGGTCGTATCATGAACGTACTTGGTGAGCCAATCGATGAAGCTGGTCCAATCGGCGAAGAAGACCGTATGTCTATTCACCGTGCAGCGCCTTCATACGAAGAGCAATCAAGTTCAGTAGAACTTTTAGAAACTGGTATCAAGGTAATCGACCTTGTATGTCCATTCGCTAAAGGTGGTAAAGTTGGTTTATTCGGTGGTGCCGGTGTTGGTAAAACCGTAAACATGATGGAACTTATTCGTAACATCGCAATCGAGCACAGCGGCTACTCAGTATTCGCCGGTGTTGGTGAGCGTACTCGTGAGGGTAACGATTTCTACCATGAAATGAACGATTCAAACGTACTTGATAAAGTATCGCTTGTATACGGTCAGATGAACGAGCCTCCAGGTAACCGTTTACGCGTAGCGTTAACAGGTCTTACTATGGCTGAAAAGTTCCGTGACGAAGGTCGCGACGTACTTTTCTTCGTAGATAACATCTACCGTTACACACTTGCTGGTACTGAAGTATCTGCACTTCTTGGTCGTATGCCATCAGCGGTAGGTTACCAGCCTACACTTGCTGAAGAAATGGGTGTACTGCAAGAGCGTATCGCATCTACTAAGACGGGTTCAATCACTTCAATCCAAGCGGTATACGTACCTGCGGATGATTTAACGGATCCATCTCCAGCAACAACGTTTGCTCACTTAGATGCAACAGTAGTACTTTCGCGTGATATCGCGTCACTTGGTATCTACCCAGCGGTAGACCCACTTGATTCATCTTCACGTCAACTTGATCCATTAGTAATTGGTCAAGAGCACTACGATACAGCACGTGGCGTTCAGACAGTTCTTCAGCGTTATAAAGAACTTAAAGACATCATTGCAATCCTAGGTATGGACGAGCTTTCTGACGAAGATAAGCAACTTGTATCTCGTGCACGTAAAATCCAACGTTTCCTATCTCAGCCATTCTTCGTGGCAGAGGTTTTCACAGGATCACCGGGTAAATACGTGTCACTTAAAGACACAATTGCTGGCTTCAAAGGCATCTTAAACGGTGAATTTGATGATATGCCAGAGCAAGCGTTCTACATGGTTGGCTCTATCGAAGAAGCTCAAGAAAAAGCCAAAAACATGTAATTAGGAGGGTAGTATGGCAGCTATGACTGTACATCTTGACGTAGTAAGCGCAGAGCGGAAGTTATTCTCTGGTCTGGTTGAATCGATTCAAGTAAGCGGTAGTGAAGGTGAACTAGGTGTAAACCCAGGACATGCGCCACTATTGACTGCCCTTAAACCTGGTATGGTACGTTTAGTAAAGCAATTTGGTCACGAAGAAGTAATGTATGTTGCTGGTGGTACTCTAGAAGTGCAACCGAACATAGTGACTATTTTGGCTGATGTGGCGGTTCGTGGTGAAGACCTTGACGAACAAGCAACAGAAGCAGCTAAACGTGAAGCTGAAGCGCAAATGGCGAATTCTTCAGCCGCTGAATTAGATTACCAACAAGCAGCAGTACAACTTGCAGAAGCAATTGCACAGCTACGCGTTATTCAGCAATTACGTAAAAAGTAAGCCTATCTGGTTTTCAAAAAGCCCACTTTATGTGGGCTTTTTTGTGCTTGAAATATAATGCATTATTATTTTATTGGAACGCTATCATTTCTCTAAACTCTACTTTTACAGCTCTTTATCATTATTTTTACTTATATCCTTCATCGATCCCCGTTACAATATAACTAATACAAAGCAAGTTGTGATTTCAGCTTAGATTCAGTGGCTACTGCTAGATTGCCATTGAGTAAGTGCACATGATGTGACTTACGTAATCTTTTTGAATTTACACGCGCTTATTCATTTCAATAAAACAAAGAAAGAAGGAAATTGTTTTAATGTCACTTACTACTGTAATTCTTGCTGCGGGTAAAGGTACTCGTATGCGTTCTGCTCTACCTAAGGTGTTGCACAAAGTTGCCGGTAAACCTATGGTGCAACACGTTATCGATAATGCTAAAGCACTCGGTGCGACATCTACTAACTTAGTTTTTGGTCATGGCGGCGAATTATTACAACAACAACTTGCTGACAACGATGTAAACTGGGTACTTCAAGCTGAGCAGCTTGGTACTGGCCATGCGGTGGCACAAGCAAACCCACATATTAATGATGAAGACACTGTATTGGTTTTATACGGTGACGTACCACTGACAAAGCAATCAACCCTTGAGCGTTTATTGGCTGCAACACCTAAAAACGGCTTAGCCGTGCTTACTGTTAATTTAGCTAACCCTAATGGTTATGGCCGTATGTTACGTGTTGATGGCAAGCTAGTGGGTATTGTTGAGCAAAAAGATGCAAGCGCAGAGCAATTACTTATTAACGAAGTAAACACTGGCATCATGGCTGTAAATGGTAAACTGCTGAAAAGCTGGTTAGGCAACTTATCTAACAATAACGCGCAAGGTGAATACTACCTCACAGATATAGTCGCCATGGCGCACAGTGAAGGTGTAGAGATAAGCTCAGCACAACCAGATCACCCAATGGAAGTTGAGGGCGCAAATAACCGCGTACAACTTGCAGGTCTTGAGCGTGCTTATCAAGCATGGCAAGCCGAACAGTTAATGCTTAATGGTGCAACGCTTGCCGATCCTGCTCGCATTGATGTACGCGGCGAAGTGACAACGGGTGAAGATGTACTAATTGATGTAAACGTTATTTTTGAAGGTAAAGTTACTCTTGGTAATAACGTTGAAATTGGCCCTAACTGCGTACTTAAAAATTGTACTATTGGCGATAACGTGATTATTAAAGCTAATACCTTAATTGAGGATGCTAGCGTAGCCGACAAGTGTACTTTGGGGCCTTATGCACGTCTACGCCCAGGTGCGATTATGGAAGAAGACTCGCATATTGGTAACTTTGTTGAGATGAAAAAAACCCGTTTAGGCAAAGGCTCTAAAGCAAATCATCTTTCTTACTTAGGCGATGCTGAAATTGGCGAAAAAGTAAATATTGGTGCCGGTACTATTACCTGTAACTACGATGGCGTAAATAAAGCCAAAACCATTATTGGTGATAATGCCTTTATTGGCTCTAACTCATCGCTTGTTGCACCGGTAAACATTGGCGCAACAGCAACTGTTGGTGCAGGTTCTGTGATCACTAGCACGGTTGAAGATGAACAGCTAGCAATCGCACGTTCAAAACAGCGCAACTTAACTGGTTGGAAACGCCCAGTTAAAAAGTAAGCGCAGTAGTGTTTACCTTAGCTAGAAAAGCGAGTTTATACTCGCTTTTTGCTTTTTATTTAGCTGTAACATACTGCTATTAACTCCTGTTGCATCCGTTGAACTTTAATTTGCTGAGGTTGTTTTGGGCAATTAGCGCACTTTGCAACATTACCTATTTGGTAATGCAAACAACATGTTTTTCGCGTTAATGCTAATGAGTCTGAGCAAGCTGTAAGCATAATAAACTCCCCCGCCTCTGAGATATCGAGAGCATGCAACCAGTGCGCTGCCATTACATGAATATTAAACTGCGGCTTTCGCTTTGCATGAAGTAGTAGTATTGCTAATAGCGTGTCAGCTAATAAGGACATCGCCAAACGCTCATTAAGCCTTGCAACGAGGTTTAAATCTGTGAGTAACTTAACAACATAGCGTTTCAAGTGGGCAGCCATATCCGTTACTGCCTGTTGCTGGTTTTGATGGTACTGCGCTTTTATAGTGGATAGTTGCAGCCCTGCAATAACACCTTGCTGATAGTGTTGCTTAAAGTTTTGCAAAGAAAAACTCATATTAAGTTCATGAACGCTGATAAGCGCTAAATAGACAGGTTGCCAATACAGCATTCCCCAGCTTTTGATTGCCCAATAACTGCGCCCAGCAGCGGGGTATTGCTGCTGCCAATACTGGTGTAACCTTGCAACCAGCAATGAACTGGATTGTATATCGAGCCAATCTGTTGATTTTTCTGGTACATTTAAAGCACTGTGGTAGCCCTTAGCAAGCTTTAACAGCTTACTAAGGGCGAGTTGTTCAGCGTTCATAACGAGTTTAAATACTTAAAATGAGGCGTTTAAACTAAGCTCAACACTGCGCTCAGCGCCCATCCAACAGCCATTTATATCAAAACAAGCACCCACATAACGTTTGTCTGTTAAGTTACTCACGGCTAAACCGATTTTATAGCTGTCGTTAAAACGATAGCTAGCGGCAGCATCAAGCAAGGTATAACCCGGTACTGTATCGGAATTTAAGGCATCTAACTGACTTTCACCGACATAACGTACACCGCCATTAAATTCCAGTGCATCGTTAAAGAAGTAATTTAACCACATTGAGGCTTGTTGCTCTGCTACCCAAATTGGTGTTTTACCTTCCAATGCCGGGTTTTGTGGATTATCTATTAGCTCAACATCCATATCTGTTAGATTTACAGTAACATCAAGAGTGTCAGTGAGTTGCTGATAAACACTGATCTCAAAACCCTTAGATTGTACTTCACCATTTTGTGTGTATTTCATAAAGTCTGGAGTGTTAACCACCACATCTTGTTTGCGCAAATCAAAAAAGGCCGCGGTTACTTTAGTTGTTGCATCATTGTTGTGATATTTCATCCCGACTTCAATTTGCTCTGCGGTCGTTGGTTTAAATGCTTTGCCAGTTAAGGTATCTACCCCCGAAGTGGGCTCGAATGATTCTGAGTAACTGGCATAAGGAGCAATGTTATTATCAAAGGTATAAATTGCTGCCATACGAAAAGTGGTATCGCTTTGATCGATTTCTTGACTACTAGATATACCGCTTTTCGTATCATCTGTAACACTGTAGTAATTATCATAACGAAGGCCAGCAATCACTGTCAGCGCATCGAGCTTTATCTCATCTTGAAGATAAAAACCGCGTTGAGATTGCTCTAAACGGCTAAATTGACGATAGCTATCTAAAGCGGCTGTAGTAGCTGCATTAAACTGGCTGTGATCTGGATTTGATAAATCAAGTGTTGGCGTATTTGCACCAAAAGTATCGGCATAGTCAAATGTAGAATCAAGGGTTTGATATTCAAAGCCAAATAATAGCTGATGATTAGTCTTCGCTAAACCAAATTGCACAGCGAGTTGGTTATCAACCACGAAGCCTTCAGCGTCTTCAATGGTTTTATAGGCAGTACGAGTTAAAATTTTATCTGCATCCGCTAAGCCGAAGTCATAGCTATTTTGTTGCGTGGCATCGGCATTGGTATAACGAAAGTTTTGCAAAAACGAAATTGAATCTGAAAATTCATGATTTAATTTATACCCGATCATAGTGACTTCACGAGCAAACTCAGCCCAGTTTTCATCGCCAGCATACGCATCAGCATCTAACTTACCGTAACTGGCTTCGTAAAGTGTGCCTTTCGCGGGTAATGGCGTTGATGGCACCATTTTAGGATCGTCTTGATAATATAAGTTAAGGTTTAAGCTTGTTTGCTCACTTATCTCAAAAGTTACTGAGGGCGCAATGGTGACTCTTTCTTCTTCGGTTGTTTGCTGTTGGCCGTCGCGGCTACGGGCAAGTGCAATAAAGCGATAATTAACGCCGTCGGTAATAGCGCCTGTGCTATCTAAAGCTAATTCAGCCAAGCTATTGCTACCAATTCGGGCTCTAATATTGTGCTCAGAGGATGCTTGTGGCGTTTTTGCTGTTTGGTTAACCATGCCACCTGGAGGTGCCGATCCGTATAAAACCGATGCTGGGCCTTTTAAAATCTCTACACTTTGTGTTGCATACGCATCTACTTGTGGAGCTAAGTTATAAGCTAGGTTGTATTGCAGCGGTAAACCATCGTAAAAATTACGGTAACTTTCAAAACCACGAATCGTATATTGGTCAAAAATCGTTACTGTACTGCGATTTTCAGGTGTGATCCCAGAAACATAGCGCAATGCTTCATTAACGGTATCTACTTGGCGTAACTCTAGTAATTTATTGTCGTAAACCTCAAAACTCATAGGCGATTCAATCGGCGTCAAACTCGATTTGGTCCCTGTTGAACGATAACTTTTTCCATATACTTCAATACTTTCTATGTCGTCTGCGGCTGGCTTTTCTGCAGCAAACCCATAGTTACTCATTAAACATAATGATATTGCAGATAGTCCAAATATTGATTTTTTTAACACAATCACTCCTTAAATTTTACTAGAATTAAACCATTGACACTTTATTGGAAACGCGATTAGTATACATTCTCATTTAGATTTATCAATTGTTTTCAATTAAAGGTGATCGTGCTCATGGTTCAGTTAAATGTGTTACTGGCGGATTCACAGCAGCAAGCTTCAACTAATGAAGTAAGTTCAATGCTTAATTCAATGTTTAATAAGGAAAATATAGATAATTTTAAAATAGGTCTTGAGCAGGTTATGCAATTGTTGGAGCAAACAATCGCAACACAACAAAAACCATTTAGCGGTATATTACCGCAGGAGCTAGCTAAAAAATTTATTGGTATTGACCTTAATCAACCGCTGTTTGATATACCGGACGCACTAAAAGAAGTTGCTCAGCTTTATCTTAAAGATGCTGTTTATTTTAATAATCCACGCTATCTCGCGCATTTAAATTGTCCGATTGTTTATCAAAGTATCCTTGCTGAATTGCTCGCTACTTCGATTAATACTGCTGTAGAGACCTGGGATCAAAGTGGTGGTGCCACTTTTATTGAACAAAGTATCGTAGATTGGACACTCTCAAAACTGGCGCTTGGTGAGCAGGCTGATGGCGTATTTACCAGTGGTGGTACGCAATCTAATTTGATGGCGATGTTGTTAGCTCGTGATTTTCAGTGCCATTTATATGCAGGGCATACTAATAAACAGCAAGGTTTACCACACGACTTTAGGCGACTAAAAATTTTCACCTCAAAAGTTAGCCATTTTAGTATTCAAAAAGCCGCCGCAATTTTAGGACTTGGTTACGATGCTGTTGTAAGCGTTCCGTGTGATGAATATTTTAGAATGGATATGACCGCTTTAAATCAGGCGATCGAACACTGTCAGCAACAAGGCGATATCGTTATGGCCATCGTTGCAACAGCTGGAACAACTGATTTTGGTAGTATCGATCCATTAACGCAGATAGCTGAAATAGCTAAGCGCTGTGGTGCGTGGCTTCATGTTGATGCTGCTTATGGCGGGGGCTTATTAATCACGCCCAATAATAAACACAAGTTAGCGGGTATTGAATGCGCAGATTCGGTCACTATTGATTACCATAAGTCATTTTTTCAGCCTGTTAGCTGCAGTGCTTTTTTTGTAAAAGATAAGCAACATCTATCAGTTGTTACTTATCATGCCGAATATTTAAACCCATTAAGTCAGCAACAAGCGGGAACGCCAGATCTATGCAATAAGAGCATTCAAACCACACGACGTTTTGATGCGTTAAAGTTGTGGTTTTCACTGCGTACGGTAGGAGCTCAAAACTTAGGTGTAGCAT
This sequence comes from Pseudoalteromonas sp. SG41-1, assembly GCF_014164575.1. NCBI lineage: Bacteria > Pseudomonadati > Pseudomonadota > Gammaproteobacteria > Alteromonadales > Pseudoalteromonadaceae > Pseudoalteromonas > Pseudoalteromonas sp. SG41-1. The sequence continues at coordinate 67,220 of NZ_JACJFL010000017.1, forward strand.
TTGAACAAATGATGCATTTAGCACGACAAGGTTATTTGTTATTAGCCTCTGAAGCAGATATTGAAATTATTCATCAGCCGCAGTTAAGTACACTGGTATTTCGTTTTGTTGGCGATAGCGGTGCTACAGATAGTGAATTGGACGCCGTAAATAAATATATTCGTAAACAGTTATCTCGCCAAGGTGAGGCGTTGATCGCGGCAACTAAGGTAGCAGATAAACAATATTTAAAGTTCACCTTACTGAACTGTGCCACCACTATCAATGATATCCAGCAAGTTGTAAGGCTTATAAAGCAATATGGTTATCAATACTTAGCAAGTGATTTAGCGAACGAACATGCTCCTTTAAGTCTTGCACTGGAGGAAGTTAGCTATGGATAAGTCCATTTATGATGTTATTGGTATTGGTTTAGGGCCATTTAATTTAAGTCTGGCATGTTTAACTGCGCCACTTGATGGAGTCAGCAGTCTCTTTTTAGATAAAAAAGCTGAGTTTAATTGGCATCCAGGCATGATGCTTCCTGAGGTAAGTTTACAAACCCCCTTTATGTCTGACTTGGTAACGCTTGCTGACCCAACTAGCCCTTATAGCTTTTTAAACTATATAAAGCAGCAAGGTCGACTGTATTCTTTTTATATTAGAGAAAACTTTTTCTTACTTCGCCAAGAATATAATCAGTATTGCCAGTGGGCAACAAAGCAGCTGCCTAATATACGTTTTAATTCAGAGGTTCAGCATGTTGAGTACAGCCAAGACGAAGATATTTATATAGTACAAACAGCAGAACAAGTGTATCTAGCTAAACATTTAGTGTTAGGCACCGGGCCGGTGCCACGTCATCCTCAATGTGCTCAAGCATTTAAGTTGCAAGAGGGGGTTATTCATTCTAGCAACTACTTAGCCAATAAAAGTCAATTACAGCAAAAACAGTCGATCAGCATTATTGGTAGCGGGCAAAGTGCCGCTGAGATTTTTTATGATTTATTACAAGAGATTGATCAGCATAATTATCAACTAAATTGGCTTACTCGTTCTTCACGGTTTTACCCGCTCGAATACACTAAATTAACGTTAGAAATGACCTCACCAGAATACGTTGATTATTTTTATCAATTACCAGAACAAAAACGCCAGCAGTTAAATCGTCGTCAGCATAATCTCTATAAAGGTATTAATAGCGAATTGATCAACAATATTTTTGATTTGCTTTATAGCAAACGGCTAACAGCTAAATTGCCAGTAAGCTTGCACACAAACTCGGCATTGATTGATATGACCTACCTGAGCCACCAGCAGGGTTTTGAACTTAGCTTAGAGCAAACTGAACAGCAGCAAGGTTATTCACTAAACACCCAAAGCGTTATTTTTGCAACGGGTTATCAGTCTTACCAACCGAGCTTTTTAGCAGGGATCAGTCATTGCATTGATAGTGACGACGCGGGGCTTTATCAAGTTGCTCGTAATTACTCAATAGACAAGCAGCATCAACGTATTTTTGTACAAAATACAGAGCAACACACCCATGGTTTTGTGACTCCTGATTTAGGCATGGCATGTTATCGCAACTCTTGTATTATTCGTGCGATCACCGGACATGAATATTATCCAATAGAACGTAAAATAGCTTTTCAGGAGTTTGCTGCGCCCAATTATGAGTTAAGCGACGAAGTAGAGCAGTTTCGCGCATGAGTAAGCAGTTTAAAGTTTTGTTGATCGCGGTAACGGTATTTGCAGTGCTCAGTGATTCAATGTTATTGCCGTTTTATCCTACTTTCTTTAGTGCGGTATTTAATATAAGTGACCCTGCCTATGTTGGCACTTACATTGCTGCCAGCTGCTTTGTTGTCATGGTCTGTTTTCCTATTTGGGCCTTCATTAGTAAATACATTAATGTGCTACCTTTATTGGTTTATAGCCAAATTGCTGCGGGTGTATTTAGTGTCAGTAGCTTTTTTGCTAGCGACTTAAATTGGTTTTGGTTTTCCTCCATGGCTATGTTTGCTTTTAAAGCTAGCTATTTACTGGTTTATCCATACTTAATGAGCTTGGAAGCGAAAACAAATCACGTTACGACGATTGCAATGCTTAGTGTTGTGGTGCACTTTGGCGCCATACTTGGCGCACTTGCTGGTGGCTTTGTGTTATCGGCTCTTCCTGGCAAAGCCGCATTTTTAATAATGGCTCTAAGCGATTTTACTCAGGTTTTTGTGTGCGCCTATCTCATAAGATTAGCGCCTAGTAAAAATCAGTCGCCTCCAGTAGCAAAAACATCAATCACTTCATCAAGTCGTTGGCCTGTATATCAACTTGGCATTGTTATGTTGTGCTTTTACTTTAGTGCTTTTTTGATCCGGCCTTTTTTTGCGGCATATTGGCAAAGTATTAGCGACACCACCAGTATCGTCCTCGCGAGTATGGTGTTTTCTATCCCTGCTTTTATGGCATTGCTTGCGCTGTGCTTTAATCAGTGGCGGCAGCAAACAAATCGCAACCCCATCAACTTATTAGTTGTCTTTATGTTGATCATTACAGGCGTTGCATTACAAGCCAGCCCTCTTTACTTAGTAGTGATCGCAGGACGCTGCCTGTTCGGTCTATCGCTATTCATTATTATTGTGCGTCTTGATCTGCTGCTTTACCAAGTGAGTACGCCAGACAAGTACGCTGAAGATTTTAGTAAAGTCAGTTTTTGCCAAAGCTTAGGTGTACTTTTAGCTTCTTACTGCGCGGGTTTGCTGGTTAAAAGCTCTGGTTTAGTAATACCTTTTTGGGTCGCCGCTGGTGGGCTCGCTATATCAGCTTGTTGTTTATGGCTACTGAGCAAGCAAAGTCGACGCCATACTCCTTGCGCCAATCTGGCATCGACCACGAGGGCTCAATAATGTCCATTACAACAGCTGTTTTTTGTCAGCAGTTTACTAATATCGCAGAGCTTAGCTTAAGGCCATTTAGCCTAGCACAAGATCTCGCGTTAATTCACCAGTGGGTTACTCAGCCTCATGCGCAGTTTTGGGGCATGCAGGAATTTACTATTGAGCAGTTACAGCAAGAATATCAAAGCCTGTTAGCACATAGTGATATTTATATCGGCTACGCAAACAATAGCGCGTGTTTTTTAGTTGAGTTATATGACCCTCTATTAGATGAAATAGGTAATCATTACCCCGTCAAAGCAGGTGATATTGGCATGCACATTCTGATTGCCCAAAGCAATAACAAGGTGCATGGCTTTACTTGGTCGGTGTTTCAACTGGTGATGAATTTCATTTTTGCTAATGACAAAAATCAGCGCGTTATTGTTGAACCCGATATTCGTAATAACAAAATTCATTGTTTGAATACTAAAGCCGGCTTTCGTTATCAATCTGCGGTTAGGTTAACTCATAAAACCGCACATCTCGCATTTTGCACGCGTGATAACTTTTATCACGCATTAAATAAGGATAATACTATGAAGCACATTCCGCTGAGTCCAGAGCAAGCCGTCAGTCATTTAACGCCACAGCTATGGCGGCATGTAAATAGGTTACATGTTCGCAAAGCTTTGAGTGAGTTTGCTCATGAGCGGCTGATAAAACCGCAATTGACCAATGAAGATGCAGATTGGCAATATTTTGAGCTCAGTACAGACAAAGAAACCATTGTTTATCGCTTTAAAGCCAAGCTGGGGTATTTGAATCACTGGCATATAGCAGCAGACTCAATTGAAAAACAAATAGATAACCAAGTAGCCGAGCTCGATTCAATCGCCTTTATTTGTGAGTTACAACATAGTTTAGGTATCAGCCAAGCTATGCTGCCTACTTATTTAGAAGAAATAGCCAGTACTTTATATGGCAGTGCTTATAAGCATCAGCTGCCAGCATTGACTGCTGAGCAGCTCACCACTGCGGATTTTCAACAGGTAGAGAGTGCGATGACGGAAGGTCATCCTTGCTTTATAGCAAACAATGGTCGAATAGGGTTTGATACCAATGATTATCGCCAATACGCACCAGAGACTGGCGCGCACTTACAGCTGGTTTGGCTAGGTGCGCATAAAGAGAGAGTGGTGTTTTCGACCACCGATGATTTAGATTATCAAACACTCATAACGCAAGAGCTATCGACGCACACCATAGAGTCATTTAAGCAAAAGCTATTAGCGCGTGGAGTAAATAGTGACGATTACTTTTTTTTCCCCGTTCATCCTTGGCAGTGGTTTAATAAACTCGCGTCGTTATTCTCTAACGATATTGCTGATCAGCATTTGGTTTGCTTAGGATACAGTGAAGATGAATATCAGCCGCAGCAGTCTATTCGTACTTTTTTCAATAAAACACATCCGCATAAACGCTATGTAAAGACCGCACTGTCAATTTTGAATATGGGATTCATGCGTGGTTTATCGCCTTATTATATGAGTGCAACTCCCGCAATTAACGATTGGGTAGCACAAGTAGTATCACAGGATCCGTACTTAGCTGAATCCGGTTTTACAATTCTGCGTGAGGTTGCAGCAATTGGTTATTATAATCACGCTCTAGAAGCCGCAACCGATCAATACAGCCCATATCGAAAAATGCTTTCTGCACTTTGGCGTGAAAGCCCAATGCCAAAGATAAAGAGTAATCAGCGCTTAATGACCATGGCGTCGCTGCTGCATATAGATAATCAAGGACAAGCGTTATTACCTGCTTTGATAAAATCAGCCAAGATAGGTACTCATATATGGATTGCTAAATATCTAAAAGCATACTTAGATCCACTCCTTCATTGTTTCTACTCCCATGACTTAGTATTTATGCCTCATGGTGAAAACTTGATCCTGTTACTTGAGAACAACATTCCAGCCAAAGCAATAATGAAAGATATTGCCGAGGAGATAGCTATTCTTAATAAAGATTTAGTACTGGCGGATAATATTCAACGCTTAACTGTGGATGTGCCCGATGAATTAAAAGTGCTGTCAATTTTTACAGATGTGTTTGATTGTTTCTTTAGGTTCGTGGCTGATATCCTTGATCAGCAAAACGACTATTCAGAACGAGACTTTTGGCAACAAGTTGCAGAGTGTGTAATTAGCTATCAACAATCACACCCAGAACTAAAAGATAAGTTTATCAAGTACGATCTATTTAGTGCTGATTTCACCTTGTCGTGTTTAAACCGATTACAGTTAAGTAATAATCAGCAAATGATAGATTTGGCAGATCCGGCAAAAAATCTTAAATTTGAAGGAAAATTAATCAATCCGATAGCCGCATTTAATCCAATTAAAAAAGATAACAGTGCAACAGTTTAATAATTGCTATTTAGCTATGAGATGGATCAGGTCTGTATGCGCAGCTTGGTTGCTCTCATAGCTGAAAATTTAAGCGAAAATAACGCTGTAACGCCTTGTTTGTATGCCTTTTGAGCAAATAGTTAATTAATTTAATAAAACTGAAATAAAGCGTTGACGGCCTCAAGAATATCCCTATAATGCGCATCCACTGACCCGGCAGGCAGCAATGAAAAGCGCTGAACAAACGGTAAGTAAGTCGAGTAAAACTTAGCTTTGAAATCTTTTATTAAGAAACTAAAAATTAAGTGTTGACAAAAAAATAGGAAAGCGTAAGATTCGCTTCCCTTGAGTCGCTAAGGCAACTCAAACGTTCTTTAACAATATAAAGCAATCATCTGTGTGGGCACTCGTACAGATTGAGTTCTAACAGCCGAGCTTAGTTCGCTAAGCAAGGCAAAAAATTTAGAGTCTCAATTGAAACTGAGTGACCA
>NZ_JACJFL010000018.1:0-72602 GCF_014164575.1 Pseudoalteromonas sp. SG41-1
CCGCTTACCGCTTACCGCTTACCGCTTACCGCTTAGGCCTGTGGCTGCCCGTATATTTGCTCTGCGCGGTTAAATAGCACCCACGATGTTAAAATATATTTATCATTCGATACTGGCTTATTACCGCGATGAGTATGAGTAAAGTAGCCTGGGGCAATCACCATAGTGCCTTTTTTCGGAGCTATCTTACGATTTTGATAATAAAACTCGGTTTCACCGCCTTCTTCAACATCGTTTAAATAAAACATAAATAACAATACTCGATGCAGTGCTTCGTTATGGTGTAACTGTGGGTACACTTCACTATGCCAATACGGGTAGCCGCCTTTGTTAACTTCGTATTTTTGCGCTTGGATATTACCGAGTCGAAAAATTTGCTGTACCAATAAAGGTAATTGCGGTTTACCTACCTCGTCAAAATTAGCTTGCGTTAAATCAACAGGTTGTCCTGTTTGGGGGTGGTACACTTTTAAACCAAACGCCCCAATCATTATAAAAATATGTTCTTCAATGTAGTTAAAAACATATTGTGCAGTAGTTTGTTGAATATGTTTTAATTGCTCAGCGTATTCAGGATGATTGTTTAAGTGTAAGTCGTGGCTATCTTTTTTATTAAGATCTATGCCGCCTGATGTCATCCCTTGTTTTATATGCGGGCTTTGCGAAAAGGTGGTGATAAAGTTATCGCAAAAGTCATTACTGAGCGCGTTGTCATACACGCGGATAAAGTCCGTCATGAGTTACCTGTTTAATTATTATTGGATTATTATGTTTACTGAAAAAGTGATGCCGCGCTTTAGCGAAACGGATGCACTCGGACACATCAACAATACCGTACTCCCTGTTTGGTTTGAAGCCGCACGTGCACCTATTTTTAAATTTTTTACCCCCGATTTAAATCCTCACGATTGGAAGCTTATTATTGCTAAAATTGAGGTGTCGTTTGTAGGTGAGTTGTTTTACTCGCATGAAGTAAGTATTAAAACATCGGTAGAGCATATTGGCAGCAGCTCATTTGTGCTTCGCCAAGAGGCATGGCAGCAAGATAAATGCTGCGCAATCGGTAAAACAGTGCTGGTACGTTACGATTTTGCCGCTAAAGCTAAGCAAGCTTTATCTCGTGTTGAAAAAGCAGCCTTAAATGAGCATTTTATTGCAGCTTCTTAATGTGTAGTTAGTAATTTAAGGTGCGCAAGTAGTTATCTAAAGCGGTGACTTGCGCTTTCCTAAAGCATAGCCCGAGCTTTGTTCTGCGCCACAATATGTCATCGCTGGTTTTTGCCCACTCTTTGTTAATTAGGTAATCGACTTCTTGAGCGTATAGACCATGGCCAAAATGACAACCTAAGTCAGCCAATGCACTGCAATTACCTAGCAGTGCATTAGTTAGCGTGCCATAGGAGCGTACCAGCCTATTTAATAATAACTCAGGCAACCAATTATATTTTACTTGTAGTTGCGTTATTAACGTCGCTTTTTCACTAAAATCTCCGCCTGGTAACGGCGCGCTTTTTGTCCACGCTTCAGTCATATGAGGATAAAATAGCGCGAGTTTGTCCACAGCATTTTCTGCCAGTTTTCGATAAGTAGTTATTTTTCCGCCAAACACACTTAACAAAGCAGCCTGATTATCATCATTATTTAATATCAGCTTATAATCGCGGGTTACAGCTTGAGCATCTGCTGAGTGGTCATCGAGTAATGGCCGTACGCCACTGAATGTATGTACTATATCAGTCGCTTCAATCGGAGTTTTAAAGTAATGATTAGTAATATTGATTAAGTAACTAATTTCTTGTTTGCTAATTTTTACATCTTTAATATTGCCGGTATATTCTTCATCAGTAGTGCCAATGAGAGAATAGTCATCTTCAAAGGGAATGACAAAAACAATACGTTGATCTTCATTTTGGAGAATATAGGCACATGGCTCGTCATGAATACGTGGCACCACGATATGGCTGCCTTTGACTAAGCGAATATGCTGTGGTGATGGCTGAATAAATACATTATCAAACAATGAAGCAACCCAAGGGCCTGCGGCATTAACAATGCATTTGGCTTTGATTTGTAGTTGCTGCTGGGTCGTTTGTTGCGCTAGAGTTACATCCCAATGTTCAATATTGCGCTGTGCCTTTATACAACGAGTACGTGTTGCTATGGTTGCTCCGTGTTGTTCGGCGGCAAGGGCGTTTAAGATCACTAAACGCGCGTCATTTACCCAGCCATCAGCATATTCAAACCCTTGTGTAATTGATGCATTTAGCACACTGTCTTTTGTGAAAATAATCGACTTGGAAGCGGGTAGCGTGTCTCGTTTTCCTAGATGGTCGTAAATAAATAATCCTAGGCGGATCATCCATGGCGGCCGCAAATGTGACTGATGAGGAAGCCTAAACGAGAGCGGCCAAATAATATGCGGTGCTTTTTTTAATAACACTTCACGCTCTAGCAATGCTTCTTTTACTAACCTAAATTGATAGTGCTCTAAATAGCGCAGCCCGCCATGAATAAGCTTACTGCTGTTTGATGAGGTGGCTGAGGCTAAATCGTCTTGCTCACACAATAATACTTTCAAGCCTCTACCACTTGCATCTGCTGCAATACCAGCACCATTAATGCCACCGCCAATGACAAGTAAATCATATTCGTTATCGAGTAACTGCACGGGTGAACCTTAAAGTTAGTTGTTAATGCCAGATTATATTAACGCGATTAGCCGTCATTCTGCGGATTATTAGCAAGCGTCACTTGCGCAATACAATGTAGCCATTTTGCATATAAATCGTTACGCTCAAAGCTACTCATAGTTGGCTCAAAGCGGCGGTCACATCGCCACATAGTTGCCAGTTGTGCTGTTGATTCATAAACACCACTTTGCAGGCCTGCTAAATAGGCGACGCCAAGCGAGGTGGTTTCGGTTAAGGTGGGGCGCTCAACACTCGCACCTAAAATATTAGCTAAAAACTCCATAGCCCAATTATTATTAGCCATACCGCCGTCAACGCGCAAGATGCTGGGGCGCAAGCCATCCCCTTCCATCGCTTTTTGTAAATCTTTAGTTTGATAACCAACTGATTGCAAAGCTGCAGCGACAATCGTACTAATACCTGAATCTCGAGTAAGCCCTAAAATAGCACCTCGGGCATTGGCATCCCAATAGGGAGCGCCTAAACCTGTAAAAGAGGGCACTAAAAATACCCCATGATCTAAGGGAACACCTTTGACGAGGGCTTCACTTTCTCCCGCGCTTTCTAATAATTTCAAGCCCTCTACAATCCACTGCATGGTGGCACCTGCCATAAAAATACTGCCTTCAATGGCATACGTAGGTTTGCCGTTAAGTCTATATGCGATGGTGGTTAATAAGCGATTGTTTGACTTTAGTGCTTTATCGCCGGTGTTAAGCATTAAAAAACAGCCTGTTCCGTAGGTGCTTTTTGCCATACCTTCTTCAAAACAAGCTTGGCCAATTAAAGCGGCTTGCTGATCACCCGCTATGCCGTTAATTGGAATTTCACCACCAAATAACTCGCTGCTAGTAACACCAAAGTCAGCCGCTGAGTCCATTACTTCAGGTAGCATCGAGGCTGGAATATCAAATAAGGCGAGTAAGTCTTCATCCCAGCATTGCTGGTGAATGTTAAACAGTAATGTGCGAGAGGCATTGGTTGCATCGGTTTTGTGTACTTTACCATCGGTTAATTGCCATAGTAAGTAGGTGTCTACCGTACCAAACGCCAGCTCACCTGCTTGTGCTTGCTCTTTAGCGCCAGTGACGTTATCTAAGATCCAACGAATTTTGGTGGCAGAAAAGTACGGATCGAGTAATAAGCCGGTTTTATCATTGACGATTTTACTGTGCCCAGCATCGCGCAAACTATCACAGTACTGGCTAGTGCGTCGGTCTTGCCACACAATCGCGTTGTAAATAGGTTGCCCGGTTTTTTTACTCCACACTAAGGTGGTTTCTCGTTGATTAGCAATGCCTATGGCAATAATGTCGGCAGCCGTTACCCGTTGCTGCGCCAATACGTTTTTAACGCTCGCGAATACGGTTTGCCAAATATCTACAGGATCGTGTTCAACCCAACCATTTTGCACAAAGTGCTGCGGGAAGGTTTGTTGGGCTGTGCCAAAAACCTCGGCATCTTTGGTGTATAAGATGGCGCGAGAGCTCGTCGTTCCTTGGTCAATCGAGAGTATGTATTTGCACATAAAATATAATGCTATTTAACTTAGATAAAGATAGCTTGTCTCTAAGCTAAACGAATAGCAATGCTTTTGCACCATAATGGATGTAATTTTAGGCAAATAGGATGAGTGAAAGGGAGTTAAGGCTCAGTGCTGGCGCTTAGTTTTAAATAAGCGCCAGATATATATAATATAATTATTAGTTGGCAGCATCAGCTAATTGCTGATGGAGCCAATCTTTTAATGCCATTCTATCGTGTTTTAATTGATGCATTGCTTCATCATCAATAGGGGCATCTTGTAACTCCAGGACACGGATTTCTTTATCAATTGCATTGTATTGCTTTGCCCTTGCCGCGAACTCTTCATTATCAGTGTTGAGCTTAGTGATAGTGCTTTGGTATTCAGGGAAATCTTTAGTTAATGAATGATCTTCGCCTAACATAGGTCGCTCCTTATTAAAGCGTGTTACATATTAATCTCGATAGATAAACACGCATGGGTTTTAGTCAAATTAAATGCTCTGAGGCGTTTTGCCAATACAATAGAGCTTGGGCTGATTTAAAATAAATCAACATCAAGCTCAGTATTATCGTTATTAAAGTAATTTCCCTTTGCCTGAATACAAAACACTGACACTCGTGCGGGCTTAAGTTAGAATATGAACGCAGGCAGTTGCCTGCAAACAATTTCTATTTTGAGTGCTTTATTACATGCTTTTAATGATCGATAATCTGCATGAGTATCTAGCGTTGTGTATAAACGTCCAGTAGTTACAAGTCATTTGGTTGATTACAAAACTTTTTTTTCCTGTAGCGTTTATTGCTATCTAGCACCATCTTGATAAATTGCGGGTATGAATGCGGGTATGATTCTGGCCATACCCGCACTATCTTTAGTTACTGGATGCATAGTGTTGAGTATATGATGCTCTGGTATTTATCCAGTTGGTGATATCCTGCTCCTTCCACCCCACAGCCCTTTGTCCAAGCTTGATGTTGAGCGGAAATTCTCCAGTCTTCATGAGTGCATAAATTGAGCTTCGACTGAAACCAGTTAACTCAATAACTTGGGGTAAACGTAAAATTCGATTATCCATGACTAACTCCTAATGTTTAATTCAGAAGTATTATGAAGTGTGAGGAGAGCCGGTGCTGGTCAGCAAGATGCAAAAATTTATCACTTAATCAATCAACCACCAGTGCCTTAGATTCGATTTCATCCAAATAATCCGCCCACCATTGCATCATCTCTCTGCGCTTAGATAGATGCTGAGCATGGTTATAAGCTTTTACTACAGAATTTCGTTCGGCATGCGCGAGTTGCCTCTCAATAATTTCGTGTGGCCATTCGTGCTCATGAAGCACTGTTGATGCCGTACCTCTGAATCCATGCGAAGTAATACGGGCTTTATAGCCCATGTACTCTATGGCTCTATTTATCGTGGTGTTGCTCATCGCCGTATTTGCAGTAGAGCGATTTGGAAAAATAAAACCAAATGGCCCTGTAAAAGTTTTAAGCTCTTGCAAAAGTTGCATGGCTTGTTTGGATAATGGTACAACATGGGGCTCCCGCATTTTCATACGTTCGCCAGGAATTCGCCATATCGCATTTTCTAGGTCAAATTCATCCCAAATTGCAAGACGTAGCTCGCCGTTTCGAACAAAGGTAAGCAGTAGTAACCTCAATGCAATTATGGTTTGTCGCATTCCTCGTTCTTCATAGGCGTTTAACGCTCTCATAAAACCGCTTAGTTCTGGGCCTTCTAAATGAGGGTGATGCCTGACTCTCGGTCTTGTAATAGCTCCTTGAATGGGGGCTGCTGGATCGTACTCAGCCCTTAATGTTACAACTGCATACCGGAAAATTGCTCCGCACCATTGCTTTACAAGCAATGCAATTGAAGGTGATCCTTTCTTACCTTTTCTTTTATCAACACCTTGTTTCTCTATTTTCTGGACAATTACCAAAATATGGGCAGATTCAACAGACTTGATTGGCAACTTGCCAATTGACGGAAACACATAACGCCGTAAATTGATTTCAATCTGGCGCTTGTAGTTTTCGGACCACTTGGACTTATTCTTTTCTATCCACTCATGCGCCAACGCTTGAAAGGTATTAACGCTTTCCCATTCGTTTTTAACCTTTCGAGACTGTCTGATTGTCGTTGGATGTTTACCTTCTTTTACTAGTTCAGTCGCCTCTTGGCGCTTAATTCTGGCTTCACTAAGGCTAATTGTAGGATAATCACCAATTGTAAAAATTGTTTCTTTTCCAGCAATGCGATACCGGTAACGCCATTTTTTTGCTCCTGATGGTTTAATTTCTAAATACAGACCTGCGCCATCGGTTAATTTTTGTATTTTTTCGGTAGGTTTGATATTTCTGCATTTTGCATCTGACAACTTCATAAATACCCGCCTATTTAGTCAAACCGAAGTTTTGATTTTAATGATTGTTTACGTGATTCTGCTTTGGGTTCTGGCGCTGTACTCATGGAAGTAACGTCACCATCTGGTGCATGGCCATCCACCGGTACAGATGTCATGGATAGATTGGGTTGGCTCATGTGAATTAACCCAAAGGTGGCCAGCATCCGCAGACGCTCAGCGCGTTCCCGTGGCGGAGTCTTTTCTAATTCTTTTAGCAGTTCAGGGTGGCTCCCTGGGGGAATGTTGACGACAACTCTCATGATCAGGACCCATAAAACCAGAAGCCTCGGACGTTCGCCAAAACAGACTGTTCCGGCACGATGATCTTGCTTCGTGAAAAAATCTCCTTGGCCGCTTCCTTATAAGCCATGGCTCCACCTCCGGCGATCAATACCAAGTCCGCATTAATGCTTTCGTCACGCATGGATTGGCGCATGGCTGTAAGAGCAACAGGCGCTACCTTTTTCATGGCAGCATTTAGATAAGGTGAAATATCGACCTTTTCTCCAAACAGCAGGACCTGCAAGTCGCCGGTTCTCATGGCTTTTTCAAGTCGATCCATACCTACTTTGGCACCGTGATCTTCCGAAATCAGCTTATCAATGGTTTCCAGTAGCACGGACATTGCCTGAAGACTGGTTCCTGATGAGCTGTAGCGAATTTCTCCGGCCTCAAGGGCAACCCAGTCAACAGAAAAAAAGCCGGGATCGATGACGACGACGCGACCTTCTTCAATCAAGCCCAAATCTCCACCTGTTTGAACCAGATCCATATAGGCACCGGCAGGCTGCGGCAGCACTTTGACGTCATGAACAGTGATGCTGCGCTTAGGCGTCACTTGATGGACACCTTTTAAACGCTGCACAAGGTCAGACTTACGTTGTGGTTCATGAAACTGGGAAACCGGTAATCCAGTGACAACCAAATCGATGGATTCTGTTTCAGCCATTAACAAGGCGGCATGAAAAAGTGCCTTATAGGTTTTTGTGGTGGGATATTCCGGGTGAAGCTCTCGTTCCCAGCCTTGAAGGCGTCCAGCTGGCACACCGGCGGCCCAACGCTCATTATCGACAGATACATACAAACAAGTTTCATCATCGCCTCCACCGATACGCTCCGGCATACGTTCCGCAGGACCGGCACCCGCAGGCAGAATAATGGTTTTCGGTTCACTGCCTGATTGGCCAATTGCCAGCTTCAGGTTTGAGTAACCGATATCTACGCCTAGTACAAACATACTTATCTCCTGTGCACTCAAAGTGCTCTAACGGTTTTCAATCAACCGCACTGGTCACGCTTGGGCATTTCCAAGTGCTCTGGCGGTTCACTCAAATGTCATTATCAGGATTTGGTGCACTGGCGGTGGGCAGAAAGGTGACAAATCCTTTCATCTATCTGCCTATTGCATTTTCGCAAAAGTATGAGAATAGGCTTTGTTTGGCGGCTGGTGATCTAGCCAAAAAAATCGAGACGCCAAACGTCGTTTGCATTCTGGCCTGAACTTGCCAAACGGTTTGTATCCTCATGGCGATACGTCTTTTTAGGTGTTTTTAAGTGAATTCAGCCTGTATCCCTTGTCAGGTATGGGATTGCGCGAGTTGATTTATATCGAGACGCCAAATAGTGATTGTTACGGCAGTTTTACGTTTGGCGTTTCGATCCAAAAGCCAAACGGATAGTGGTTTTGGCTTTTGGGGTTAATTGGATGGGGAAATTGGTTTGGTAGAAATCGTCAATGAACAATGGAAAGCAGATGTATCAGATTTACTTCAGCAAGAAACGGACAGGCTAAAAGCACTGGCACGAGCTGAAGTTGATGACTTTTGGGTTACCCATTACAAGGTTCGAGAGAATGAGCCCTTTAAAGACTGGGGTCTGCTTGGTGTCCGTATCAGAGACTTTAAGTATGGCTTTGGCATAGAGTGGTACATCAACAGTTTTCACGGTCAACGAGGCAAACGCGTGGTCTTTAGCAAGGGGCTGCGTATTTCAAAGACGAAGCTGAGATACGCATTTTTGGACTGCCAAGGTTTGGCCAAAGAATGGGAGTTAGCGCTGGCTATGGAGAAAGAAGAATTTTTCAGTGATATTCGACGCCAGGTTGATAAGCTCAACATGCTTCGTCGAAGAGTCAATGCATATTGACGTATTTGATTTTCTAAAGCAGCAAAAAAACAGAAATGGCGTATATGATCTCCTTAAAAATCAAGGAGACTAGTCTCTCCTGTTGTATAGTTGCTTGAAAATTTAGGCTTAACAGGAAGAGTTATGGCAAGGAACAAAAAAAATAATCGATATAGTTATGTGCAAAAGCAGGCAGAGCACACTAAATTTTACAACAAAAACTTCAATAAAACTTCGAGTTTTAGCTCCGTATTCAGCGAGTCACATTTCAAAAATACATCTCTGGTTGGTGCAAAGTTCAAATATTGCAACCTCAATAATGTGAGATTTGAAAACTGTTTTTTACAGGGAACTCATTTTAAAAAGTGTACACATGACGGCCTTAAGTTTGAAAGATGCATATTGATTTCAACTTCCTTTGAGCGTATGCAGTTACATGGTGTCGAATTTGTTGATTGTTATATTTTAAGTACTAACACTCATGCATGTAAGCAGTTTCAAAACAGCAAGGTATATAACAGTTTTCCTGATGGTGCCCAGTATCCTTCTGATTTAATGAGTATTGTTGATGTTTTGAGAGAGAATTCTTTTATAAGAAAATCCGGGGTGCTTCATAGGAAGGGCGGCAAAGTAAATACAATTGCACTGGATTTTTTGCTTGATGAATTCGGAGTTAACTACCTAATCAATAACTTGTCTAAGCTAAACACACTAGAGTCCGATTTCTATACATTGAGTTATATTTCGGCATTCTTGCGGAGGGTTGGAAATCCTGATAGCTTAGACATTACCCGGCCCACAGCAACATAGAAAATACCTACGATAACGGACGGATACCAGTCTACGGACCGATGCGGGTTGAAAGTTGAAGTCGTTAAAACGTTAGTGGAGGTGATGCCTATGGTGTTGGATTTTATGACAGTGACAGCATTTTTTGTTCTTTGTGCCTACAAACTTTTAGTAAAGCTCCTTTCTATGTCTAGCTGTGTGGTTAATTTACATTTATTTCATTACTTCACTCGCGGTAACTGGTCCCAGCGTGTTGTGTAGGCGGGAGACAAATGCTCTCGCTTCATTGACCAATCTTTCTTCGTACCTTGTCCAGCAAAGAAAACCTTTCCGGCACCGCTTTGATTAATAGTGTCCAATACAGACATCAGCTGCTGGCTATTAGAGCGGGTCGATACGTCATCGAATAGTCCTGGTTGAAACATGCCGGGATCGTAAAAGTCAGACAGCATGACGCCCGCTTTGGCATAACGAAAACCATCCTTCCAAATCCGCTTGAGTAAGTGATTGGCCAGCTCAATAAAATCCCGCGTATCACAACTGGGGATCAGCAACTCACCCGATGCGGAGTTGCTGTATTGCGGCTCGCTGTCCTTAAAGGGGCTGGTTCGTATGAACACGGTCATCACTTTGGCTTGCTGCTGTTCTTTGCGAAGCTTCTCAGTGGCGCGGGTTGCGTATTCGCAGACGGCTTCACGTAACAATTCAAATTGCGTTACTTTTACGCCAAATGAACGGCTACAGACGATTTGTTTCTTAGTTGGCGGGATCTCTTCAAGTTCAATGCACGACTCACCATTGAGTTCTCTGACGGTTCTTTCTAAAACCACCGAGAACTGGTCTCTGATGGCTCTAGGAGAGGCGTTGGCGAGGTCTAGGGCTGTGGTGATACCCAACGCATATAAACGCTTAGAAAGCCGTCTACCAACGCCCCAAACATCATCAACTGGGACTAATGCAAGCAATCGACGTTGCCGATCTAGATTGGTCAGGTCTACAACCCCCTGAGTGGCTGGGTACTTTTTGGCTGCATGGTTTGCCAGTTTGGCGAGTGTTTTAGTCGGTGCAATGCCTACACAGACGGTGATCCCGATCCAGTGACCTATCCGCTCTCGCACTTGTTGTCCGAACTCGACGAGGGATATGGCAGACTCAATACCGGTTAAGTCCAAAAACGCTTCGTCAATGGAGTAAACCTCTACTCGTGGTGCCATCTCCTCCAAAGTGCGCATCACTCGACTGCTCAAATCTGCGTACAGCGCGTAATTGGACGAGAATGCCAAAATACCATGACGCTGCATTTCAGCTTTGATTTGAAAGACGGGTACGCCCATTTTAATACCGAGTAACTTAGCTTCACGTGAGCGTGCAACCACGCAGCCGTCATTGTTAGACAGAACCACAACCGGCGTATCTTTTAAATCAGGACGAAACAGCTTCTCACAACTGGCGTAAAAGTTGTTGCAGTCCACCAAGGCAAATACTGGCATGGGATAGTCACGACTTACGGCGCATGTTTCGCACCACATTGGTGACCACACCAAATATCTCTAACTCTGTCCCTTCAGGAATATGAATGGGCTCATACACCTGGTTTCTTGGGATCAGCATGACGCACGGCCTTAGTTGAAGCTCCTTTACCGTGAGTTCACCATGGATACCAGCGATGACAATGTCACCGTGTTCTGCTTGGACAGAGCGATCAACCACCAAAATATCATCTGGGTGAATCCCGGCATCAATCATTGAATCACCTTCAACACGCACAAAGAACGTTGCAGCTGGTCGCTTGATGCACAGCTCGTTGAGGTCGAGCGTTTGCTCAACATAATCCTGCGCTGGGGAGGGAAAACCAGCAGAAACACGTTCCATGAACAATGGAATACGAAGGCGCTTGGCTTTGATGAAGGCAAGTGCGCCGCTACGGCCTATCAGCGAGACACTCATGACGAACCTCGAAAAATCATAATTAATACTGTTTGTTTATACAGTATCTAATGCTATGCTGATTTCTACAAGTAAAATTGTAGGTAAAACTGTAGTTGTTCGAGTAAGACGCTGTGTTGTGGGTGATTTATTTTTTGTGATGAAAAACTAGATGTGGGGGATCGCTCGCCCTCGTCAAAGCCTGCAAGGCTTGGACAATACTGCTTCTGCCTACTGCTCTTGTTTCTGTTACTGATCCTGTTACTGCTACTGGTTAACGCATGGGTCAAGTAACCGTCAGACAAGGCTTGTTGAACCCTTTGCAAAGGGTTTCAAAACAGTTAGTAAAATTCTGCTTCGTATTGAATTTACAGGCTTAAAGCGAAGTCAGGAGCATCATTAAAATGCTCAGTCGAACTCAGTTCAAGCCTTTTGCAACCGTTTGAAAAGGGGTTGGCTAAGCCATACGTAAAGGGTGTCGGTAAGGGTTACCTAAACGGTTTAGCTAAGGCTTTCTGAAAGGCTTAGCCAAAGCCTTCATACATGGGTTCACCCAGTAGAAAGATTAAAAAAACGCTGAGGTATCCAAGGTGCATTTTGTACAAAAGCGTTTATAAACGAACAGGGCACAGTGAAATAGCCCAAAGCGAACAATAGAATTGAAGAGGAACCATCAATGACAAGAGCCCCTGCGCCATTTCCGCTAGAGCGCCTGGCGGATATCCCAGAAAGACCAGAAGATTTTAGATTGCTGGAGCGTATTCCATTAACGCGTGAGCCGCAGTCCTGGCCACTTGAACTATCTCCTGTAGTAGGTGACGAACAGCCAATAGTGCTGCTCGATACAGAGACAACCGGACTGTCTGCCGAAGATGAGTCCATTATTGAGCTTGGTATGGTTAAGGTGCTTTACAGCCCCTCTGCTAAGCAGATTGTGTCGATTGTTGATGTGATCAGCATGTATGAAGATCCCGGCAAGCCAATCCCCGAGCTGATCACCGAGTTAACCGGTATCACCGATGATATGGTGCAAGGCCAGCACATTGATGATTCACTGGTAGCGAGTTGGTTATCCGATGATCCGCTGGTGGTTGCACACAATGCACAGTTTGATCGTCCTTTCTTTGAAAAGCGGTTTGCTGCATTAGGCCATCTATCTTGGGCCTGTTCAGCCAGTGGCATAGATTGGAAAGCACTGGGCTTTGAAAGTCGAAAACTTGAGTACCTGCTGCTTCGCTTAGGTTGGTTCTATGAAGGACACCGCGCTGCAACCGATTGTTTGGCGATGGCCTGGTTGTTTCATTTGTTGCCCGATTCCGTTGCAAACTTGTTGTCTGAAGCAGACAGGCGAACTGTGTTAGTTCGTGCGTTTGGTGCGCCGTTTGACGTAAAGGACTATTTAAAAGAGCGTGGTTACCGCTGGCATGACGGTGTTAAAGGTGCCAACAAACATTGGTGGCGCGAAATCAGCGAAGACGAGTTGCCGCAGGAACAAACTTACCTGGATGATTTGTATCATCGTGGCTCAGAACATGCCCACTATGACTACAAAGATGCCCGCAATAGATTTAAAGCTTTGTAGCTCTCTACAAGGTAAGCCTTGCATATTTGAAAACCTCTGGAAAATGGAAAGTGAACTCATGGTTTAACCAATAAGAGGAATCTTTCCATGTACCAAGACACCTACATTGAATACTGGGGCGAAATCTTCGTCTCTGCCCGCATCATTGAATTTGGCATCACGTTCGAGCGCTTTCTTAAAGATCCATGGAAGCATTTGATGTCCTGTGGCCAAGAGTCTGCCCCAGAGGCGATTGCTGAAGGGATGCTGCCATTGCTACCAGCCCAGGCAGAAGTTGCCAGGCGCATTCGGGAGAGTGAGCAACGGGCTCTGCTGTCTACAGAGTCGGACAAAGGGGTATCTCATCGCAGTAAAATCGTGGTGCCACTGGTTCGGGTAGCGCATTGATAGCGGCTATCATCAATGGTATGAAACAATGTCTTCACGCCCATACCTGAGCGGCAATTGCAATCCAGATCAAAAAGTTGCCGCTTAGTCTTCCCTACAAAATAATTTGTGATAGGATGATACCTAATAAAATTAATTAGGTTGAAGCCTATTCAGTGTTTTATGGCCATCTGTCCAGCTTCAACCGGTAGAGATTGCTAAGTCATTGCGAATGAAGAGCAGCATTGAGTGATGCTTTTCAATGTGATTACGCGATGTCGGTCCTTACTGTATAAACAGAGTTTTAAGAAACTGGTTGAATTGGATAAACAAGACGCATGACAAATGATGGTCTGAAACAAACAGTAGTGGCGAAGTCAGATAGGCTTTTGCAGATAGCGCAGTTGCCACAAGCAACCAGGGATCGCATTGCCCACATCGATTTCACCTTATTGTTTAAGGGAGAAGCGGTACGGGCGGACTTAGTCGATCGCTTCAGCATAGCCGCTGCACAGGCAACGAAAGACTTCACAATGTACAGAGAGCTCGCGCCAGGCAACATTGAGTATGACCAAAAGCTCAAGTTGCATAAGCGTGGTGAAGCTTTTGAACCCTTGTTCGACTACGACGTTGTGAGAACACTGGCAACCATTAGCCAAGGGTACGGTGATGGCTTCACTGGAAAGGTAAAACCACCACTGGCGTGTGAAGCGCCTTATCACTTAAACAAGCCAAGCCTATTTATAGTGGCGAAAGTCACCGAGGCCATACACAAAGGCGAAGCCTTGAGTATCACCTATGTGTCGTTATCGAGTGGTGAAACAACGCGTGAAATTGTTCCGCATACGCTGGTGGACAATGGCCTGCGTTGGCATGTTCGTGGTTTTGACCGCAAACATAATGAGTTCCGTGACTTTGTACTGACCCGCATTAAAGCAGCGGTTGTGCTTGAAGACTCTACGTTGTCTGAAACGGAGCTCGAAACCCAAGATCGGCAATGGAATCGCTTTGTAGAGCTGGAGTTGGTGCCGCACCCACGCATAGAGCATAGCGAAGCGATTGAGCTGGATTATGGTATGACGGGTGGCGTTCTAAAGGTTGAGATTAGAGCAGCAACCGCTGGGTATTTACTACGCCAATGGCATGTGGATTGTTCTACGGAACACTCATTAATGGGCTTTGAGTATCAGCTTTGGTTGCGTAACAGCCAGGCACTTTATGGTGTCACAAACTTAAGCATTGCGCCGGGTAGAACAAGTTAATCGAACGATGTAGCGACCATTGAGACGTTACATAAAGAACAGAATTTTAAATTTATAGTGAAGCCGTTGCAGCAACCAAGTGGGGTGCAACCAACACTGAACAGGAAAATAAAATGGATCATAGTGTACATAACAAGCTCATCTCATTTATTTGGAACATTGCCGACGACTGTTTACGTGATGTGTACGTTCGCGGTAAGTACCGCGATGTGATTTTACCTATGGTGGTATTACGACGTTTAGATACGTTACTAGAACCTACCAAAGAAGCCGTGCTTGATGAGGTAAAGTTCCAAAAAGAAGAGATGCAAGCCACGGAGCTTGATGATGAACCATTAAAGGCGGCCAGTGGCTATGTTTTTTACAATACATCTAAATGGACGCTGAAATCCCTGTTCAACACCGCGACTAATAACCAACAGATATTACTCGCCAACTTTGAAGAGTACCTGCTTGGCTTTAGCGATAACGTTAAAGAGATCATTGAATGCTTTAACCTCAAATCGCAAATTCGTCACATGGCCTCCAAGCAAGTCCTTCTTGATGTCGTCGAAAAGTTTGTTTCCCCTTACATCAACTTAACTCATGAAACGGTCGAAGACCCGGATGGCAACAAGATGCCAGCCCTTACTAACCTGGGTATGGGTTACGTGTTCGAAGAGTTGATCCGCAAGTTCAATGAAGAAAACAACGAAGAAGCAGGTGAACACTTTACGCCACGTGAAGTGATTGAATTGATGACGCACCTGGTGTTCGACCCAGTCAAAGACCAGTTACCGCTTACCATGACAGTGTATGACCCTGCGTGTGGTAGCGGTGGTATGTTGACTGAATCTCAAAACTTCATTGAAGAGAAATACCCGAACGACAGCCGTGATGTTTACCTTTACGGCAAAGAGATCAACGACGAGACCTACGCGATTTGTAAATCGGACATGATGATCAAAGGTAACAATCCTGAGAACATCAAAGTAGGCTCAACCTTGTCTACCGATGAGTTCGCGGCTTCACGCTTTGACTTTATGTTGTCTAATCCGCCATACGGTAAGAGTTGGGCGTCTGAACAGAAGCACATTAAAGACGGCAGTGATGTGATTGACCCACGTTTTAAGGTTAGCCTGAAAGACTATTGGGGAAATCTCGAAGTGGTGGATGCCACGCCACGTTCAAGTGATGGCCAGCTGCTCTTTTTAATGGAAATGGTCAACAAGATGAAAGATCCGAGCGTAAGCCCATTAGGCAGCCGGATTGCTTCTGTTCATAACGGCTCATCGCTCTTTACCGGTGATGCGGGCGGTGGCGAAAGTAACATTCGTCGCTTCATCATTGAAAACGACATGCTAGATGCCATCGTTCAGTTACCTAATAACCTGTTCTATAACACCGGCATTACCACTTACATTTGGGTGTTGAACAACCATAAACCTGAAGCACGCAAAGGCAAGGTGCAACTGATTGATGCCAGCTTGCTATACCGTAAGTTGCGTAAGAACTTAGGTAACAAAAACTGCGAATTTGCGCCTGAGCACATCACGGAAATCACCGATACTTACCTCGCGTGTATGGACGTTGAAAGAGCACTTGATGCAAACAATGATCCTGTTGGTATCGCCAGCAAGGTGTTTAGTAATGACGATTTTGGCTATTACAAAGTCACTATCGAGCGCCCAGATCGCCGCAAAGCCAAGTTCACTCAAGATGCAATAGCACCACTGCGTTTTGATAAGCAGCTCAGTGAAGTGATGGAGCACGTTTACGCAGAGCATGGCGAACGCGTTTACGAAAAAACTGGCTATGGTCCTGACAAGAAAAAGAGCTTCTTAAAATCCATTGAGAAGGACATTCTTTCTTGGTGTGAAGAAAACGACATCAGTCTCAATGCCAAGGCTAAGGCTAAACTGCTTGATGTGAAACACTGGCTGGCGCTAAAAGCATTGCTTGAAACTGCACAAACGCTGATGGCTGACATCGGTAGCATTGAATTTGATGACTTCAATAGCTTTAAAACCCAAGTTGATAAATCGCTAAAAGCCCACGCCATTAAGCTTTCAGCACCTGAGAAAAATGCCATCTTGAACGCAGTGAGCTGGTATGACGAAACCGCCAAGAAAGTGGTTAAAAAGATCGTTAAATTAACGGGTGATAAATTAAACGACCTGCTGGAGCGCTATGAATGTGAAGTCGCTGACCTGCCAGATTTTGGTTATTACCCCGTTCCTACAGCAGAAGGCGGTAAAAAAGGTGAGTTCATCACTTACGAGACCAACTCAGACCTGCGAGACACAGAATCTGTCCCGCTGAAGCAAAGCATTTATCAGTACTTCCTAGACGAAGTGAAGCCTCATGTTGATGAAGCATGGATAAACCTAGATACGGTGAAAATTGGCTATGAAATCAGTTTCAATAAGTATTTCTATCGTCACAAACCGCTGCGTAGTTTAGAAGAGGTCGCAACCGACATCATCAACTTAGAACAAAAAGCCGAAGGTCTTATTGCACAGATATTGGGTGTGAAAGTGGCGGAAGTTCAGGGAGAAGCGTAATGGAAAGTTTAGCGTTGATGCCGAAATATGAGTCTTATAAGGAGTCTGGGGCAGAATGGTTAGGAGATATACCGGACTCGTGGGAGCTGCTTTCGAATAAGCATATTTTTACACTTAAGAAGAAACTTGTCGGTAAAAGGTCAGCTGATTACGACCTTCTTTCTCTAACCCTTAGAGGCATAATTAAACGAGATATGGATAATCCTGAGGGGAAATTTCCTGCTGAGTTTAATACATATCAAGAAGTTAATTGTGGTGATTTTGTTTTTTGTCTCTTTGATGTGGAAGAGACACCTCGAACAGTTGGTTTGTCCTCTTATGACGGGATGATTACGGGTGCTTACACCGTTTTCCAGACAAATGCAGGGTTCGACAATAAGTTCCTGTATTATTTTTATCTGAATCTTGATTCAACAAAACGCCTAAAGCCTTTATATAGGGGGTTGAGAAATACAATTCCTAAAGATTCATTCATGAGTTTTAAGACGTTTGTTCCTCTCCTTGGGCAACAAACCCTAATAGCCAACTTTCTCGACAAGAAAACGACTCAAATTAACGACGCGATTGCGATCAAAGAGCAGCAAATTAACCTGCTCAAAGAGCGTAAGCAGATCATCATCCAACAGGCTGTGACCCAAGGGCTTGATCCTAATGTGCCAATGAAAGATTCCGGTGTGGATTGGATTGGAAAGATTCCAGAGCATTGGGAAGTTAAGCGACTGAAGTATGTTTTAGAAGAGAGAAACGAACGCTCTAAAACAGGGGAGGAACCTTTGTTTATGGTCAGTCAAGTTCATGGGCTTGTTGTGAGAGCTGATTATCACGACAAGGCAGAAGTGGCTGCCAGTAATATCGATAATAAAGTCGTTTATAAGAATGATTTGGTTTTTAATAAGCTTAAAGCACACCTCGGAGTCTTCTTTAAAAGCAACATTGAATTCAAAGGATTAGTTAGTCCTGATTATGCCGTCTATAAATGTAAGGAACATATTTATGACGCCAAATACTTAGAGATATTATTCCGTCACCCTTCATATATTCAGCAATTCATTATCAGGGCGACAGGAGTTGTTGAAGGATTGATTCGCCTTTATACAGGTGATCTTTTTGATATTCCCGTGCCAGTAGCACCATCAGGTGAACAAGCTGAAATTTTGGCATATACAAAAAGTCAGTCTAGTGCATATGAGAAAGCTATCGAGATACAACAGAATCAAATCGAAATGCTCAAAGAATACAAAACCTCCCTGATCAACAGCGCCGTGACAGGAAAAATCAAGATCACCCCAGAAATGGTTGAGCAATAGGATACGATTATGTTCACGGTAAATCATCAGACCAATAGGATTAGTCCGGTTAAGACGAAGAAGTTCAGTGAGTTGGGCTTTACTGAGCGCAAGCATCTTCAGGAATGGTTGGCACACGAACCTTCCGCACTGGGTGAAGAGCTACTGATTGTTCAAAAGGAGTTCGATGGCTTTGATGATACCCGTGAACGCTTAGATTTACTGGCACTGGATAAAGATGGCAACTTGGTCATTATTGAAAACAAGCTGGACGACAGTGGCCGAGATGTAGTTTGGCAGGCGCTTAAATATGCCTCTTACTGTGCCAGTTTAACCAAAGCGCAAATAGTTGAAATTTACCAGCAGTATTTAGACCGCTATGAGCCTGTAACAGGAGAGGTTGACCTGTTAAATGCCCCTGCAAGTGCTTCGGCGAGAATATGTGAGTTTTTGGATGCGCCCGATCTGGATGAGTTAAAGCTCAACCTGGGTAACAGCCAGCGCATTATGCTAGTTGCGGCAAACTTTCGCAAAGAAGTGACCAGCACAGCGCTGTGGTTATTGGGTCAAGGAATTAGCATTGCCTGCTTCAAAATTACGCCTTATTCACTGGGTGAACAGCTACTGATTAATATTGACCAGATCATTCCAACGCCAGAAGCGAAAGAGTTGATGATCGGCATTAATGCCAAGGAAGCGGAAGAAAAAACCACCGAAGTGGTACTAAAAAACCGCCATACCGTGCGTCGCGAGTACTGGGAGCGTGCCTTAGAGGCGTTTCAGAAAAGCTCTTGCCAACTCTATAACAACATTAGCCCAAGCAAAGATCATTGGTTATCAGCAGGCTCAGGGCTAAGTGGATGTCCGTATAACCTGATATTTCTGCAAAAAGAGCTTCGAGTAGAGCTTTGGATCAGCCGTGGGGTTACTGAAGAGAATAAATACCTTTTTGATTTGTTGAGTCAGTCCAAACAAGACATTGAGCATACTTTTGGTGCAGAACTTGAGTGGATGAGGCTGGATGAGAAGAAATCTTGCCGTATTCAGTTTTCGACCAAAGCTGATGGGTTTAACAAAGAGACTTGGCCCCAAGCGGTTGCGTGGCACTTAGAGCAGATGACAAAGTTAGAAAAAGCCTTAAAAGGACCGCTGCAAAAAGCGGCTGAGGCAATGAAACAGAAGAATTTTGATTAAGGGAATTTACAATTATGGTCAGTCAAACCAATGAACAAGCATTAGAGTCGGCCATTGAGAAATGTCTGGCTGGGATCAGTACTGAAGAGCTCAAAGAGGGGCTGAGTCAGCAGTCACTGGGTGCTGGATACTTCATTGGTGCTGCTAGTGACTTTAATATGCAATATGCCATTGATGAACGTTTTTTCTGGCAATTTCTGCAAAAGACACAAGAAGTAGAGTTGGCCAAACTGCAAAAGAACAACCCCTCAGATTGGCAGCGTAAGTTACTCGAACGATTTGACCGACTGATTAAGAAGCATGGCATTCTTCATTTACTTAAGAAAGGGCTAAGCGTAGACGATGCTCACTTCAATTTGCTCTATCCAGCCCCTTTGGCAAGCAGCAGTGAAAAGGTAAAGCAAAACTTTGCAGACAATGTGTTTAGTTGTACTCGCCAAGTGCGCTATTCCATGGCAAATCCCCTACAAGAAATCGACATGGTATTGTTTATCAACGGAATACCATTGATAACGCTGGAGTTAAAGAACGCATGGACGGGGCAAACAGCACGTTATCACGGCCAAAAGCAGTATCGAGATGATCGAGATGCAACGCAAGCCTTGCTGACCTTTGGCCGCTGCCTAGTGCATATGGCGGTCGATACCGACGAAGTGTATATGACCACCAAGTTATCAGGTGGCAGTACCTTCTTCTTGCCGTTCAATAAAGGACACAATCTTGGACAGGGTAATCCACCGAACCCAACTGGCCATAAAACGGCATACCTATGGCAAGAAGTATTCACCAAAGAAAGCTTGGCGAATATTATTCAGCATTTTGTGCGTCTGGATGGGTCAAGCAAAGATCCATTACCAAAGCGAACCCTGTTCTTTCCTCGATACCACCAATTGGATGTGGTGAGAAAATTGGTGGACCATGCCGCCCAGCACGGTGTCGGTCAGACTTACTTAATTCAACACTCTGCCGGTTCAGGTAAGTCTAATTCGATTACCTGGGCTGCTTATCAGTTAATTGAAACCTATCCTGCATCGTCTGATGTGGCAGGCGGAAAAAGCTTGGAGCAGCCGTTGTTTGACTCTGTGATTGTGGTCACCGATAGACGCCTATTGGACAAGCAGCTGCGGGATAACATTAAAGAGTTTTCTGAAGTAAAGAACATTATTGCCCCGGCGAACAAGTCATCTGAGCTTAAGCAGGCGCTCGAAAATGGCAAAAAGATCATCATAACGACGATTCAGAAATTTCCGTTCATTATTGATGGTATCGCCGATCTTAGTGATAAGCGCTTTGCGGTGATCATCGATGAAGCACACAGCTCACAGTCTGGTTCGGCGCATGACAATATGAACCGAGCGATGGGCAAGTCTGAAGTCGAAGAGGCAGAGGATGCTCAGGATAAAATCCTTCAGGCGATGAAATCGCGCAAGATGCGCGGGAATGCATCGTACCTGGCATTTACAGCGACACCAAAAAACAGCACTTTGGAGAAATTTGGTCAACGCCAAGAAGATGGCTCTTTCAAGCCGTTTCACTTGTATTCGATGAAACAAGCCATTGAAGAAGGCTTCATCTTGGATGTGCTGGCAAATTATACGACGTACAAAAGTTATTATGAGATTGAGAAATCAATCGCTGATAACCCTGAGTTTGATACCAAAAAGGCGCAGAAAAAACTCAGAGCTTATGTAGAGCGAAGCCAGCAAACAATTGATACCAAGGCAGAGATTATGCTGGAGCATTTTGTTCCACATGTCGTGAATGCGAAAAAGCTCAAAGGTAAAGGTAAGGGAATGGTGGTCACTCAAAATATTGAGACTGCCATTCGATACTACAAAGCGATTAGGCGGATACTTGAGGAGCAAGGAAACCCGTTTAAAGTTGCCATTGCTTTCTCAGGAACCAAAGAAGTTGACGGTATTGAATATACCGAAGCAGATATTAATGGTTTTGCCGAGTCAGATACCAAAGATATGTTTGATACCGATGAGTATCGACTTTTAGTGGTTGCTAACAAATATCTGACTGGGTTTGACCAGCCTAAGCTTTGCGCCATGTATGTGGACAAGAAGCTCGCCAGTGTCTTGTGTGTACAGACATTGTCTCGTCTCAATCGAAGTGCGCCTAAATGGGGTAAAAAAACTGAAGACCTGTTTGTTTTAGATTTTTTCAACTCGGTTGAAGATATTCAGTCAGCATTCGATCCTTTCTACACAGCAACGTCATTGTCGCAGGCTACAGATATAAACGTGCTGCACGAGTTGAAAGATGAAATGGACGATGTCGGTGTGTACGAGTGGTATGAGGTTGAAGACTTTGTGACGCGTTATTTCAAGAATGAAGACGCTCAGACACTCAGCCCAATCATTGATGTTGCAGCAGCTCGGTTTGACCATGAGCTGGAGCTTGAAGCTGAAGCTAAAGTTGACTTTAAGATTAAAGCCAAACAGTTCGTTAAAATCTATGGGCAGATGGCTTCTATCATGCCTTATGAAATGGTCAGCTGGGAAAAACTGTTTTGGTTCCTGAAGTTTTTAATACCGAAATTGAAAGTGGAAGATCCCGATGCAGATGCTATTGATGAGCTTCTCGATTCTGTCGATCTGAGTTCATACGGTTTGCAACGTGTGAAGCTTAACCACAGCATTAAACTTAGTGACCAAGAAGCGGAGCTTGATCCTCAAAATCCGAACCCACGTGGGGCGCATGGCGGTGAAAAAGAAACTGACCCGCTGGATGAAATCATTCGCACATTTAATGAACGATGGTTCCAAGGCTGGAGTGCCACACCTGAAGAGCAAAAAGTTAAGTTTGTGAACATCGCTGAGAGTATCCGCAATCACCCAGATTTCGAATCTAAATACAAAAACAACCCAGATCCTCATAATAGAGATTTGGCTTTCGAAAAAATGCTCAAGGAAATTATGCTGCAACGTCGTAAAGACGAACTTGAGCTCTACAAGTTGTTCGCAGGAGATTCAGCATTTAAAGCCTCGTGGACGCAAAGTATGCAACGAATGGTAGGTATGTAGGTAGAAAGGAGTGATGGTTTGCTGAAGGCAGTCTCAGAGTTATTAGATGGGTCACCAGGCCTGAAAGGACGTCAAATTGCCAAGGAGCTGGGGCTGGATAAGTCTCAAGTGAACTCGTTTCTTCACAAAAACCAGGATACGTTTGTGAAAAACTCAAATCATGAATGGTGCTTGATACGGGCTCAGCATGTGGAAATTGATTTCGCTACAGGTTGGATTGATGATAAAGCCTTTGAGAGTGCTATCGGTAAGCTTGCGTATCAAAAAGATGCAAACAAGATAACATTTAGATTCGGCATCGATTGTAAGTTTTTGCTGATAGCATTGGCCCGTTTTCTTGCTCTCGCGAATCAGCTTACTGCGAATGGTAAGGATGTGGTGATGGATACTACAGCATGTCCTAATACACGCGGTTTTTTCAGCAGAAATGGCTTCTTTGATTATCTTAATCAAAGTGTCACTTGTCTTCCTGAAAGGCCCGTTTTGTCAGCTGCTAAAACTTATCGGGATAATAGCGATACCTTGGTCGAACTAGGAGAAATTGCACAGCCAACCCAAAACAAGGAGCTTGTAATTCGTTTGGGCGACAGGTTTGTAGAGCATTCTTCAGCTAGCTATTTCTTAGCGGCTAAGACTGTTTTTTCAGAGCTTGTAGGCAACGTTACTGATCACAGTGAATCCAAAATACCTGGACTAGCAGGTCTGCAAGTGTATCGACCGTATAATAAACCAAAGCATATTCAAACAGTCATATCCGACTCTGGTTTAGGTATTGCCGCTACCTTGAGAACAACGTTACAAAGTGAACATCCGAAGTTGTACGCACAGTTTTCAGCGGAAACTGTTGAGAATGACATTGCGCTCGT
This sequence comes from Pseudoalteromonas sp. SG41-1, assembly GCF_014164575.1. Taxonomy (NCBI): domain Bacteria; kingdom Pseudomonadati; phylum Pseudomonadota; class Gammaproteobacteria; order Alteromonadales; family Pseudoalteromonadaceae; genus Pseudoalteromonas; species Pseudoalteromonas sp. SG41-1. The sequence continues at coordinate 23,600 of NZ_JACJFL010000018.1, forward strand.
TCAAAAATCATTTACATCTGGTGAGGTTAGTCGCTTTGGTAAAGGCCGGGGGCTAGGCTTTAAGAGTAGTCGAGAGCACGCTAGCAAAGAGAAAGTTATCATTGTTATTAGGCAGCTAACTTTCTCATTGGCTTTGGAATATGCGAAGGGTCAACTCATCAATGTTTCTGAAGATCGAGGGTTGGTCCCTATCACAGGAACCCACATCTGTTTTGACTTCTATGTTGACAATTTCTGATAAATAGTGTCAACTTAAGCAGATGAAACAGTTAACTCATAAAATTCTTCTTTCAGAAGTCGTAGGTTCTGACCATGCCTTTGGTAACGATGAAGGTAGTGAAGCCTATGTGAAGATTAAAAAGATCGTTGATGGTCACCCATCATGCGATATTTTTGCTATCAGCTTGGAAGGCATTCGATTCACTGATGCTTCATTTCCTCGTGAAAGTGTAATCTCGTTGGCTAAAGCATTGAAAGGAGAAAAAGGTTTTTACCTTTCTAATGTACCGAGTCGTGACCTTCTGGATAATTGGTCTTATGGCGCTACAGCCAAGGATCAACCTCTTCTAGTAAAGAGCGATAGCGGTTACGAAGTACTTGGTATAAAACTCAGTGCGACTGTCAAAGAGCTTCTAGATTTTGTTATTGCAAAAAAGACAGTTACTTCGTCACATGTATCTAAGCACTTTGACATTTCAGCACAGAATGCCAGTGGTCGATTGAAGAAGCTTCATGCTACAGGTCTTGTGTTAGGTCAAAAAGAAGTGGCAGAGTCAGGTGGACTGGAATTTGTCTACCGATCAATTTTGTAGTTTTTTTTGATTTTCTGGTTAATCTGCTTGCGTTAATCAGAATTGAAGTTTATTATTTGATCAGATCCTTTGGATCTTTTTTATTAATATCTGATAAATGTGATTAAGTTAAGCAGAATAGGAGGCTTTATGGCTACAAATCCCCCATCAGGTGACGGACACAGAAACGGTGCCGTTAAAGGTAGATCTCAGACTCAGACGCCAAGCGGACATTGGGTAAAGCGAGATGCTGATACTGGTCGATTCATGGATGTAAAGACATCCGACAAAACACCTTTTAAAGGTGTCAGGAAGGAGAAATAGTTTGGCTAATGGTAAAACCCATTTGGCCGTCGGGGCTGCGGTTGGTTTAACCGTTGCCTTGGCGGACAACAAAAAACAAGCTGTCAGTCACCATCCTGTAACTGCCATTACGGTTGGCTCTCTATTTGGCAAGCTTCCAGATATTTTGGAACCCTCTTTGGGTAACCCTCACCATCGCCAGTTTTGCCACAGTCTATTGGTGTTAACTGCACTAGGTGTTGGTCTCAAACATTTGTATGAGTGGCAACCGGAAGAGGCAATTGATAAGTGTCTTCGCGGGCTGGGGCTAATAGCCGGATGTGCTTATGTAAGCCATTTGCTCTGTGATGCGACAACACCGCGCTCACTTCCGTTAATTGGCAAACTATAGGAGTTTTGAATGGTCGTTGAAGTCACGAGGCACATTAAACGCCCTGTTGAGCGAGAACTTTGGGCTCGTGCCGCTGCGCGTTGTCAGTTTAGCGGGTGTAATAAGTTGCTATACAAATCAGCGGTGACCCAGGAATCGGTCAATGTCTCTCAAAATGCTCATATTTACGCATTTTCTGAGAATGGGCCTCGTGGTTGGGGACTCTTTAAAACTAAGCCAACCAGCTTGAATGACGTCAGCAACCTCATGTTGATGTGCTATGACTGTCACAAAAAAATTGATCAGAAAGGCAGCGAGGATAGGTATCCAGCCGATCTCTTGATTAGTTGGAAAATGCAGCATGAGCAACGTATAGAAATACTCACAGGCATTGATCCTGATCGCAAATCAAATGTTGTTTTATATGGTGCCAATATTGGAACTGAAAGATCACCGATTAATTATCACGGTTGTGTTGAGGCAATGTTTCCGAATTGGTATCCGGCAACTGAAAAGCCAGTGACCCTATCCATGGTATCAGAGCTGAAGGATCACTCTGAACAATATTGGCAAGCAGAGTCGCAACACCTAACGAAGCGTTTTCAAAGTAAAATTTCATCGATTATCGAAGAGGATTCTTGTAAGCATTTTTCATTGTTCGCGTTAGCTCCTCAACCATTGTTAATAATACTTGGCGCTTTGCTCACCGACAAAATTGACGTCGAGACTTATCAGCTGCATCGAGAGCCTAAAGGCTGGTTTTGGCAAGACTGTTCAGATGATTTTGAGTACATCATCAACAGACCTCAAAATATGGAGGGAAAGCCAGCCCTGGTACTTTCTTTGAGTGACCATGTGTCGCATGAGCGAATTACTCGGGTTATAGGGCCAGATACATCGATTTGGGAAGTGACTATAAAGCAGCCTCATAATGATTTCATGCAGTCAAAGCAGCAGCTCTCCTTGTTCAGAAAGTGCATAAGAAAGCTGATTGTTGAAATCAAAAATACACACGGGGATGCGACGCCACTGCAAATTTTTCCTGTGATGCCAGTATCGTGTGCCGTCGAATTAGGACGGGCCAGAATGCCTAAGGCTGATATGCCATGGCTTATTTATGACCACGACATAAAAACACAACAATTCGTAATGGCAGTCGAGCTTCGAGGAGATCTACATGAGTAATACTAAAAGTAACGACGTTCTAAACACAATTCTGGAAAAAATTGAGCTACCAGACAGTGCTTATGAAAAGGCTGAAAAACGCTATAAGGATCTAGGTGATTGGTTACATCGCCCAGAGTCAACATGCGTGAATTTTGATCCCCACGTGTTTTCTCAAGGTTCCTTTCGTCTAGGTACGGCGATTAGGCCCGATTCAGAAGAACAGTATGACCTAGACATGGGGTGCAATCTTCGGCGTGGCCTGGATAAAACGTCTATCACTCAAAAGCAACTAAAGCACCTAGTGGGTCATGAATTAGAGCTTTATCGAAACGCCAGAGGAATTAAGGAAAAGCTAGCCGAGAAGAAACGCTGTTGGCGCTTAGAGTATGCCGATGGGCTTAGCTTTCACATGGACATAGTTCCGTGTGTGCCAGAGAGTGATATAGGAAGAGGCCTTTTGAAAAAGCTGATGGTCGAAAACTCTAAGTTTGATGAAAACTTGGCTCAAAACGTGTCTCAGCTTGCAGTTTCGATTACCGACAACACAGATTTCACTTATGCAGTTGTGAATGAAAACTGGCGTATCAGCAATCCTGAAGGATATGCTCGATGGTTTGAAACGCGCATGAAGACGGCACGGTTAGTAATAAACGAACGTGAAATGCGATTTAAAGCCAGTATAGATAGTCTGCCATATTATCAATGGAAGACACCCTTACAGCAGGTTATCCAATTATTGAAGCGTCATCGTGACACTATGTTTAAAAACAATGAGGATAGTAAGCCAATATCGGTAATCATCACTACATTGGCTGCTAAATCATATAAAGGTGAAAGTGATTTGGCTTCAGCGTTGAATACGGTACTCTCGGAGATGGATGACCATATTTCTGCACAAGCGCCAATGATTCCGAACCCAGTCAATCCGGCCGAAGATTTTGCGGACAAGTGGTATGACGAAAAATCTGCTCAATACCGATTACAAGAAAACTTTTATAAATGGCTGTATCAAGCTAGAGCTGATTTTAGTGCTCTTTGCTCAAGTGATGATACGCAACGAATAGTAAATGCGGCGCAAAATGGTTTGGATCTGAAGCTTGATTCAAGTTCGGTAGCACGTCTATTGGGTATTCCTGCGGTGACAGCAAAACCAACTTTCGCAATTCAATCATCTGATCCAAAGCCATGGTTTAAGCAATAGATGAAGCACTGGAAGGCTGTAGGCCTAGAGGCTTTTCTATCGGCCTATCCGAACATTAGATTGGTAGATGTCCATGCAGATAAGATTGAGTTGCAGGGAGAGTATCAGTTAAAAGCACAGCTAGCTGGAAGTCGGTTTATAGAGCGAACATTTTCTCTAAGGATTGTATGCCCAAGTGATTATCCTAGGGCTTTACCAGTGGTGTTTGATATCGCTGGTTACTTTCCTCGTAATCAGGACTTCCATACTTACTCTGATGGATCATTTTGTCTTGGCTCAGACCTGAAAATTAAGTCAATTTTGAAAGCCGACTCGTCATTGACAACCTTTTTCGAAAAGATTGTTGTCAGGTTTCTTTATTCGGTGTCCCATAGGGTTGAATTTGGTAACTTTCCCTATGGCGAACTGGACCATGGTGAGAAAGGCCTGATTGATGATTATTCTCAGTTGTTCAATGTTAATGGTAAAGCATCAGTTCTACGGGCACTGAAAGCGTTAGGTTTGCGCAAGCGTGAGGCAAATAAATTACCTTGTCCATGTGGTTGTGGTGATCGTCTTGGCTCGTGTGACTATCGGTTTGTCTTGAACGAGTTTCGCCAAGTTGAGCGCCGCCGATGGTTTCGCGATCACCTACAAGAAGCTTTTACACCGATTGAAAAACCCAAAAGGAGAGTTGGGGAAAAAACTAAAAGGCCAAGTAGAAATACGCCTTAGCTTAATCAGCTCCCTCAGCATTTTATGGCGTATGTGTTAATACATATCGGATTTTTGAGTCTAATCAACCGGCAACGCCAGATTGAACCTTCACACTATCGTGTCGGAGGTTCACTATGTTCAAAAACCTATTTTTTCAAGCCAAAGCACTACCAGAGCTGTCATCTCAACTGGATACAGACATTCCACGCTACCCGCCATTCCTGAAGGGGTTACCAGCTGCGTCACCTGAAGATTTGCAGTCCACACAAGACGAGCTAATTGCCAAACTTCGCCAGGTACTTGGCTTCAATCAGCGTGATTTTCAACGGTTGATTCAGCCCTGCATTGATCATCTGGCTGCTTATGTCCACTTGCTGCCAGCTTCTGAGCATCATCATCACAGTGGCGCTGGTGGTTTATTACGTCATTCGTTGGAAGTTGCTTTCTGGGCGGCACAAGCTGCTGAAGGGATCATCTTTGTTGCCAGTGGCACACCTGTTGAAAAAAAAGAGCTGGAACCAAGGTGGCGTGTTGCGGCGGCTCTTGGTGGTTTGTTCCATGATATTGGTAAGCCCGTTTCAGACCTGTCCATCACAGACGAAGATGGACGATATCAATGGAACCCTTTTTTAGAAACCTTATCCCAGTGGACCACTAATAATAGCATTGAACGCTATTTCATTCGCTGGCGCGACGGACGGTGCAAGCGACACGAGCAGTTTTCAATTCTGGTGTTAAACCGGGTGATGACACCTGAGTTGCTCGCCTGGTTAACTCAACCTGGCCCTGAGATTTTGCAAGCCATGCTGGAAGCAATTGGCAATACCGATCCCGAGCATGTCCTTTCTAAATTGGTCATTGAAGCCGACCAAACCAGTGTCCAGCGAGACCTTAAAGCTCAACGAATTTCCGTTGACGACAATGCCCTTGGTGTCCCAGTCGAACGCTATCTACTTGATGCCATGAGGCGACTACTTGCCAGTTCGCAATGGCTGGTCAATCAGCGAGACGCCAGAGTCTGGGTACGAAAATCAAATCAATCAACCCATCTTTACCTGGTTTGGAAAAGTGCCGCTAAGGAAATCATTGAGCTGTTGGCCAAAGACAAAATACCTGGCATTCCAAGAGATCCCGATACCCTTGCGGACATCCTCATTGAGCGAGGATTGGCCACGAAATCCGGCTCAAATGAGCGATATGAAAGCCTTGCCCCTGAAGTACTGATCAAAGACGACAAGCCAATCTGGCTACCCATGCTGCATATATCTGAGGCCGATTTATTGTTCAGCTCGAATGTACCAAGTAGCGTGGCACTGTTTAGCAAATCTGAATGGGAAGCAAGAAAGCAAACACAAGCAGAGCCTCAGAGTCGCTCCAGTGAGCATCCAGACCTGCCTGAAGAGTCATTATCAATTGAACACAGAAATTCGTCTGAGTCGCCATCGACAAACTCGTCCGAACAAGAGGATGAATTTTGTCATGCCTGTGATGTTAATCACCTTCAGGAAAATGAAAACGTTCCGGGTGATGGATGTGAAAAGCCTCACCATTCATACGATGCTGCTATCGCAGATAACGTAAATCAGCAAAACGAAGCAGCATTGAATCTACCTGAATCTTTAGCGTGGCTCCCAGAGGCCAGCAGTGCGTTGGTTATGGTTGGTGAACAGATACTGATCCGCTATCCCGATGCCGTAAGGCCTTGGTGTGCTCCTCGAAAACTGCTTGCTGAACTCAGTCAATTAGATTGGCTTGAATTAGATCCTGTAAACCCAACACGTAAGGCCAGAACTGTGACCTCGAATAATGGAGTTCAGGAGCAAGGGTTACTGCTGAAGGTATCGATTTCTAAAAGGCTAATTGCACTGATAGACCTTTCCAATCAAGACGCAGAATCAGTGTCAGTAATTCAGAACGATGAGACTTCACTGCGTCCGAGTCGAATTAATACAAGCAATGCTCAAGCAAAAGAGCCCGCCACAACAGCGGAGCGTAGGCAAAAGCCGATTGCGGCCAATACGAACTCATGTACAGACCCTAAACACGCGCAGCGCCAACAGATGGTTAATTTTGTGAAAGATTTGCCCATCTTACTGACCGATGGCGATTACCCGGACGTGGATCATAGTGCCGATGGTATTCGCGTCACGATTCAAACCTTACGCCAAGTCGCCAATGAGCATGGCATTCCAGCCGGACAACTGCTTCGGGGGATCTCGGCCAGTGACCAATGCCAGTTTGATGAGGGGGAAACGGTTCTGTTTACCGCTCACGCTAAACGTTAATCCATTTGAAATTAAGCGGATTGCAAACGGTTATTTGCGGAGCATGAATGAAAGAAAACGCATATGAGATGCCTTGGCGCACGAATTATGAAGCCATGGCAGCAGCAGGTTGGCTGGTTGGGGCCACTGGGGCGATTGCCGCAGAAATGCTGACTGAGCTACCACCTGAGCCATTTTGGTGGATGACAGGGATTTCCTCGGGCATGGCGTTGTACCGCCTGCCTGAGGCTTATCGTCTTTATAAATTGCAGAAGGGACTAAAAGGAAAACCATTGGCTTTTATGGCGCTGTCGCATTTGCAAAAGGTGATGGCAAAACATCCTGATGAATTGTGGTTAGGTTATGGCTTTGAGTGGGACCAACGCCATGCCCAACGCGCTTATGAAATTCTAAAAAGGGATAAGCAAACCTTACTTAACCAGGGCCACGGCAAGCAAATGGGCTCGACTTGGATTCATGGTGTCGAGCCCAAAGAAGAAGATGTGTACCAACCAGTTGGACACACTGAGGGGCATACCTTAATTGTCGGTACGACCGGTGCCGGAAAAACCCGTTGCTTTGATGCGATGATCACTCAGGCCATTTTGCGCAATGAAGCCGTGATTATTATTGACCCCAAGGGAGACAAGGAACTTAAGGATAATGCGCAGCGAGCCTGTATTGCCGCCGGTAGTCCTGAGCGCTTTGTGTATTTTCATCCGGGTTTTCCAGAGCATTCAGTACGTCTTAATCCCCTGAGAAACTTTAACCGAGGCACTGAAATTGCCAGCCGAATTGCGGCATTAATACCATCTGAAACCGGTGCTGATCCATTTAAAGCTTTTGGCCAAATGGCACTGAATAACATCGTGCAAGGTTTGTTGCTTACTTCACAGCGTCCTGATCTGAAAACACTGAGGCGATTCTTGGAAGGCGGCCCAGAAGGCTTGGTAGTAAAAGCCGTCACAGCCTGGGGTGAGCAGGTTTATCCGAACTTTAGTGTGGAGATCAAGCGCTTTACCGAAAAGGCCAATACCTTGGCTAAACAAGCCATGGCGATGCTGCTTTTCTACTACGAACGCATTCAGCCCGTTGCCGCAAATACCGATTTGGAAGGACTTTTGAGTATGTTTGAGCATGACAGAACCCACTATTCCAAGATGGTGGCCTCACTGATGCCGGTGCTCAATATGCTCACATCAAGTGAATTAGGGCCACTGTTATCACCGATTGCAAACGATGTGGATGACAGCCGGTTAATTACGGATTCTGGCCGTATTATCAACAATGCCCAAGTGGCGTATATCGGCTTGGATTCATTAACTGACGCCATGGTTGGCAGCGCCATTGGTTCGTTGCTTTTGTCCGATCTCACTGCTGTGGCCGGTGATCGCTATAACTATGGTGTTGAAAATCGTCCCGTAAATATCTTCATCGATGAGGCGGCTGAAGTCGTCAACGATCCTTTCATTCAACTGCTCAACAAAGGCCGTGGCGCAAAAATGCGTTGTGTAATCGCTACTCAGACCTTTGCTGACTTTGCAGCTCGAACAGGCAGTGAAGCTAAAGCTCGCCAGGTGTTAGGTAACATCAACAACCTGATAGCACTTCGGGTGATGGACGCCGAAACGCAGCAGTACATTACCGACAATCTGCCTAAGACTCGGTTGCAGTACATCATGCAAACTCAAGGTATGTCGTCCAACTCGGACAGCCCCGCGTTGTTTACCGGCAATCATGGCGAACGCTTGATGGAGGAAGAAGGCGATATGTTTCCACCGCAGTTATTAGGCCAGCTACCTAACCTGGAGTACATCGCCAAGCTTTCAGGTGGCCGTGTGATTAAAGGTCGCATTCCTATTTTAACCAGCTCTACACAGGCAGCATAAGGAGTCTGTATGCATCATTCTGTCTGTCTGAAAATGACAACACTTACCAGTAAAGAAATGCTCGCTCAGTGGCAGCAACATAATCCCCAGTTCAAGGAAACCTTAAGACTACTTGAAACCGACTGGCCTCATGCTTTGGCCTCAGTGCACTGTTTGGCGGACTATTTAACAGATGCGCTCACGTTAGATGGCCATTCCATCTTTGATTTGTGCCTTTGTAATGGCTTGGGCAGTTATGAAGAAGTCAGTTGTGATGATGACAGTGTACGCCTTTGGCATTTCATTGAGGCACTGACCTGGACTGCCGCCAGTGCTTTAACGGGGATTCGCCTGCGTGATCCTGACCATTTCGAGTGGGCCGCCGTGGATGGTGTATATTTCCACACCTGGATTCGTAATCGTCCAAATCGAATGGCGTATTTGGCTGAAGGACGCATCGATGTGCGTTATGTCAGTGGCCATACGACGACAAAACGGCTTCAACAAGTGATTAAAGCCCGGATTATGACGCCAACCGTTGCAGCCATGCTGGCCCGAGTAGAAGAGGATGTTTGGCATGAGCAAGCATAAGTCGGTTTGGCTACTGTGTCTGGCACTGATGCTGGAGATTATTGCCATTGGCGTATTAGTGCCCGGTGATTGGACTGGCCGGGTCATTAGTAAAGAAAAGCAGATGATCCAAAATCAATTGGGCACTCAAACAAGCTATTGGATAGGTCAAACTAGCCATCGCTGGTATCAATCATGGGTTGTGGATACGCAGATGGAGCAATCTGTGCGTGATTTTCTAATCCCCACTGAAGAGCAGCGACTGCGTTCTAAAGGGATGGAGAACATGGGCGGCTTTTGGTTTGTGTGGGTAGAAGACCGTATTCAGGCATTTTTTGATGTGCTGTACCAAGTGTTCACTCGATTTGCTTTGCTGATGGTCTGGTTGCCCTTTGCGCTTATTCTCATGTTACCGGCTTTGTGGGACGGCGTGATGACCTGGAAGATTAAGAAAACAACCTTTGATTTTTCGAGCCCTATCATTCACCGCTACAGCATGATTATCTTGGGCTCAGGTGTCATTTTGCTGTTTATGGGATTGTTCGCCCCGCTGGCCATTCCTCCAGTGGTACTACCGTCGCTGATCATCGGTTTGGCATTGATGGCGGGGTTGGCGTTAAGTCACTTGCAGAAGAAAATATGAGGCCAGTTAGGCCTCATGAATGACGTTAACTCATTTTTTGTGGCTTGAGTGTTAGTTCAAAGCCACATGCGTGAGCATATTTTAGAAGAGTTGACCAACTTGGATTGGCATTACCTTTTTCTAAACGACTGACATTACTTTTTTGGGTATGCATTCTTTCAGCAACTTGTTCTTGAGTAAGTCCTGCCTTTGTTCTCATGGTAAGCAATTGATCAATAAAGCTGAACTCACTCTCAAGCTTATCGTACTCATTCTTAACTTCAGCATTGGCTAAAGCACGTTGTTTCAGTTTTTGCAGACTCATGATTTTTGAACCTCTTTTTGTCTATCTCTGGCAAGATTGAGCTCATTTTTGGGCGTCTTTTGAGATTTTTTTACAAAAGCGTGTAACACATAAATGTGCTTCCCTTTTAAGTAGCAAAATAAGCCTCTACCAATACCTTCTTGAGCTTTGGCGCGGATTTCAAATAACCCATCGCCCATAGACTCAGTATGAGGAGGCCCCAAGTTTGCACCATGCTTTTCCATCAGCTCTAAAAGCTTAATCATGCGAGCTTGTATTTTGGGTGGCATATCGAGGATCTGATCCTCAACGCCATCGTAAAAGTCGATCTTCCAGCTCATGGGTATCCTTAACTTAGGTTATCATAAATGATAACTCTGGTTGCGCGGTTTGTCTAGAACTTAACCGTCTTGTCTGAGTAGAACCCTCAAAACCTTCAAGAATTCGGCATCTAGCTGACCACTGAAGCTGCCAATCCCGAGGCATCCTTCACTTCTCAATTCAAACAACGAGGAGTGACTATGGAACCTGTAAATATTCCATCCTATATCGATGACCCGCCGCACTTCCTGCTTTGGAGTGCCGATGAGATGGCTCCCATTCTGTTGGGGCTAGTGATCGGCATTTTTACCGGTAATGCCTTGGTTTTATGCCTGTTGGGGTTGGTAACAACCAAGCTCTATCGGCGTTTTCGTGATGGTCGCCCAGATGGTTTTATTCTTCACGCCATCTACTGGGCCGGACTGTTGCCAACCAAAGCCAAGACGATTCCTAACCCATTTATCAGGAGCTATCTGCCGTGAAGTTCGACGTGTTTTTAAAATCATGGCAAGGCACGCAATTAGAGAACCGATGGCAACGGTTCTTGATTGCAGTGCTGGTGCTATCTAATTTGCTGCTTGCGGTAGCGGCATTTTCTCGCAATACCGTGGTAGCTATTCAACCACCAACCTTGTCTGAAACGGCTGAAGTGTCACGAAACCAAGCCACTCAACCTTACCTGGAGTCCTGGGGGCTCTACCTGGCTGAGCTTATGGGCAACGTGACGCCGGGTAATGTGTCTTTTATCCGGGTTGCCATTGAGCCGCTACTTTCTCCAGCGGTGTACCAGCAAGTGGTCGATGCACTGGAGATTCAGGCAAGACAAATCCGGGAAGACCGAGTCACGCTCAAATTCCAACCCAGACAAGTGGAGTATGAGTATGAAACCGGCCATGTCTTTGTGACCGGTTATTCCTTGGTCTCTGGACCATCTGGAGATGAACAGCGCCAAACTCGCACCTATGAGTTTGACATCGATATTGAGCAATACCGTCCAAAGCTCAGTTGGATGGATACGTATGAGGGGCAAGCTAGAACGAAGCGAGTTCGTGAAAAGTTGACCCAAGAGCAAAACCGGAGGGTGAATGATGCGAACCAAAATTAGTCGATTGATGACACCAAGCTTAATCGCAATTAGCTTGAGTGGCGTCCTGTTATCTCAAGCGTCGTATGCAGACGTGGAATTGCCGATTGTGCCAGCCAGTGTGATGAAGCAGTCTGCTACTGCAAATCCACCGGTTCAAAGCAATTCGGTTGCAGCGGATACGCCAACAATGCTACTGATGACACCGGGGGTTAATGAACTGATCCCTGTAGCACTTGGTCATCTGAATCGGATTGTGACGCCGTTTGAATCGCCTCAGGTGAGAACAACCAGTGATGCTCAGACGCAAATCAAGGGGAATGTTGTATATGTGGCCACGGACAAAGAATCACCGGTTTCACTTTACATCACTCCGCCTGGTCAGGAAGCGCCCGCGTTATCTGTCACCTTAGTACCTCGTCGTATTCCACCGCGTGAAATCACCTTAGCTATTGATGGTCAGCAGTGGCCTATCAAGGGCGTCGTGAACCGAAAAGCCGCCACTTGGGAAACGACTCAGCCATACGTCGATAGCTTACGTGATTTACTCAAACGCCTTGCACTAAATGAGTTACCACAAGGCTATGACATCCGTTTAGCTGGCCAAACTGACACAAGCCCGAAATGTTTTCAGCCGGGCTTAAAGTTTGGTTTTAAGCAAGGGCAAATTGTGACGGGACATTACTTCACAGTCTATGTAGGACTGGTTGAAAGCTTTGCCGATGAGCCGATAGAAGCCAGTGAAATAGCCTGTCATGCACCAGATATAGTGGCAAGCGCCTACTGGCCTCGCAATATCTTGTTGCCGGGTGAAAAGACTGAGTTGTATGTGGTTGTTCGCAATCATCGTGAAGAAGCGGTGGAAAGTCAGCGACCTTCGCTTCTTGTGGGAGGTGAATAACGATGAAAGCACAATGGGAACAAATGAGCCCGAACATGAAGCGGGGCCTATCGGTTGCAGGTATTGCTGGTGGTCTCATCCTTATGGTGATGGTGTTTTCACCTAATCCTGACGATGGCTCAAGTAGTCGGAACCGACAGGAAACGATCCGGCACATTCTTACGGATACCAATACTCGTGATGTTGGGGTCGATAGTTTGGCTGCGAACGTAAAACTACTCAGTGAGCGCAATGAACAGTTACGTCGTGAAGTTGAGCGCTTGCGTCGTGACGTCGATTCAGGACGGCTAAGCCCAGGTTCGCCTTCTATACCAAGTGAGGTCAATGCGGAGCTGGCCCGCCTTAGAGCGGAACTTGATGATGTTCGCGCAGGAGGTGATGCAGCAGTTGAAGGCACAAATAGCCGTTTTGAAGTGCCTTTATCTGCCATGGAATTGCCTAAAGACGAAAAGCCACTGCCGTCTAACCCAGACGACTATTTTGCCAATGCGCCGCTGCCTGATCCGCTCTATCAGCAGCCAGCCAATGGCCAAGGTACACGAGCACGAGATGTTCCATTGCCGCCAATCACGATTCGTATGATTGAGCCTGAAGTGGTTGCTGAACCAGAGGTTGTTGTGCAAGAAGCGCCGCCTTTGTATCTACCGGCAGGCAGCATTATCTCGGGTACTTTGATCACGGGTTTGGATGCACCTACTCACGAGTCCGCAAGACGCGAGCCTTTTCCTGCATTGCTGAGGATTCAAAAGGAAGCCATTTTACCCAACCGATTTAGAGCGGATATCAAAGAGTGTTTCTTGATCGCCGCAGGTTACGGTGATTTGAGCTCTGAGCGTGCTTATTTGCGAGGCGAGACCATTTCATGTGTGAGAGAAGATGGTGGCGTCATTGAAACACGACTGGATTCTTATGCCGTGGGTGAAGACGGCAAAGCCGGTATTCGTGGCCGATTAGTGTCGAAACAAGGCCAACTGGTGGCCAAATCGATGATGGCCGGATTCCTTCAGGGCTTGGCAGGCGCATTTGATGTGAATCCTGTACCAACGATTCAGACGGGTAATGCCGGTGATACTCAGCTGTACCAGCAAGTCATGAGCCAAGAAGCATTACAAGGTGCTGCAATTAAAGGCACTGGTAAAGCATTGGATCGAGTGGCCAAGTTCTATCTGGACATGGCTGAAAATATGTTCCCAGTCATAGAGGTAGACGCTGCAAGGAAAATTGAAGTCATAGTCACTCGTGGGGCCTCGTTGTCGTTGGCCACTTCGCAAGGGGGAGGTGCAAGAAGATGAAAAAATCCTGCATGTTGCTGACCGATCGAAGTCCGTTTCAGACAATAAGATGTGTATCCAGAGGAGAGTTAACCATGACGACATCAATGCAGAACAACCCAAAGCACCAGTCAAAACAGTGGTCTAAAGCTGGATTACTTTTATTGGCAGTCGGCTCAACCTTATTGTCTGGCTGTAGTTCATTGGGTCTTGGGAGTAGTGAATATGGATGCCCAGGTATGCCTGACGGTGTGCGCTGTTTATCCGCTCGTGAAGTCTATGAGCTTACCAGTAATGGCGCTGCACCCAAGACGATTGATGCTGTGGCGACTCGAATTGGTTCTCCCTCTGGGTATTCACAATCTGATTTAGAGACAGGACTGCTGAGCCATCCAGCATTACCTGAGACGCAGCAATCTGCACCTCTTCGCATTCCTTCAAGGGTGATGCGGATTTGGATTGCGCCTTGGGAGGATGACCGTGGAGATCTGAATTTATCCAGCTACGTGTTTACCGAAATTGAACCGCGCCGGTGGGATATTGGGGTGTCAGCACCTCGAACGGTTTCGCCTGTGCTACGTCCACTTCAGACTCAAAGCGATTCAGCCTCAGCGGGAGCTGATGGTAAGCGCGATAACTTGAGTATCTACGGAGAAACTAACGAATGACAAATGCAGTTCGCACCATTCAAACTCAGCGCCTAATGACCATTGGTGCGCTTGGTTTGATGGCGTTAATGATTTCGGAGCCCTCATTTGCGGGCACCGGTGGTGATGCTTTCACTGATGTGTGGGATACCCTAAAAGATTGGACCCAAGGTACTTTGGGACGGATCGTAGCGGGAGCCATGGTACTGGTGGGTATTGTGGGCGGTATCGCCCGCCAAAGCTTGATGGCTTTTGCCTTGGGCATTGGTGGCGGTATGGGTCTCTACAATACGCCAACCGTCGTTGAAAGTGTTATGTCTGCAACCTTACCTGTTGTTGCCAGCACTCAAGAAGTTATTGGCACAACTGTTCCAGCAATCAGCGCCGTCTTACTGGGCACCTGATAAACTCAAAAGAGGCCTTTTAATAGGTTTGGGTCTACAAAGTCACTGCTTTTTAGACCCGATTTTTTACATTCTAAACTCATTATTAGTAACGTTGCCTAGTAATTCGTTACTCACAGTTTTAAATAGTTTCGCCAAAGTATTTTGCAGGTAAACTTGAAACTTATCCTGAGCTAGGGTTCTATCAAATACATCTGTTGGTAAGAAACGTTTCATTTCTGCAATGAACGCTTCACTAGATACAATATCAGGAAGTCGGTCGAGAAAGTTATCCAACATTTTGTTGAAGTGCTCAAGTTTATAATCTGACACCTTGTTTTTAACTAAGTCCATATTGAGTGTCGCGCCTTGTTGCTGTAACCAAGCTAAATCCCATATATCTCGGTGGCGGACATACCTTGTAGTGGCAGGCAAGGAAATGATTTTATCCGCCATGACTTCATCCAAGCTTTCTGTCAAAATTAGCGTATCACTGTATCCATCAGGCAAAAAATCATAGTTTATTTGAAGAGGTTGGGGCTCTCTTGTATAGGCTGGAATGTTTGCCACTTCTACTTTGATTTTTTGTTTTGGCAGATCTTTTCTCTCAGGAGAAGTCACTACAGCTATTTGCCACTTATCAATGCTCAATTCAGAATATTTAGGATCTTGCTTTAGATCCTTTGGTTCTTTTACTGTCACTTCAAGCCCGTATCGTTCGCCAATGTACTTTTCTATACAATGTTTCATGTCTGCCAGCATCGCTGAGCTGAAATCCTTCCCGCCAGCAAAATCCAGATCTTCGCTGAAACGATTGCCGCCATAACAAAGGCGCAATGAAGTGCCACCTTGAAAAGTTAGTTTGTCTAAAAGTCCACCTTTCTCTAGCGCAAATAAAATATCGTAGTGTAAGAGCTCTTTCTCTATCACTGAGCGCATATGAGATACATTTTCAACCTGCATTGCTTTATTTACCAATTGCGCGAAATTTTCTTGATCAATTTTCATATAGCCCATCCTTGCTTACTAAATGTGTATTTCGGCCAACTCGTTTTAAGTCTCTGTATGCAGTTTGTTTCGTTGCTAACCTAAGCGGTCTGCCGACTAAACTGGTATTTTCTAAAATATCCATTGGATCTCGTTTCGTATGCGTAAATTCAATTGTACCCAAAGGTGTTTTGAATTCACCGGAACGTCCCGTTGTCATAACAGTTAAGCGATCTACTGGAATTTGCGAAATAACTCCAAAATCAGAAAGTGCAGACTCTAGGCTAATGTAGTTATATTCTCCACGCCGAATGGTTTTAGCAATTTGCTCCAACGTATCGCTGCCTTTCGACTGCGCTAAATTGTATAAGTACACACCATTAATGATTCGGGTGAGTAAGCCATCGTCTTGCAAACGTTTAATTCCCGCACGCAATGCTCGTTCATTATCTTGATGAAAGATTTTCGCCAGATCTGAATTAGTAAAAACACAGCGACCACGCTTGTCATATTCTAAGAGCTTTTTAATTGCCTCAGCCTTTTTCACAATACGCCTCTAGTTATCAAGGATGACACTTAAACATGTCATAAGTGTAGACTTATTTTTTATGGAGCGCAAGTGTACAATAATGACGCTAAAAGGTATCAAATTTGTCAACTTGACCTCTGGGGGTATTAAAAGGACTTGGTTAGTTTACACAGTGATGAATTTTAACACCCAGAGTGTGAAAAAGCGGGTTTAGATAAACTAGATGAATTGGGGGAAGCCTGTAAGGCTGCCAGAATGAAAGCTATATCTGAACTAATAGTGCGTAACAACAAGTGGCACCCTAGCAAGGCATCCAATTCTTCAATCTATCTAACCGAGTCCACATAGGACAACTGCATAGACTGGAGCCTCGATTTACATTAACGAGGACTCCTCATGCGAAAACTATCTCCAATTATTCTGGCGCTTGCGCTGTCTCCATTGGTTCAAGCTGAACCTGTGTCTGAAGTGTCGCCCGTTGGCAAAATTGACGGCATGGTTTCTTTACCTGTCACGGGTATGAAAGCGGTCGAAAGCAATGGCCGTATTGTTTTCATGTCAGACAGTGGCCGGTTCGTCATTGATGGCACGCTCTATGATGCCTGGTCGAAAAAGCCGCTTACCAGTCTTGAAGAAATTCGAGAAGCGGGAAACACGCTGGACTTAAGTCGTCTTGGCTTAAAAATGGATGATTTGAACCCACTGACGCTGGGCGAAGGCAAAAAGAAAGTGGTGGTCTTTGTTGACCCACGATGCCCGCACTGCCATGAGCTTTTGAAACAAGCTTTACCGCTAACCAAAGAATACACCTTCCAAATACTCCCTGTGCCAGTGCTTGGTCCTGATTCAGAGCGTCAGGTTCGCCAGCTTGGCTGTGCGCGTGACAAGAAAGCGGCCACCGATGCATTGCTCAATGGCCGGATTGGTAACCTAGAACAGGATGATGCCTGCAACTTAGAGCCAATGCAGCGTACCTTGGTGACGGCTCAAATCCTGGGCATTCAAGGTGTGCCTTTCATCGTCGCCAATGATGGTCGCATCAGTCGAGGCCGTCCTTATGATCTTTCTGCTTGGTTGGAGGGGCGTTAATGAAAGCCTCTCTGTATTCAGGGCAACGCGCTTCAGAGCTCTTGCCAGTATTGGCCTATTCAGACGATGAGCAACTGTTTTTCATGGAAGACCAGAGTGTTGGCTTTGGTTTTCTATGTGACCCATTGCCGGGTGGTGATGAGTCTGTTGCAGACAGGGTTAATGTTCTACTCAACAACGACTGGCCAAAAGACACTTTGCTGCAATTTGGCCTGTACGCCTCGCCTGATATTCAAACCGACCTTCAGCGCATGATGGGCTTACGGCATCGTCAATCCGATCCATTACTCAGGGCGTCGATACGCAAACGTGCGGATTTTCTCGATGGGGGCACGGTTCAACCGATAGAAGAATCGACCCAGACTCAGGTTCGCAACTTTCAACTGATCGTCACCTGCAAATTGCCTTTGGAAAGTCCTATTCCGACGGAGCGTGAGTTGAGTCGAGCATCCGCGCTTCGGGCTTCTTTCTCGCAAGCGCTGGCAACGGTTGGTTTTCGCGTCACTGAGATGACTGACCGAAATTGGCTCGCGGCATTAAGTGCTCAGCTTAACTGGGGAAAAGATGCTTCCTGGCGCAATCCATCACCAATCCGCAGTGAGGCAGATAAACCACTTCGAGAACAAGTGTTGGATTATGACCGAGCTATCAAGGTGGATAGCCAAGGTCTGATGCTGGGTGATTACCGAGTTAAAACCTTATCGTTTAAGCGCTTGCCTGAGCGGATCTGGTTTGGTCATGCCGCAAGTTTTGCGGGCGATATGATGACGGGCAGTCGCGGTTTACGCGGCAGCTTTTTGCTGAATGTCACCATTCACTTTCCTTCAGCTGAGGCCATGCGATCTCGTTTAGAGACGAAGCGTCAATGGGCGGTCAATCAGGCCTATGGCCCGATGCTCAAGTTTGTGCCGGTGCTTGCAGCCAAGAAAAAGGGATTTGATGTTCTTTTTGAAGCCTTGCAAGAAGGTGATCGTCCTATTCGGGCAAATATGACTTTGACGCTGTTTTCACCAACGGAAGAAGCGTCCATCAGCTCTGTTTCAAATGCCCGAACTTACTTCAAAGAACTTGGATTTGAGCTGATGGAAGACAAGTACTTCTGTTTGCCCATTTTCCTGAATGCCTTGCCATTTGGTGCTGACCGCCAGGCGATGAACGACTTGTTTCGATTCAAGACCATGGCGACACGACATGTGATCCCACTGTTGCCTTTGTTTGCAGATTGGAAAGGCACGGGCACGCCAGTGATTAACTTTGTTTCCCGCAATGGCCAGATCATGAGTGTGTCCCTTTATGACTCGGGCAGTAATTACAACTGTTGCATCGCGGCGCAATCGGGATCGGGCAAGTCATTCCTGGTGAACGAAATCATCTCCTCCTACTTATCTGAAGGCGGGCAATGCTGGGTAATTGATGTTGGCCGCTCTTATGAAAAGCTGTGTGAAGTCTATGATGGTGAGTTCTTACAGTTCGGGCGGGACAGTGGCATTTGCTTAAACCCGTTTGAAATCGTTGAGGACTATGACGAAGAAGCGGATGTACTGGTTGGGTTATTGGCCGCAATGGCCGCACCTACGCAGTCATTAACCGATTTTCAGATGGCCAACCTAAAGCGTCAGACCCGTGAACTGTGGGAGAAAAAAGGTCGTGCCATGTTGGTTGATGATGTGGCAGAGGCCTTGAAAAATCACGAAGACCGACGTGTGCAAGACGTGGGTGAGCAGCTCTATCCGTTTACGACACAGGGCGAATATGGCCGCTTCTTTAATGGTCACAACAATATTCGCTTCAAAAACCGTTTCACCGTTCTGGAGTTAGAAGAGCTCAAGGGGCGCAAGCACCTGCAACAAGTGGTGTTGCTTCAGCTTATCTACCAAATCCAACAAGAGATGTACTTAGGTGAGCGGGATCGTCGCAAGATTGTGTTCATTGACGAAGCCTGGGATCTGCTGACTCAAGGTGATGTCGGTAAGTTCATCGAGACGGGTTACCGTCGATTTCGAAAATATGGCGGCAGTGCTGTAACGGTAACGCAGTCGGTCAACGATTTGTATGACAGCCCAACAGGTAAAGCCATCGCTGAAAACTCGGCCAATATGTACCTGCTTGGCCAAAAAGCTGAAACCATCAACGCGCTCAAAAAAGAAGGCCGCTTGCCACTAGGTGAAGGCGGTTATGAGTACCTAAAAACGGTTCATACCGTCACGGGTGTCTATTCCGAAATTTTCTTTATTACCGAAATGGGCACCGGGATTGGCCGCCTCATTGTCGATCCGTTTCACAAGCTGTTGTACTCGTCCCGTGCAGAAGATGTAAACGCGATTAAACAGTTAACGCGCAAAGGCCTTTCTGTTGCTGATGCCATCTCTCAGTTGTTGAAGGAGCGAGGCTTTGACTGCTCCCCTCCCTAAAGGAAGGGGATTCTTGTTTCAAGGCGTTATGCCCGAAGTTCATTAGAACAATCGGGACTTACTTACGCTCCACAAGCTAACACCGCTTGCCCAGCGGCTTTGATATTAATAGCGGCATTGGTATCACGGTCTAAGCGCGCTTCACACGCTGGACAAGTCCAATGCCTTATATGTAACGGTAGAGAATCAACTACGTGACCACAGCAATTACAACGCTTACTAGACGGATACCACTTGTCAATCTGGACAAGTGTTCTGCCGCGCCATTCTGCTTTGTACTCAAGCTGCCTAACCATTTCGCCCCAATTGGCGTCACCAATGGCCTTAGCAAGTCGCGGATTCTTGACCATGTTTTTAACGCTCAAACTCTCACAGCTAATCACTTGGTTTTCGTTTATCAACGTAGTGGTGAGTTTGTGGGTAAAGTCGCGGCGGCAGTCGGCAATCTTCGCCTGAATGCGAGCAACTTTGATTCTGGCTTTGTGGAAGTTGGCAGTTCCTTTCTTCTTCTTGGAAAGGCGGCGTTGCGCCTGAGCCAATTTCTTCTCGTACTTTGCAGTATGGCGGGGATTGCCAGATTTAAACCCGTCAGCGGTAATCACAAGGTCGGTCAAACCCAAATCAATACCCGTTGTCTTTTTGGTAACAGGCAGTGGTTTAGGCTCGAAGCGGCAAAGCATAGACACGAAGTAGCGGCCTGCACTGTCTTTCGAGATAGTGACGGTAGTTGGTTCGCTAGGAAGTTCACGCGACCAGCGAATATCAAGCGGCTGTTTGGACTTGGCAATGTAGATATTGCCATCTTTGAACTTAAACGCCGACTTCGTGAATTCTGCGCTTTGCTTGCTGCGCTTCTTCTTAAAGGCTGGATACTTCGCCCTTCCTTCAAAGAAGTTCTTAAACGCAGTTTGTTGATGGCGCAAAGATTGTTGGAGCGGTACACACGACACGCTGTTAAGCCATTCAAACTCAGTTTGCTTCTTGAGTTCGGTCAGCTTAGAGCTTGCCGTGTTGTAGTTAACCTTTTTGCTTTCGTTGTAGAAAGCGTCGGTACGCCATTTAAGGATCGCGTTATAAACGAAACGCACACAGCCGAAAGTCTGCGCAAGCAATTGAGCCTGTTCAGTCGTTGGGTAAAAGCGTTGTTTAATAGCGATCTCTTTCATAGTTCACAAGAATACAGTTGTTTTTGTGAAAGTAAATATTAACATTAACCAATCGGGTAGTTTTTGCTCCTTCGGAGCAACCGCTATCCCTCCTCGCCCTAGAAGGACGGGGTTTCTCGCGGGATTTAGATGAATAAGACCACGCTTTGGCCATTTATGGCCTCTATTACTTTGTCTATTGCTGGTAGCGGTTTAATGACCAGCTGGCTTTTAATGAAAACACTCGAACCCATCCACAGCCAGTTGGCGTTAAGTACGCCCATTGCAGTCGTGGATTTTGGGGATGCGGTGTTGTCACTGGGTCCTAATGCCAGCGAACAAGACATCGAATCCAGGTTGCTTCAGACCAATCAGCAAATTGAAAAGTTAAAAGCAGCCGGTTTTATCGTGCTGGATGCCCAAGCGGTGGTTGGCGCTGATGATTCTGTTTTCGTGCCAGTAGGCTCAAAGGAGGTGTCTCATGCAGATACTCCGTAAAAGAATGCCTTGGCGGCCATATCTCATCCGGCTGACCATTCTTGCGTTAATCATGGCCTTGGTAGGCACCTATGCCATGATGCGCTACCGAATAGGTATTGATACCCAGCAAGAGCGCTGCCTTCCTGATACCACGGTATATCTGATTGACTTATGGAATAAAGAGCCCGTTAAGGATGGTCTGTATGCCTTCCACTCAAAAGGACTCGCTCCGTTATATAACGACGGTACTCGGATGCTGAAACGCCTAACAGGGATGCCAGGGGATGAAGTCAAGGTGACGCCTGAGCATGTGCTGGTGAATGGTGCTGAAGTCTCTACCGGCATGGCATTAGCCCAGCGTCTTGGTGTGGCTGAAACAGAATTTAGCCGCTCATTGACGCTGCAAGAAAACGAGTATTGGTTTTCCGGTGAGGCCGCAACGAGTTTCGACTCCCGTTATTGGAATGCCGTTAAGCGCGAGCAGATTGTCGGTCGCGCTTGGCCGCTTTGGTAGGAGGTGGATGATGAGAAGACTATGCCTCTTATTTTTGTTGGTTGCTCCATTGGCTTGGGTGCAAGTGTCCTGGGCACAAGAGCCTTATCCGTTGTCTGACGAGGACAAAAAGATCGTCGAAATGAGCCGCAGCATTTTACAAAGTGCTGTGGATGGTGCATCTGAATTTATAGAGCCTTTTGCACCGGTTGAACAACCTGCGTCGCTCAAACACAGCGATGAATGGTTGATATTTGCGTCGTCCTCACTGGGAGATTCGTCACTGAAGCAGCTTTTCAAAGAGGCCAGTGCTACCGGCGCTATTGTGTTGTTTCGGGGAATTCCTGAAGGAAAGACCTTGGGGGCAGCTATCCGTGATTGGCATACCCTGATGACGGGGCTTGATCCTGTTCCTCAGGTTCGAATCGATCCGAAAGCCTTTGTGCACTGGCGGGTGACTAGCGTGCCTGCCATTTTTCGCATAGACGATGACAAGGTGACTGCAAGTGCACTAGGGGTTTACAGCAAGGACTGGTTGCAACGCCAAATTGAAACCGGCAATACCGGTTCATTGGGTCAACGCGGTCCTATTCATTCGATTTTAGAACCGGATTTGATGCAAGTAGCGATGCAGCGTTTACAGTCGATTGATCTGGGCGCGTTAAAGAAAAAAGCCATTGAGCGTTTCTGGTCTCGCCAAACATTTACTGAGTTACCCAAAGCCACGCAGTATCGGATAAGAATGGTTGATCCAACCATCGTCATGCAGCGGCCACTATTGGATGCCAATGGCCGAACATTGATCCCAGCAGGAACGCGTATTAACCCGCTAAAAGCCTTGCCGTTCACTCAGCAGCTTGTGGTGTTTAATGCGGCGAACGCTGAAGAAGTGGACGCAGTAGCGCATTGGCTTGAGACGCAAGATAGGACACTGCGCCGCATTACACTTATCACCACGCAGCTCGACCGTGCCCAAGGCTGGAGTCGCCTCAATGCGCTCGAAAAGACATTGGATAGTCCGGTTTACCTTCTCAATGCCTCGCTAAAGCAGCGCTTTGATCTGCAAGTCACCCCATCGTTTGTTCAAGCAAAGGGGCTCGCGTTTGAAATAGAAGAAATTCCAGCAAAGGAGCTTGTTCATGAAAAAGCTCAATAATACGTATCGTCTGTTGCGGACTCTCGTTGTCATGTTTGTCCTGGGCGCATCTATTCCTGCAAAAGCCGAACTGACCTGCCCAGACGCGGGGTTATTGTCGGGTAAGTTGCTGACGGATGTTTGCTGGTCATGCATTTTTCCTATCCGAGTTGCGGGTCTTCCTCTTGGCTCTGGCAGTGTCCCAAGCGGCGCATCAAACAAGTCATTTTGCTTATGTGAAGACAACTTAGGTGTGCCAAGGCCAGGTATTGTTACCAGCATGTGGGAGCCAGCGCGTTTGATTGAACTGGTCAGAATGCCAGGTTGTTCGCCTTCACTGGGAGGGATTCGCTTACCGTTAGGTGATAGGCGATTGCAAGGTGGTCATGGCGAGGGTGAATACGACACCGGTGATCTCGCTTTCTACCATTACCATTATTACGCCTTTCCGCTTTTGGTCATGCTCGATTTGTTCATGGATGGCAATTGCAATGCCGATGGTTACATGGACTTTGACTTGATGTATTTGTCGGAATTGGACCCAACATGGCTGAACGATGAACTGGCCTTTTTTACTCAGCCTGAAGCGGCTGCCGTTGCCAATCCATTGGCTATATCTGCTTGTACCGCTGACGCTGCTTCATCAACGCTTGGTAAACCCATCGACCAGTTGTTTTGGTGTGCTGGCAGTTGGGGCCATCTCTACCCGTTATCTGGCCACACCTTAGCCTTTGGCTCATTAGCAGAAAACACCAGCCATTTAGCGGCGCGAGCAATCGCGGCTCAACACAGGCGTGGTCTTGCAAGGCGAACAATGGGGAACAGTGCGCTATGCCGACCTGTTATCGAACCCATGCTGCCGAAATCCCAATACAAGATGAGTATGTTCTTCCCTGTACCAGAAACTGAAAGTGCGCATGTCATCGGTGAAAGCACCATGAAATGGGGAGAGTGGCGAACGATCCCCGGTGCCGGTGAAGATGCGCTCTACATTTTGTGGCGCTGGCAAGACTGCTGTAACTCGGGAGGTTAACCATGAAACCAACACTTTTTACCCGAGTTTTAGCGGGTATTTTATCAATCACTATGGCGTGCCTGCCCTTACATGGTGTGGCCGCTGATGTGCAGCGCCAATCCGGCCTAAGCGGACAACAAGAAGGTAAGCAATTGCTGCAAAACTGGACGATGCCCGCACTCAATGGCAATACATTGTCGGTGCCGAATGGCAGTGGTAATGAGTCCATTAACTTGCAAGAGCTTTTCCCTGGTATGGATCAGGGCTCATTGGATGTCTTAACGGGCGTTTATGGCTCTGATGCCAGCATGAATCAATTGGGGACACAGCGCCAAGAGAGCATGGCATCCGAAAGTGGCGCTACGGGTGAAGCATTTCGTTCGCTACAGGAAATCAAAGACAGGTCTCGGCCAGATATGGTCAATGATCCGCTTTGGGCATTAACTGATGCGGTTCAAACTGACCCAAATCTATTAACGCAAAGCTTCCCCGGCTGTGAGTCTCAAGGTGAAGGCAGCCCAAACTACCAGCAATGTGACAGGCTCAATACAGCGGTTAACAGCTGCACTATCACTCACGATTACACGGCAGGTATCATTGAGCATGTTTCAGGGCCGATGAACCTTCGCTCTTGTGGTGAAGGGTGTCTTGAAGTTTGGATAGGACGAATTGGTGACAACTACTGGAGTGGCCGTTGTAAAGTGTTCGAGCAGGCCATCACACTCAAAGTCGTGAACCCCGATGCGATTACCTCAGCCGTTCTTGAGTACGCCAAATGGGATGACTACATGCAAGTGTGGCTTGGTGATCAGAAAGTTTGGTCTGGGCCGAATAATAACTTTCCACCAGAAACGGCAGGTCGCTGCGAGCTTAGTACCAGTTGGGAACGCAATCCTAATACTGACCTCACCGCCAAGCTAAAAGCGGTAGAGCCCGGTTTAGAAGTGCCAATAAAAATTCGCGTATCGGTAACGGGTAGTGGTGAGGGCTATGCACGCATCAAGGTTCGCTTTGATCCAACCAAGGTGGTGATGAATGATAGTTGGTCACCACAGTCCTGTATCGAACAAGCAGCGGATATCCCGGCTAAGTTTTCAGACTACAGCATTCAATGTACGGATCAGCCGTCATCAACCAACGGATGTACGGTGGTCAATGGTGTTTCAGTTTGTGAATCCTATTTTGCCCCAAGCCCAGTGGCTGGCATATCGCCTTTGTGTCGGCGTGTACAAGTTAGTGTGGATGACGAAAGCTATAAGGGGATTGAAAATCAGGCCTGCCAAGTGCTTGAAGCGAATCCTTCCTGTGGATTCATGTCGTCAGAATGTGCCGAAACCAATGATAAAGGTGAATGCATTCGTTTTACCGATACCTATGACTGTGGATTGCAAACCAGCGATCCAAAGTGTGTGGTATCCAACCTTATGCCAAGTAGTTTTGAGGCCTGTGAGCCTACTCAGACGATTACGCCATTTACTGAAACCAAGCATGTACCGGATTACCAGGTGTGCGAGAAGATCAGCACGCTTACTCAGTGTCAGTTAGAGCGACGTGTATCCGCTGAAACCCATCAACAAAGCTGGTCCATTGAGCGTGGTTGCTTTAGCTCTGAAACGCTCAGCTTTGTTCCACAGCACAGCAATACTATGCAAACTGGAAACGCGACACTGAGGATTTTTGATAATCAAAATACTGAGATAAAAATCACCGAGTCGCCGTCCAAGGCAAATGGTTGGAAAACGACACTCTCATTGACGGGCAATAAGGAGACGGTGACTGAGACGAAACCGTCCATTAAATACCCTGAAATGACCTGTCCAAAAGGAACCTTGGTTGGCTCATTGTGTAAAGTCGTCAATGGTTCGATTATTTCGTGGCATGAACCCCAGGAAGTCACTCGTTCCAGATGCGAATCCGGCTGGAACAAAGTCGATTTCGACACTTGCAGCCGAGAAGTTCAGAAGTGTTTGGCTCCTGCGAAACTGAGCGCTTCATTGACCTTCTCTGGCAAGTACTTAGAGCAAGACGTTGTTCATCAATCAAGTGATCCGGGCATAGACCAATGCTTGATGCAAACGGATCAGTTTACTGCGGTGCAGTGGCAGTGTTTGGATGCGGGGACAAAACGAATCGAGGGGTTAACGGTTGGTAGTGGCGAGTTGGCAAAGCTTGGAAGTCTTTATCCGGCGGTTGTTTCGTCTCCTGCTCATTTAACCAGTCGTGGCAGCTCTGATGGACTGGGGTTCTCATGCTGGAGGGCAAGAGCGACCTACAATGCTTCGACTGCTCACCCAGAGTTCAACATGGGCAGCTCAGATAGCTGGGTAGATGCCAATGGTAATACACAAACCATCGTCAATAACGGACAAAACACGACCACCAATACGTGTGCCGAGCTAGAGCAAAACCCGGCCTGCCAGTACGTCAGAACCGAATGCACTGAAGGCGGGGCTGGTCATGAAGGCTTCTGCTATATCCAAAGTTTGGTGTATGACTGCGGACAAAGCGTCGAAGTGCAAAATGCACGAATGGAAACTCAATACAACTGTGAGGGGCCAGTTCGCTGCATGGGCACAGATTGTTTAGAGCCAGAGTCAATCAAGCAGGCTAACTTTGCAGAGGCCGCTGCGATGCTTAATGCGGCGCAGTTTATGACCAATGATATGTCATGCACGGGAGCTGATGGCCAAGATAACGTCGAGTGTACGGTCTTTAAAGGTAATGCTGGCCAGTGCAAAAAAGCCGTTGGTGGCATAGTGGATTGCTGTGAAAAGCCAAGTGGCGTGTCGTTATCGGATTACATCACGATGATAGTGGCGGTTAACAAGCTTGATACGGCAGTCATGGCCATGAATCCGTCTTCGGCAATCTATGGTTCGTGGAATATGCTCAGGGAACCAATCACCAGTACTTGGAGTGCGGTCAAAGAGCCCTTTGTGTCTGCATGGGACTCTCTAATGGGGGCTGGGCCATCAACGGCTGCTGGCGCGGGAGCGGAGCAAGCTGCGACTGGCTTTATGCAGGTGTTGACCAACAAAACGGCTGAGTGGGTAGGCACGACCTTTGGTTCGGGTGCGCAATCGGCACTGTTTAGTAACGTTGGTGGCGCAGTTGGAGCCGATGGTGTCGTTTCGGGTGGTAACTTTGCGCTGGGTGGCGCTGCGGGCGCGGTTCTGAGTACGGTTATGACGGCCTACATGATTTACTCAGTCACCATGATCCTCATTCAACTTATCTGGAAATGTGAGCAGAGTGAGTTTGAAATGAACGCCAAGCGGGTATTGAAGAGTTGCCACTATGTAGGTTCTTACTGCAAGTCTAAGTTCTTAGGTGCCTGTGTTGAGAAACGGCAATCATATTGCTGCTTTACTTCGCCGCTTTCACGGATCATTCAAGAACAAGTTCGTCCGCAATTGGGACTTGGCTGGGGCAGTGCCAAGTCACCAAACTGTGAAGGTTTGACCGCGAGTCAGTTAAACCGGGTAGATTGGACTCAAGTCAATCTGGATGAATGGATAGGTATCTTGTCAATAACAGGCAACCTACCAGAAATACCGTCACTGGATTTGGAAAGACTCACTGGCTCAGGAAGTACGCTAAACGTTGATGGAAATCGTCAGAGTGCCGCAGACAGAGCCATTGACCGGCTAAACGGAATGGATGCCCAGAAATTACGCCAGGAGGCAACGGAAGAAATTTCGGGGAATAATTGAGCTCGTCCTTATAAAAAAGCTGCGCCAATAATGTTCCATATTGGTTACTTTAATGAGCAAAATGCGCCTTAAGGTAACCAATTTGGCACTTTGGGCCTCTTATGCTTTCTGTTCAGCGTGTGCGCAATTTGCTCTTATTTTTACCATTTTCAGCCTTAGGAGGCTGCTGCAAAAAGGAAAAGCTGATAGTCTGGCACATATAAAATTTATGATAAAAGGAAAATTAATAATGCCTAATTTCGATCAAAACTTTGAAGCTACTCGTTTGTCTATGCTTTCAAAACAACACCCTGACATTGTGAAGGTGTCGGGTGAGGTGGTGTTTCGTGCGGAAGATGACGAAGACCGCCTAAGCGGAACATCTTGGACTCTTGAAGATGACATTTTTGATCAGGTCACCGAATCAGGCTTCAAATTACACTTGCTTGAACTTCTGGATAATTTCATAGAATACCGAGGTCAATGTAACGAGCTGCCGAAAAAGGAAGGGATTGTGCGTTTTGGTGGTGGCACTTTAAATATTGAATGGCTACCTAATGGAACTACCCATCTATCCAAATGATGTTTTATAAGAACCAGCCTGAGTTTTCCTATGGATGATAAATATGTTTCAGAAATAGACTGTCTTGATAAGTTAATGGTTGCATGGTCAGAGGCATTCCCGAAGGATTGGTATTTCAACTACGATGGAGTGATTTCAACTGAGGACTGGGATAGTTGTGGTAAAAAAGTTTTGTTTGTTTTAAAGGAAACAAATGAAGCAAAGCAAAATATTGTCAACGCTATTAATAGAGCTATTGAGGTGAAGGCAAGTGGATGGTGGCGAGGAAAGGTTCTTCGTCGGGTGGGGCGTTGGGCTTACGGACTTCAAAAATATGATGGGGTTGTGCCGTCCCTGAGAGATGCCAAATTAAATGAAAAAATTGCCGTTAAGAGTATTGCATACATAAACATAAGGAAAACCTCGGGAAGTGCGCGAACCGACCAAAAATCGTTTGACGCCCATGCAAGAGAATTTGCCCCTTTTGTTAGAAGGCAAATTGAGTTGATTAACCCTGACATTGTTGTACTTTGCGGCACATATAATCAAGTTAAACGTTACGTATTCCCTGAGCTTAAAAAAGTTAGCGAACGAGTGCATGTTAATGACGGGGTTGTCTTCATCAATGCCTTCCATCCTGCCGCAAGAAAAAAGTCGGCAATGCTTTATCATCAGGTACTGGATAACTACCACGCTTACAAAAATCATATATAACCAATGCTTGAATAGTTATATGCAGCGCAAGCCTTGCGTCGTATCTTGAAAAAGCCCCTTCAAGAGGGGCTGTGTGATGGGAGCCGTTCGCTAGTTGGCGGGGGTATCTGTTTCCTCTTCAGTGATATCGTCATCGGTTAAAGGCACCGCTTGTTCAACCTCTGCTTCTTTACCCTTGGCTTGAGCTGATTTTCGTGCTCGAATTTCGATATCAATAATGCGTCGAGCCAGTTTGATGATGCGCTGTTGCCATGCGTAGTTACCATCAACACGTTGCTTGTTGCTAAGCACGCTAGATAACCAGAGTGTGTCCATTGAGATCATCAACGCATCGAGTTTGCGAACTAAGCCAACAAACTGGCCAACTTGGGGCGAGCTTATTTTGGCGTTGAAGGTAATTGGGTCGGTGTAGTCAGGTACTTCATCGATGCCGTTGGACTCCATTAGTTTGTCCAAACGAGCTTGTTCGCTGTCTACCGCCTTAGCGCAATCCTCGATCAACTGGCTAATGATCTGTTCCACTTCATCAATTTCGTTCTCATCGCCAATGATGCGCAGGATGACATCGATTCCGTAAAGCGCACTGACCGTCCGTCTAAAAACACGGTCAACGACACGTTGCGCCTGTAAGCTGTTAATTGTGAATGATTGTTCAAAGATGGGTTTTGAGTAATTGGGTTTTGCTTGGGCCATAAGATTTTGCTCCTGATATGACAATAATCAGTCCCTAGCCTAATCCTCTGTGCGGTAATGGCCTTTCAGCTAGGTGGAAGAATTGAGCATCTTTCTAACTATCCTGTCTGGATAAGACGGTTACACTGACTATCAAATATTGCTGATCTGTTTCAGTGATATCTGCGCCTGAGAGCATGAGCTCAAAGGAAGCCCGCCGCTGAGTTTTCTCAGTGGTACTAAGAGGTAGCTAGCCTCCTTAAACAAATAGCCTGCATGTTTTTACATGCTCAACCATGCGTTCCTTGCGGTTCGCCCTTTCACCACCCAACTGGGGGAGTTTTCCCCAGTTGGGGGTGACTCCTTCAAAACCAACATAAGGAGTCACCAATGGAATATATCTTCGGATTTATTATCCAAATCGCAGGCATTATGTTGCTTGCAAAACTGAGCTGGTCGCTTTTGCGATTGTTTGCTCGTCAAAGCGTGCGCCCGTTTCGATTTGTACTTACTCAAATCAAGCGATTGCTCACACCAACACCAAAACGTCGTCCAATGGCAGTGCCTAAAGCTCCTGGTATGCCCCGTTTGACATCTGCGTTTTACAAAGAGCCACATCAGTACGACATGGCTTTACTCGAAATACCAACCTATCTGCGTCGTCAGTCTTCTTTGCCCAGCCGGGCAGAAACGATTGTTTGCACAGAGTTCAATTAAGACGAGGAGAACATCATGAAAAACCAAGTAACACTCATAGGCTACGTTGGCTCTGAGCCAGAGACGCGAGCCTATCCATCAGGTGATTTGGTGACCAGCATTTCGCTGGCCACTTCTGAGAAATGGCGCGACCGTCAATCCAATGAGCTCAAAGAGCATACGGAATGGCATCGGGTTGTTTTTCGAGATCGTGGTGGATTTAAGTTAGGGCTAAGGGCAAAAGATTTGATCCAAAAAGGAGCGAAGCTTTTTGTTCAAGGGCCCCAGCGCACGCGCTCATGGGAGAAAGATGGCATTAAGCATCGATTGACCGAAGTGGACGCGGACGAGTTTCTGCTTCTTGATAGTGTGAATAAAGCATCTGAGCCATCACCGGCGGATGATGCGAGCTCCCAAACTAATTGGGCACAAACTTATCCTGAACCAGATTTTTAACCGAGCAAAAATGCTTTAACCCAGCCGGGAGTACTTTCCCGTCAGGGGCAGACTCCCACTTTGATTGTCGGAGTCCACAATGGAAAAACCAAAGCTAATCCAACGCTTTGCTGAGCGCTTTAGTGTCGATCCAAACAAACTGTTCGATACCCTAAAAGCAACAGCATTCAAGCAACGTGACGGTAGTGCACCTACCAATGAGCAGATGATGGCGCTCTTGGTGGTTGCAGATCAGTACGGCTTGAACCCTTTCACCAAAGAGATTTTTGCGTTCCCTGATAAACAAGCTGGAATTATTCCAGTGGTAGGTGTCGATGGATGGTCTCGCATCATCAATCAACACGACCAGTTTGATGGCATGGAGTTTAAGACTTCAGAAAACAAAGTCTCACTGGATGGCGCGAAAGAATGCCCTGAATGGATGGAATGCATCATCTATCGGCGCGACCGTTCGCACCCAGTCAAAATCACTGAGTATCTGGATGAAGTCTATCGACCACCTTTTGAAGGTAACGGCAAAAATGGCCCTTACCGTGTAGATGGTCCATGGCAGACGCACACTAAGCGAATGCTAAGACATAAATCCATGATCCAGTGTTCCCGCATTGCGTTTGGCTTTGTGGGAATTTTCGATCAAGACGAAGCAGAGCGAATTATCGAAGGCCAAGCAACACACGTTGTTGAGCCATCGGTGATTCCACCCGAGCAAGTTGATGATCGAACCCGAGGGCTTGTTTACAAGCTTATCGAGCGGGCGGAAGCTTCAAACGCTTGGAATAGTGCATTGGAATATGCCAATGAACATTTTCAGGGTGTTGAGCTGACGTTTGCGAAACAAGAAATCTTTAATGCACAGCAACAAGCAGCCAAAGCGCTCACACAGCCTTTAGCTTCTTAGCGCCACGCATTTATTTTACTAACCCTGGCGGGATTATTCTCCCGTCAGGGGGAAGGTCTCGTCTTTTTTTGGAGATCTTCCATGACTAAATCAGCCTCACTTTTTCGCTTGGTATTGGTTGTTGCCCTTGTCTTAGGTTCGATTCAAGCCGGTATAGCGGCAATTGATTCGGTTCAAGCAAGTGTTGTTCAGCACCAAACAGCGTTAGCACAAGCTGCAAAGTAACCACTTAACCCTGAAGGGGAGTTCTCTCCTTCAGGGGAGTCTCCCTTCAAAGGAGGCAATATGAAGGTTATCGACCTATCACAACGTACTCCTGCATGGCACCAGTGGCGCATTGCAGGGGTTACGGCATCTGAAGCCCCAATTATTATGGGGCGTTCACCCTACAAAACACCTTGGCGATTATGGGCAGAAAAAACCGGATTCGTATTACCGGAAGACCTGTCGAATAATCCAAATGTGCTTCGTGGTATAAGGTTGGAGCCTCAAGCAAGGCGAGCATTTGAGAATGCGCATAATGACTTTCTTCTGCCGTTATGTGCAGAAGCCGATCATAACGCAATCTTTCGAGCCAGCTTTGATGGCATCAACGATGCGGGCGAACCCGTTGAACTGAAATGTCCTTGCCAGTCAGTTTTTGAGGATGTGCAAGCTCACCGAGAACAAAGCGAGGCGTACCAGTTGTATTGGGTGCAAGTACAGCATCAAATACTGGTCGCCAATAGCACGCGAGGTTGGTTGGTTTTCTATTTTGAGGATCAACTGATTGAGTTTGAAATACAGCGAGACGCGGCGTTCTTAACTGAGTTGCAAGAAACAGCGCTTCAGTTTTGGGAGTTAGTACAGACCAAAAAAGAACCGTCAAAATGCCCTGAGCAAGATTGTTTTGTTCCCAAGGGTGAAGCCCAATACCGTTGGACATCGCTGTCTCGACAGTATTGCTCAGCACATGCCGAAGTGGTCCGACTGGAAAATCACATTAAATCTTTGAAAGAGGAAATGCGAGACGCCCAGTCAAAATTGGTCGCCATGATGGGTAACTACGCTCATGCCGACTATGCTGGGGTCAAACTCAGCCGCTACATGATGGCGGGCACGGTGGACTATAAGCAATTGGCCACCGATAAGTTAGGCGAGCTGGATGAACAGGTTTTAGCCGCTTACCGAAAAGCGCCACAAGAGCGGTTGCGCATTAGCACCAATAAGCCAGAGCAGCCCGCTGAAACACCAATCAAAATCAGTCTTGAGCAAGATAACTTGGTTCTGCCAGGTGACTCGCCGAGCTCATTTTACTTTTAACGTTCACTTGGAGCCGATTTCGGCTCCTTTCTCATGCGCTTACATCGAGTGCATCAGAAAGCAGTTTCACTCGTAGCCAATGCTGGGTACGAATGATAGAGCGAGCTGAACTCTTACATACACAGCCATACCACAATCAACACACCACCCGACGGGGACTTCATTCCCTGTTGGGGCATGGGGCCTCGTTAAAACTAATGAGGTTTACCATGACTGAACAATCCCCATTTTTGGTTCAAGTGAATCAAGCGTTTAATGTCCCGGCTCCTGATGCTTTCGTTCTGGAAGGATTTAGTGCCGACACTACCCATCCAAACATTCCCGTTCGCAAGGACGAGTATGTTTTTAGAAAAGAAGACTTACGTGACGTATTGGCGTTCTTGTCTCACCCAGACGGTGACGGTTTGTATATTACAGGCCCCACGGGATGCGGTAAGACCTCGCTAATTTGCCAAGTTGCTTCTCGATTGAATTGGCCTGTTCAGCAAATTACTGCGCACGGTCGATTGGAGTTGTCCGATCTTATCGGTCACCACACGCTGGTTAATGGCAACATGACCTTTGTGTATGGACCGCTATCGCTGGCTGTAAAGCATGGCCATTTGCTGATCATTAATGAAATGGATCTTGCTGAGCCTGCTGAACTGGCTGGACTCAATGACATTTTGGAAGGTGCCCCGTTGGTTATCGCACAAAATGGCGGTGAGATCATCATGCCACATAACAAGTTTCGTTTTATCGCTACCGGCAACAGTGCGGGCAGCGGTGACCAGACGGGCTTGTATCAAGGTGTGCTTCAACAAAATTTGGCTTTTCTTGATCGCTTTAGAATCATCGAAGCGACCTATGCAGAGCCTTCTGTAGAGGAAGCCATTCTGGAGAACGTTGCGCCGGGCTTGCCAGAAGTCTTTCGCCAGAAAATGGTGAAAGTGGCTGGTGACATTCGTCGTCTCTTTATTGGGGGCGCGGATGGCGGTGCTGAGCTTAGTATCACCATGTCCACTAGGACCTTGGTGCGCTGGGCAAAGTTAACACTTGCTTTCAAAGGTGCTCCTAACGCAGTGGAGTATGCACTGGTTCGGTCTTTGACGGCTCGTGCTGAGTTGGAGCAACGTGAAGCTATTCACCGTATTGCCGCTGATGTCTTCGGTGACCACTGGGAGGATTGATGATGGAAAAGTGCTTTGCTCTTTACCGTTACAGTCATTCTGATGGGACAGCCAAAGAATGGGCCATTTACGTTGGATCAGACACCCAGGAGATTGAAGTTCGGTTTGGAAAAGCTGGTCAAATGTCGCAGCAGCGATTGATTGACTCGACTGATCCTAACGCTGAAGCAGACCGACGAATCAATGAGAAAATCAACAAGGGTTATCGATTTGTTGGACAAGTCGGCATTGATCATCAAGGGCGGCCATTTGAACTCTCAAATGCGCTAGATAGCGTCGCGTGCGCCAATAACGTCAGTTGGGAGTTTCGTACTCGCAAGGACGTCAATGGCCAAATCTCGCTGGCTCAAAAAGCGTTGTTCGATATGGCAAAGCTGCTTGAAGCCTATGGCTTGGCTGTTATTGATGATAACCAGGTCAGGATTGGAAAATGGTCATTAGGGTTTTGCAAAAGCGGATTACCTAGTACCAATCAAATCAGCATGGTGTCAGGTGAAGGCGCTGGCATTGTTAACACTGATGATGGCCCGTGGCCATTGTTGCTGTTACTGGCCTTTAAGCGTCAATTACCACCATTGTGTTCGCTCACAGTAGCGAGTCCTGAAGGGATAGAAGTATCCGACCAACTGAAGTTGGAAAAAGATGTATTGCGGTTGCTAGGCAGTGATTTAGAGCGGGTTCGCCCGATTGCTGAAGCACTGGACTTAATGCCTGCGAAAATCGATCTCAACCAATCGTCGCCTGATTCGCAAAATTACTATTTCTGATAGTGGTATTGCCATTAGCGCGTCAACTACTACCACCCAAACGGGGGCCATTGCTCCTGTTGGGAGTGGTGCGTCCCCATCTCGCATGAGGATGCACTATGAGTATTCAAACCCTCGACAAACTTTTGATTTGTCACATCGACTGTTCCATCTGGAGCGGTAGAAAAAAACTAAGGCCTGAAGATTTCAGATTAGCCAATGGCAGCCAACTTCCACCGAAGGATGTTGCCAGCTTAGGGAGTAAAAAAATTTGCGACCCAGAGGCATTGGCGAACTTTGAACGGCTTAAAAAAGAAGCGCAGCGCTTGTGTGAGCAAGTCGGTGTGCGGTTTTTAGGTGGCTATGCCGTCCCTGAAGACCGAATTGATCAGATTGTTCCAGAGCTTGACCGGATCGGTCAGGAGTTTGCGCAGTGTAAGCAGTTGTTCTTGGACAACTATGATCAGGTGACGTTTGACTGGGTTGCGAAACACCCGGAATTTGCAGATGCAATCCGGCGTGCGCTGTCACCCATCGAAGACGTGGAACAACGGCTTCAGTTCGATTATGCCATCTATCGAATGCAACCGGCTGAACAAGCTGGAGGCTTAGATGACAAGGTCAATGGTATAGGACACACCCTCTTTAGGGAGGTGGCTCGTGATGCCAATGAACTGTTTGAGCGTTCCGTTGCAGGCAAGAATCAAATCAGTCAGCGAGCCCTTAATCCGCTCAAGCGATTAAGAGACAAGTTGGATGGTTTGTCCTTCCTGGATCATCGAGTTCAGCCGATGGTTGAAGCGATGGACAATTTATTTGTTCGTCTGCCGAAGACCGGCCCTGTGACAGACAATCTCTATCACGAACTGATGGCGACCATTTTAATTTTGTCTGATCCAGACAAGATGAGAATGCACGGTGAAGGTCAATTGGATATCAGACAACTGATGCCCAAACCTGAACCTAAACCCGCACAGCCAGTATCTGCTCAGGCAGATAACTTACGTGCAATACCACAACCAACCGTCAGACCAAACCTTGGTTCGACTGTACCAAACTCATTTTATTTCTAACGTCCTTGAGGGCATGTTGCCCTTAAGGGCGCATGTCCTCTGAACTATGTAAGAGGAAATTATGCAATCAACCATCCATAACCCCAGCCAACTGAACCAGTTTGAACCGCATTTTCGTGGTGTGACTGATGCGGTTGAAAGTGAATCGATACCAGAAGTGGCGTGTTGTCGAACGTTAGTACAACGGTCGTACTCAACACATAGTGTCTTGATCCCCAAGAACCCTGTTTTGATCGCAGATGCGGACGCACAAGGAGTTTGGGTAACGGCCATGGTATTTGTTCCAAACATGGCATTGCAGCAAACCGCTTTTGAGCGGGCCTGGCTGCAATATCAGCACGAGGTGTCTACTCAGTTACAAGACCAGTACGGTCTGACATTGGATGACATCCTGAGTTTAGACCAGCTTAAAACGTCATTTGAGCAGCACGAGAGTCCAGCTCAATTGGTGGCTTGGTTAGGTCAAAAATATGACCTGGATAAGCTAAAAGCACAGGTTTAAACACTTACATTCCCAGCGGGGAAACGCTCCCGCTGAGGGAGTATTCCCCCTAATGATTAGGAGACTCCCATGAATCATCCATTAAAAAACGCACTGCCAATCGTTGCCGCCGCTTATGGCGAAAAGTTTGGTGTGAAGGTGCTTATTCAAGGACAAGATGCGTTTACCGATGGTGAGCGGATTGTGATCCCAACAGCAAACCCAGACGACCCACACTATCAACAGATAGCTTGGGGTTATCTGGCTCATGAAGCGGCGCATATTCGGCATACCAATTTTGACATGGTGAAGAAGGCGTCGTCTAAGCCGATCCGTAAGGCACTTCTCAATATTATTGAGGATGTGCGCATTGAAAACGAATTGGCAAAGGATTACCCCGGAACCCGGCGCAGTATTTCGCAAGTGATTGAGTACATGGTGGACACACAGCAAATGTGTGTACCTGAACAGCCTGAGCCTGCATCTAACTTGCAAGCCTGGTTGTTGTTTCGCTTGAGATGCCATTTTCTGGGCCAGAAAGCACTGACGCCTTTGTATCAAGCTGTTGATGAAAGGGTGAGACAACTCTTTCCTGCCGCAGCGATGAGCCGGTTAAGCGCCATGCTGACAGCAGTGCCTAGCCTGGCATCTACAGGTGAAGTGCTGAAACTTGTCGATGCCATCGTTGCCATGTTGGAAGAAGAATCTCGTCCACCACAGGATGAGTCGGATGCTGATAACGGTGATGACATTGGACAAGATGCGAGTAATGACAGCAATAGCAGTAGTGACAGTCAAACCCCGGAAACAGGTTCGTCTGCAACGGGGGATGCTGCTGAAACGGGAGATTCTGATAACTCTGATCAAGCTGACAATTTGCGACAAGCCTTAGAGGCCAGTGCCGCTCAGTTTGAATCCGATACCTTTGCACAAGTGGCAGAAGTGTTGTCGGAACAAGCTGAAGGACATCAGGGTGTCACTCCACTCAGTTTGCCCCAAGCAGAGCAGGCTATGTTGGGTGATGAGGCCATCTTGACCTTATCGGCGTCTGAGTCCGCTCAAATTCGAGCCCGACTTAGGGGCATGGTTCAGTCCAGTCAGGACAATCGGAATCATGCCAAAAGGCACGGTCTTCGAGTTGCAACCCATCGTCTTGCCGCTTCACAAGCCGGTGAGTCGAGATTGTTTATTCAAAGGCAACCTCGCATTGCGCCTAATGCTGCTGTGCACTTGCTGGTCGATATATCGGGTTCAATGGGTAAACCCATTGGCGAAGGTAATCGAAAGTACTTTCATGTTGCCAATGAAGCCGCTTTGGCTTTGGCCATGGCACTGGAAGGCATACCGGGTGTTGTACCTGCGGTCAGTTATTTTCCTGGTATTCATCAGGAAGTTTCTATCGCGTTATTGCCCAAGCAATCGGTTCGACATCGGGCCGCCTGTTTTGACCAAAAACCACGAGGTTGTACGCCTATGGCACAAGCGATGTGGTTTGCGGCAAACAGTTTGTTAGCGCAAAAACAGAAGCGAAAGCTAATGATAGTGCTAACCGATGGTGACCCAGATGATTGGGCTGCCACGCATGACATTGTTGACCGGTGCAGACGCAGTGGCTTTGAGCTGCTGGGGATCGGGATTCAAACACGCAGTGTTGAGAAATTCTTTCCTCAAAGCATCGTGATTAACGACGTCAAAGATCTGAAGCGTGAGTTATTCGAAGTAACACAACAACTGTTAATTCAGTAACCACATCAACTTTACCACCCTGCGGGGACGATTCCGTCCCCTTCAGGGCATGGGTTCGTCTCCGCTTTTTTTTTGGGGAGACTCCTATGAAAAACAAAAAGTTCTTAGCTGGCGAAGAAGCCGGTACTTATATCGTTCCTGAGCAAGTGACTGAAGCGGATATCTTAGATATGGCGCTCAAGCTTGCCCGTGGTCGATTGAGTAAAGGTCGAAAAATTGAACAGCCATCGTCGGCGTTCTCATACCTGCAAACACTGATGCACGAGTATGAGCACGAAGTCTTTGGCGTGCTGTTTCTTGATACAAAGCATCGTGTCATTCGATTTGAAGAGCTGTTCAAAGGCACTTTAGATGCGGCGAGCGTGTATCCAAGGGAAGTAACAAAACGAGCGCTAGAACTTAATGCGGCAGCAGTGATACTGGTTCATAACCATCCATCGGGTGATCCTGAACCCAGTGAAGCTGATAAACGCATCACTCATCGACTCCGTGACGCCTTGTCACTTGTTGATATTCGAACGCTTGACCATGTCGTGGTCGCATACGAGGGCTGCGTTTCGCTTGCCGAACGCGGTTATCTTTAATGAATGGGGGCATTGCCCATTCACCTTCATCACAAAAGCAGTCCCATCAACACACGTTATCACAGCTCGAATTTCTATTTGAGTTTAATGATGCCCCAGTCACTTGGTCTGACACGGAAATCTGGCAGTTACGCGAAGGCATTCTATTGGATGCGATCCGTGTATTGCTGGACGGTCGTGTCAGTACTCGGTTGCGCAAGGATGTGTTGTCGTGGATTCAAAATGACGAAATTGCGCCATTTTGCTTTCGTGTTTGCGCGATGGCTGCGGTTGTCGATCCTGATGTGCTTCGTGAGTCCATCATGTGGCTATTAAGACGACATGGTATCCAGCTTGACTAACGCTCCTGTATTAACCGAACGGCTAATGCAGGACCCAAGCTGACTTTTACCACCTGTGGTAGGAGTCGGCATTTTACTGAAGGAGGTTATATGGCGTTACCTTTACAAATTGAAACAGTAAGGCCATATCTTAATGGCCAATGGCTTCAAATACTGGCGGCGTTGGTGCCAGAACTTGATGCCGCTATTGCTCGAAAAGGCCGTCATGTGGCTTGTCCTGTTCATGGCGGTCGTGATGGCTTTAGGCTGTTCAAAGATGCTGAATATACCGGTGGTGGCGTTTGTAATACCTGCGGTATCTTTCATGATGGCTTTGAACTGTTGTCTTGGATTAATGGGTGGAACTTTGCTCAGTCTATTGAAGCAATTGGCCAAGTTCTTGGTATTCAACCCGGACAAATACAAGCACCTTCTCGGGCAATAACGCGTAACGCTGTTGATTGGAAGGCTAGAAAGCAGGACGAGGACAAAGCGATTATCCATCGCTTGAATCAAACCTGGGGAGAAACGCTATCTCTTGCAGATGCTCGTGCGCAACCAGTTTGGAACTACTTGCATCGTCGTGGCATTGTTACCCGGCTTCGTCCTGAATGGGATTCGGTGCTGAGGTTTCATCCAAACTTGCCTTACCATGATGAAGATGGTCTGTTTATCGATAGCTACCCAGCGCTGCTAGGTAAAATCGTTACTCAGCAAGGGCGTTCGGCCACGTTTCATCGGATCTACCTAAGTGAAGATGGATTCAAAGCGCCGGTTGAAAAGCCTAAAAAGATGATGCCCATACCAAGTGACAGAACAATCACTGGCGGTGCCATTCCGATTGGTGAGCCTGGTGAAGTATTAGGTGTTTCTGAAGGCATCGAAACAGCTTTAGCGGTTACCAGAGCAACGGGACAAACATGTTGGTCGGTTGTGAATGCAACCCTACTGGCTAGGTTTGAACCACCAAGTAATGTGAAAATGCTGTACATCTGGGCAGATCACGATCTCTCTGAGACCGGCCTGAATGCAGCGAATGAACTCAAGAAAAAAGCCTGGCAAAAAGGCATTCTGACACAAGTCCTGATCCCCCCGATACCAACGTCACTCGGCGTGAAAAGTTGGGATTGGAATGATGTGCTGAATGTTTACGGTGCCATGGGCTTTCCGAAAGTTCATATCTGATCCAAGGGGCTTCGGCCCCTTTTTTTGCGCCTTGCATATTTGAAAAAACATGGAGAATGAAAAAAAGATAACCAATAGGAGAAACAAACATGATGGTATTAACCCTGTTAACAAAGCAGATTGATGGTGAGTTTACGGTTTACTGGAAGACCGGCCTTCGAAGAGGTGGTGAGCTAAAGGTCGATTTAGGTGAGCAATACGACAAGCTACCTGAGCAGCAAAAGCCAATTGCAGCTGAGCTCTATGCGATTCACCACCTATTGTCAGTGAAAGAGGTGATGGGGAGTAACCGAAGCGGCAATGGGCTTCAAATCCGAGTCAGTAAAGGAGCCATCAAAAAGTTACAGAAACAACGCTCAACTCAGCATTCACTTTACAGCCTGACTAGGTTCTTGCTCACTCGATACCAGGAAGCACAGATCTCGGTAGAGAAGCGGGACGATTGGCTCTCATATCTCTTCGAGGAATACAGTGTGGATAATGTTACGGTGAGAGACATCGATGA
This sequence comes from Pseudoalteromonas sp. SG41-1, assembly GCF_014164575.1. Taxonomy (NCBI): domain Bacteria; kingdom Pseudomonadati; phylum Pseudomonadota; class Gammaproteobacteria; order Alteromonadales; family Pseudoalteromonadaceae; genus Pseudoalteromonas; species Pseudoalteromonas sp. SG41-1. The sequence continues at coordinate 64,448 of NZ_JACJFL010000018.1, forward strand.
GGTAATAAATGTTCCGAACATTGGACCTGTCGTGGTGACTCATCATGCACTGGATCGGTTTGTGGAACGGCTTTCAGACGGCGTACCTAAGCATCCTTGGAAGGCTTTGTGCTCAAAGCTGCTATGTTCGGGGCTAACTAAAACTCAGTTGCCAGAAAACGTCGCTATCCAAAAAGCAAAAAAATATGCCCAAGAGGCCGAGTTCTGGCAGCATGTGGGGAGCAAAATGTACTTTGTCATGGTTCCAAGTTGCTCAATTAAAATTTTGGTTACGGTTATTGCAGTAAAGTGAGCTAACGTAGTATTCGAAGTTTCTGAATATTGCTTTATGTGCCAGAAGTAGACGTTAGAGGTCTACCTTGAGCACTGATCTGGTCGATTCATCTTTTCCTTTTTTGAACTGCACGATCCATACGTTTTCAGTTTTTCTTTGTGATGGTTGCCTGAATTTCAAAAATCCTATATATTTTTTAGTGGCGCTAGCCACACTTGCACACGAGTGAAAAACAGCAAATTGACCTGAAAAGGCGTATAGAGAACCCAATATTTACTTAAATTTTAATTATACATACATGGCTTGAGAGATCATGTTGTAATCGTGTGTAGCAATGATTGATAACGGTTAATAACTGTCTCAAGCATATGGATATGTATATGAAAAGTTTAAAACCCATCATTTTTACGGCTCATTCTGAGTTAAAAACAGCAATTCCATCAATAAAGAAAAGCCATTTATACGAAGCGTTCGCAGCATTTTGCGGCTTTAAAAGCTACGCGGCATTTCAAGTTGCCTCTGAATATAGAGTTGAAAACCTTGAGAACGCAAATAGACAGTGCTTTGAGCGCTTGCAAGCTTTGGATTTTGATGCAGGTGTTACGCTTCAAGTATGCCAGCGAATCCAGCAAGCTTGGGAGCAATTTAACATTATCTCTTTAGATGATGTTTATGCATTTTATGCTGAGGCTTCTTTTGAAGAAGCATTAGGTGAAACACGAATGCTAGGTGTTTTAACCTCATTCATAGATGCAAATGACTCAGAAGCGATATTGGTTGGTCTTGTTGTAGCTGCGACATTATTGGCTGAATATGAAGGCAATCCGGATAACAGAAGTGGCGAGTTCTGGTATAACAAAAAACTAGCTGGTCATTCGCTTAATGTAATTCAGTCTGACGTTGCTGAGCAATACCAGAAAATCGTCCCTTATCGAGAGCTTTTAACGCTGGTATTAAAGAAATTTGAAAACAGTAATGATGCGGTATTTCCAATTCCTTCATCGTTGAAACCAATCTATGATCAATGTGGTGACGGCCATAGCCACTGCTGGAGTGGCTATTTTTATGATGATCCTTATGTTGTGATTGAGGCTATTGGATATGCTTTGCATTGTCATGACGAAGATGAGCCAGTAATCCCAATTAGTTTTTATCTTGATTGGCTAAAAGCTGAAATGATTGTTGCTCCGTCACGCGAAGGGTTGATTGAAATAATCGAAGCTACGATTAGTGAAACTGAAAAGTGGTTTTGGTATTACGTTGGTCTACAGGATGATATCGACGTAACCAAAGATTGTTACAGGGCAATCAATGCTGACACTGGTGAAGATTATGATGATTATGGGCCAGCAGTAGCTGTTGGCGATGACGGTGTAGCGCTTCCAATTATTTCTGACGACTTAAAACTTAAACTAAAAACTGTTGCTCAAAAGCTTATCTCTTAATCTTTGAGATAAAAGTGATGGCTATGCTGAGGCTTAGCCTTTCGCTCAAAGCGTAAAATCATATCTTTTGTTCATTAACGTTAGCTGTTGTTACTAGTCACAACAGCTAGTCAGAAACACACACAATTCCTTCATCTATCTGGCCAATCGCTCTTACCGGGATCATTAGCATGTTAGCTCTATGAAATTTTCTGGAGCTGACAATGAGAACGCCTTTGTTACCTTGGTTTATCCTATGGGTGACCATCCCAATCATTATTTTCTTTCTATTCATCTTACCCGCCTATGCCAGTGACGAGCCATTCTATCAGCGTGGTCAGGAAGGCTGGTTTTGGTATCAGGTCATTCCTGAGCCAGCGGAGGCTGAAGAGCTTATTAAGCCGGAATCTGGTGCGGCAGAGTCGAGTCAGAGCGGGCTAAAGCCTTTCAGTGCTGCCTGGTTTCGTGAGCACATGCAGTCGTTCATGGACAAGGCAATTGATGAGCCGACGAATGAGAACGTCAGAGCCTATCTGTATCTCCAGCGCGTCATGATGGATAAGGGTTCACAGTTTGCTGATGTTAGTCAGCAGGTAGTCATGGGCGATCCAGTTTTGGATGAAATCAGTCGCAGACCCTTGGCTACCTATGCTGCCAATCGGATGGATCGAGAAGCTGGCGCTCAACGAGATATTGCTTTAGGTGAAGTAGCAAAACGGGCTGGCTTATTCTTCTTCTATCGTTCTGATTGCCCTTACTGCCATGCTCAAGCGCCTATCATCGAATCAATGGCTTTGAACTATGGTTTCGAGGTGTTTGCTATTGCAGTCGATGGCTTGCCTTTACCGGGTGGAGAGTTTCCTAATTACAAAGTCGATTCAGGACAAGCTCAATCCTTGTCCGTTACGACTGTCCCTGCCGTATTCTTAGTTGATCCGCCTAATGTCATCACTCCGATTGGCCAAGGCGCAATGAGCCTTGATGAGCTCAATAATCGAATTATTCTCGCAGCCCATCAAGCCGGTTGGATTGACGATCAAACTTACTATGCCACCAGACCTGTTCAGCCCGGCGTGTCACTCGCGATGTCAGCCCAAGAGCTTAATGAGAAGATATTACAGGACCCTGAGTTCCTTGTTCGCTATCTGCGTGCACAAGGAGGGTTATAACGATGAAAAAAGTATTACGAGTATCGCTAATCGTCTGTGCGATTGGTTTTTCGTCTATGAGCCAAGCAAGCTTGCAACAGGAGATGAACCAGTTATTTGGTTCAATGACCAACAGCACTGCGCCTGGTGTATTCGAGAGTCAGCGGCGTGGCGTTATATCTGGCGGAAGTGTTGTTGTTCGTAACAGGATCATGAACGAGAACCTCGTCTCTATGGTGCCTCCGTCATTCCAAGCCGGTTGTGGCGGCATTGATATGTTCGCTGGAAGTTTGTCATTTGTTAATGCAGATCAGTTTGTTCAATTACTTCGCTCTGTAGCGGCAAATGCCAAGGGATACGCATTCCAATTGGCGCTCAGTGCTATGTGTGAGAAATGTTCCCAGCACATGGAGACTCTGCAAAAGAAAATCCAGCAGTTGAACGAGTATTTTGGCAATTCCTGTCAAATGGCTCAGGGAGTCGTGAACGATACCCTGGCCGCCTTTGGTAAGAAGGGGCAAACAGAAGCCAGCATGTTGAGCTCACTTAAAGGGGCTGGAGACATTTTTACCAGTTGGAGTGAATCCAATGGTAAGAACCCTTACGAGAATGCTTCAAGTGTCGCGGCATCTGATGTGAACAAAACGATTAAAGGCAACTTGGTTTGGCGAGCACTGAAACGTCACTCTGCATCAAGCTGGTTTGCATCGGGGGATGACCGTTTTCTAGAAGCGGTTATGTCTGTGACGGGTTCGATCATTGTTGGTGATCTAGCTAATGCCGCTGATGGCCAAGGTAAAGCCCCAAAACTGACCAGGCTGAATGGCAATAAAGTGACTATTGAGCATCTAATTCACGGCGGTAACGTCGCTATGTACCGATGTGACACAGTGACGCAAGACGGTTGTCTGAACCCGACAATTACTAACGTGACTCTTACTGGGTTATCAACCCAGGTAGAAAATTTACTTCTAGGTACAGGTTCTAGTAACGGCATTATTTTTAAATTTGCTCGAAATACAGGGGCAGCTAGCACCACTGAAAAAGCTTTTATGACCTCGGCTCCTGCAAGCATTGGCGGCATGATTCGAACACTTTCTGCATTAAATGAAGGGGCTGCTAGGTCGTTTGCTTCAAGAGCTGCGCCATTTATTGCTGTTGAGATGGCCCAAGCATTGGTTGAAGACATGCTCAATGCAGCTAGAAGTACCTCCGGTGTGGAAGATCATGCCTATGCGAAGTTATTAACGGAAGACCTTGAACGTGCACGTCGCCAAATCAATGAGGAGTACGCTGCGTTGCAGCGAAGATACGGCTCAGAGCAAGAATTGCTGGCGCATTTTAACCAGGTGATTCAGACCATTCGCAAACAGCGTTATTACACCGTTAAATCTACGGCACTGGGGGAATAGGTCATGTGGGAGATCTATTCCATCGGGGATTCGGCATTTTTAGAGCAGGTCTTGAACGCTGTCGCGATGATTACTGGTACAGGCGACTTTACTTCAATGGTTCGCATTGGCTTGCTCATTGGGGTATTGATGGTCTCTGTTCAGGCCTTAATGCAAGGCGGTCGTGGCATTAACTTTCAACACGTTTTAGTCTCATGGTTAGTCTTTGCAACCATGTTTGGACCCAGTACCCGAGTGAGCATTGAGGATGCGTACACGGGACAAGTTCGAGTGGTTGATAATGTGCCCATCGGTGTTGCTGCCGCAGGCAGTACGATTTCAACTGTCGGCTTTCAAATCACGCGATTGTTTGAAACGGCGTTCTCAACTCCCGCCATGACGGAATACGGCTTTGCATCCAGTTTACAGTCACTGATTAAAGTGAGAAAACAGGTGATGGATCGCTCTGGGTTGGGTGATGCAAATCGTGTCGGCGGCTCGGACATCGAGCAATCGTGGTTTAACTACATCAAAGAGTGCACCTTGATTGGTATCGACATTGGCCAAAAGAACCTCGATCAGGTGCTGAGTGATCCTAACCCGATGACTGCGATTAGGTTTGATTCGCGCATTTATGGCACGCGCATCATGCTCAGTGGTAGCAGTAGAGATCTGGACTGCACTGATGCCTACAGCCAACTGAAACTCATGACAGAATCAACCTTCATTCCAAGGCTTAAACAGGTTCTGTCAGCCTCATTGGGGACTTCGTCAGCCACGGACACTGATGACGTGATCCGAAATGCACTGAATAACCTTGGTTTGGCTTCGGTTAACACCCAAGAGTACATGACCGCGTCGGTGCTTTTGCCTATTTATGAGCAAAGCGTGACGGGCAAGTATATGGATGATCAAGCTTTCACCGCAGCCGTTATGGTTAACCAAGCGATTGAGCAGCGCAATACGCAATGGGCGGCGGAGCAGACTCTGTTCCAAAGTATTGTTCGTCCGATGATGACGTTTTTTGAGGGATTCATTTACGCCATCACCCCTTTGATGGCCTTTGTGATAGCCCTTGGCCAAATCGGGATGCGAATGGCTGGGAAGTACTTGTTAATCCTGCTTTGGATTCAACTTTGGATGCCTGTCATGGCCATCATTAACCTGTATATTCATTTAACCGTTGCAGGGAAAATGTCGGCTCTTGATGCCTTTGCAGGTACAGAAGTGCCATCTTTTGCTGGGATGATGCAGATGGATTCAGTGCTGCAAACCTGGATAGCTACTGGCGGCATGTTGGCGTCGAGTGTTCCGGCAATTTCGCTCATGCTCGTGTATGGCTCAGCAATAACCGCTACCCACTTGGCTGGACGTCTTCAAAACGGTGATGCCATTGATGAAAAGCTGGCAAGTCCAGATGTCGCGAAAAATGCCCCGGTGATGCAATCACAGTCAATGTTCCAAAATTCAGCCCTCACGGGTTCTGCAATGACCGGCGCGTCAAACTTACTAAGCAGTTTCTCTGTCGGAAACGCAGTGGGTTCAATGGTCGGCTCTGCAAAAGAATCCATGACTCAGGCAACTCAAGCCTTTAGCCGTCAGGTTGGCAATACCATGAGTCGAACCTTTGGTGAAAAGCTAAGTTACGACAACCTTTCTTCGGTTGGACGTCAGATCGGTTCTTCTAATTCCGCATCTAGCGCCGTTGTTAATCAGGTCACTGATGACCTGCAAACACGGTATGGTTTCGGAGACGATAAAAAAGACGCTGTACGTGGCTTGGTATCGGGCGTGTTATCGGGAGGCCTAAGGGTCGGTGGAGATGGAACCATTACAAATACCGATGATAAAGAAGTAGCAGATAAAGGCTTCTTGGGAAGATTACTTGGTACAGGGGGGAATGACTCCCGACAAGGTAACTTGCCTGGAGTCGATAAGCCCGAATCCTCAAGAGTGCCAAAAATATCACGGTTACGAGCAGGCTTGGATTTAGGTGGAAACTTTAGTGGCCAAGTTGAGTCGTCAGAAGGCAGTTCTCGATCAACGACCGCAAATACACTCACTGGGGAAATGCAAAGCTTGGCATCGAGTGATTCACGACGTGCTGAGTATCGCGATGCAATGGTTAAGGACCTTTCAGATTCAAGACGTTCTGGCGTTGAAATGTCGTTGTCTAACCAAGACTATCAGTCACTTCAGAGTTCAGCACAAGACGTTATCACGGCATCAAACCGCTTTAGTGAGCTTGATCAGGCCAGCTACAGTCTATCAGGACAAAGGAACACGGATGGTTCGACGTTAACTCGATTAGCAGCGGATAATCCTGAAGTCATGGATTATTTAGGTCGCTATATGAACCAGCATGTTGAAGCAGGTAACCGATTACGTGAAAACCTTCCAATGTATCAGCGCTTGCTACCTGATGATAATCAGGCGTATGTGGCCGCAGCTATGGAGTCTTTAACCTATAGCAACTCCTCAACGCCCGCTGAACGAGACAATGATTATCAAGCAGCAATGACTGTTATGGCCATGGCTACCGGAGCCGATTTACGATCAATTCAACCGCGCTCTAATGAAGGCTTGTCATCAGCTGCACCTACTTTTGGTGGTGCTCAAAGCCAAGTTGAATCGGGTGTATTGGGCGGCTACGAGGATGCAGCAACAGTTCAAACTCAGTTCAACGCAGCTCAATCGGCTTACCAAACCAATCTGTCTGGTATAGATGGACAGTTGAATGCGCATCAGCAGCAAGCCCAACAGGCCGTAGCTACTGACACAAGTACCTATCAATCTGAACTAAACAGTGAAGCTGGATCTCAGTGGCGATCACGTATTATGGCTGATGATAGCGGAGTTTCTGGTGCTGAAATGTTCTTCAACAGCGCCAGTGCTATTGGTGATTTCAGTGGCAAGCATACTGATGCAGCTCTGCATACCCTGAATCACTTTGGCGAAGACTATGAGAGTTACAAAGAACAAGCGCTTGAAGATCCTGGCTCACGAGGTTTCTTGCACAACGCTACTGTGGCCAGCAAATCAACCTGGGATGGCTTAAAAGCCGCCGTTGATGCCGGAACCTCTTTGGAAAACCCATTGACGGCGTTTAATGATGCATACAGTGGATCGAGTTCGCAGTATGCCTCCGAAGTAAACTGGGGCACTAAGTCTGAAGCCATGTTGGCGGGGGCATTCGGTGCGGCAGTTAATAATCGATATGGTGAGTTTCTAGAGCAGTATGCTGATGATTTTAAACAGGAAGCATACAGCGAAGGGCAGAGAATGGGATTGACCCCGATTCAAAGTCAAGTTTTCGCTCAAGCTTTCAATGAAGGTTTGGCGGGGCGCGTTTTCAACTCTGAAGACTCATCGAGTTGGTCGCCTGAAATGCTTGGTCTAAGGGAGCAAATGCTAAATGAGTATCGTCAAAAGGATGAGAGTGGCGCTTACATCTCTGACAGTGTGTCTGATGAAGATAAAGCATTTGTGGATAAGCAGATTGCAGTGATCTCAAATGCATCCCTTGCGGGAGATTATGCTCAGAACAACTTGATCGATATTAGGGCATATAACCAGGCATCAGGAAATAAATAAAACAAGGAGTAGAAGCTCAAGGCTAACGAAGTTTTATGGCTTAATTACGTAGATAGGGATATATTTCTCCGTACTTAGATACGGAGAAATATAACACATGTACACAATTGGAAAATTAGCCGAACAAGCTAGTATCAATGTTGAGACTGTTCGTTATTACGAACGACGTGGTCTTATAGAAAAACCTGAAAAACCGCATCTAGGGAAGGTGCGATTTAATCAGTCATGACGATCCAGAGCCTGGATATCCTCCTTACGCGGCAAAGTAAGCACCCCAGTTTGGACAATATTTAATCTCCCCCATCAACTCAGGGTAAGCAAAAT
>NZ_JACJFL010000019.1:0-72580 GCF_014164575.1 Pseudoalteromonas sp. SG41-1
CTTACAGCTTACAGCTTACAGCTTACAGCTTACAGCTATATCATTTATTGCGGTTTTCTTTACTAAATGCGCGGATCTTACGTTTTTGCGAAAGAGTCACTTTATTAGTACGTCCTGCAAATGGGTTATCACCTTCTCTAAACTCGATTTTGATAGGCGTGCCCATAATTTTTAATGCTTTACGATAGTAATTCATTAAGTAGCGTTTATAGCTATCTGGTAAATCATGTACTTGGTTACCGTGAATTACGATACGTGGTGGGTTATAACCACCCGCGTGCGCGTATTTAAGCTTAACGCGGCGACCACGAACCAATGGCGGCTGGTGATCAGCTTGTGCCATATCCATGATGCGGCGCAGCATAGCAGTGCTAATACGTTTAGTTGCTGATTCATAAGCTTCGTCAATTGACTCAAACAAATGACCAACACCTGTACCATGTAAAGCTGAGATAAAGTGTAAGCGTGCAAAGTCAATAAAGCCTAAGCGACGGTCAAGCTCCGATTTAATACGATCTTTCACGTAATCATCAAGGCCATCCCATTTATTCACAGCAATAACCAGTGAGCGGCCAGAATTTAAGGCAAAACCAAGTAAACTTAAATCTTGATCCGAAATGCCAGCTCGGGCATCTACAACCAATAGCACCACGTTACAATCTTCGATTGCTTGGAGGGTTTTGATCACTGAGAATTTCTCAACCACATCACTGACTTTTTTGCGTTTACGTACACCAGCGGTGTCGATCAACACGTATTCTTTTTCGTTACGGGTCATTGGAATATAAATAGAATCGCGGGTTGTGCCCGGCATATCATAAACAATAACGCGTTCTTCACCTAATATACGGTTAGTCAGTGTTGACTTACCTACGTTAGGACGACCGATAATAGCGAGTTTTACTGGCTTATCTGCAAATGCTTCATGCGCTGTAGAATCTTCATCATCTTCAGAATATAAATCGATTAACTCGTCGTCATCGCCTTTACCATCATCATTTTGTGCACTCAGCTCTGCAAGCAAAGGCTGTAAGGTGTGTTCAAGTAACAAGGTAATACCACGGCCATGAGCGGCTGCAATATGATGTACTTCACCCAGTGACAATTGGTAAAACTCAGCACAATTTGAGTCAGCATCAATACCATCAGTTTTATTGGCAACAACAAAGCTTTTCTTTTCTTGTTTACGTAAATGGTTGGCAATAGCTTGATCAGCTACTGTCATACCTACGCGTGCATCAACTAAGAATAATACGATGTCGGCTTCTTCAATCGCCAGTAGCGATTGATCAGCCATTTCGATTTCGATGCCTTCTTCAGAGCCATCAATACCGCCCGTGTCTACCACGATAAATTCATAGCCATCGTAATTAGCTTGGCCATATTTTCGATCTCGCGTTAAGCCTGGAAAATCGGCAACGAGTGCATCACGCGTACGTGTTAAACGGTTAAATAATGTGGATTTGCCCACATTGGGTCGCCCAACTAGAGCGATCACGGGAAGCATAAACTACCTCTTAAAAAAACAACAAAAGGCTTCGCATAGCGAAGCCTTAAAAAAATAAATTAACTATTAATAACTTATAGTTATTTAGCAAATTAGTCCGGTATTTTTACCGCACTAACTTCACCATCTCGGGTGTATAAAATCAGTTTGTCGTCAGCAACAATTGGCTCAATAAAAAAGCCTGAACTGTCGAAGTCTTCACGCGATACAAGTTCGCCTGATTCTTTATTCAGCCAATGTAGATTACCTTCTTGGTCACCCATGGCTAAGTAATTTCCTGCTACCGCAGGCCCTGTTAAGTACCAACCACGAAGGGCTGGCTGACTCCAGCGTTCAATGCCAGAGGTTTTATCTAATCCATAAACAACACCATTACTATCTACTACGTAAATAGTTTGGGTATCCATGGCAATTTCACGGTAACTGCTGTATTCGCGTTTCCAGACAACATTACCAGAGCGAATATCTACAGCTGCTAAGTTACCATTATAGGCAATAGCATACGCATAAGGACCACTGATCAGAGGTTGTGTATCAACATCGACTAAACGTTCGAATTCTGATGCGCCTTTTGCTGTAGCAATTTCAGCACTCCACGCAGAGTAACCACTATCAGAGATAAGTACACTTAACTTGCCTGTTTCAAGGCCAACTAATACACCGCCGTTAGCAACGGTCGGAGAGCTTTGTCCGCGTAGTGTTAATGCGGGTACTTCTTGCTCATGGCTCCAACGCTCTTCACCGGTATCTGGGTGAAGGGCTAATAATTTACCTGAGCCTAGGTTAACATATATAAGGCCATCACCGGCAGCTGGTTTTGATAACACTTCACCGGGTACTTTTTTACGCCAAACAACATCACCCGTTTCACGGTCAAGGGCAACTAAATAACCATGCTCAGAGCCGATAAAAATTTTACCATAAGCTTGTAAAATACCACCGGATAATTTTGCACTAATGTCGCTTTGCCATGGCCAAAAGGTCAAATTTTCGCGAACATCAGTCTCCCAAAGAGTATTACCGTTTTCAAGCGATAGCGCTTCGACTTTACCAGCGCGGCTTGCTACAAAAACACGGTCTTTATATACCGCCGGTGTTAGCCGAGAAAAGTAATGTTCAACACCGTCACCAATGCTTTCTTGCCAAATTACTTTGGTTTGAAACTGATTAACGATTTCAGGCAATACCAGTTCGTCTTCGTCATCGCTTGATGAACAACCGACTAAGGTTGCCATACATAGCGCTATGGTTGCCGCTGTTAATTTTTTCATGGTAACCCCTTACGCCGTTGGGCTAGTTACTGCTAAGTCATCAAGTTTGATTTGCAATAATGGGTTATTCTCCAGACCACCTGCATCTGCAGCAGTCTGATAAGCACTGCGAGCTTGATTTGCATCGCCTTGAGCTGTGTATATATCACCTTTAAGCTCAGCGACTGTTGCAGTGAATGAATCTGCAAGTTTAGCGTTAAGCGTTGTTAAAGCTTGGTCGTATTGCTGCTGTGCTATTTGCACGCGAGCTAAACGGGTGGTCGCCGTTGCTTTTAAATCTGCATTGGTAACATTATTCATTATCCAGCTGAGCTTTTCACTGGCTACATCAAGTTGACCTTTTTCTACGGCTTCTTTAGCAGCAACAAAGGCTGCAAGTGCGCTGTAGTTAGTATCTTTGTGCTCTGCGATAAATGTATCTGCCGAACCTAATACTTCACCACCTTCAACCAGCTGAGTATATGCATCAGAGGCACTTTCAGCAGTTGTAATTTGATTTTGGTTATATGCTTTCCAGCCATACAGGCCACCTAAACCAAGCACTACACCTAGCGCCAGTGATACACCATTTTCACGAAAAAAACGTTTGATCGCTTCAGCTTGTTGTTCTTCTGTTGAATAAATATCCATTACTACCTCGTCTTTTTTAGCTGTTTATTAGCTCAGCTAAAAGCGTTTTAATTTGTTCTAATTCTAAGGTGACCTGTTCTTTACGCTCACGTAAATACTTAACTGTCACTACGCCTTGTTCTAATTCATCTTCGCCGATAATCAGTGCAACGAGTGCATCGCTTTTATCTGCGCGTTTAAGTTGTTTCTTAAAGTTACCGCCACCGGCATGGACCATGATACGTAAGCCAGGTACTTCAGCACGTAATTTAGCTGCGATAATAGGGGCTTGAATGCTGGCTTTGTCGCCCATCGCTGCCAAATATACATCAGCGTTGCGACGAATGTCACCAACACATTCCAATGCTTGTAACATTAACACTAAACGTTCCAGACCCATAGCAAAGCCCACAGCTGGCGTTGCTTTGCCACCTAATTGCTCAACTAAGCCATCATAACGGCCACCTGCACATACAGTACCTTGTGAGCCGAGGCTATCTGTAACCCACTCAAAAACAGTGCGGTTATAGTAATCAAGGCCACGGACTAACTTTTCATTAACCGTGTATATGACGCCTGCGGCGTCTAAACGTTCACATAAATTTTCAAAATGTTCTTTTGATTCAGCATCTAAGTGTTCAGACAGTTTTGGTGCATCAACTAAAACCGCTTGTACATCAGGGTTTTTGCTATCTAGCACGCGCAGTGGGTTGCTGTACATACGACGTTTTGAGTCTTCGTCTAGTGCATCAATATGTTGCTCAAGATATGCCACAAGTGCATCACGGTATTGCGCACGAGCTTCGTTTGAACCTAAAGAATTAAGCTCTAAACGAACATGTTCGCTGATGCCAAATTGTTGCCATAATTGTGCCGTCAGTAAAATCACTTCAGCGTCAATATCAGCGCTGGCAATACCAAAGGTTTCTAAACCAAATTGGTGAAACTGACGATAGCGACCTTTTTGCGGACGTTCATGACGAAACATTGGGCCCATATACCAAAGGCGTTGCTCTTGGTTATACAGTAAGCCGTTTTGATTACCAGCACGTACACATACAGCGGTACCTTCAGGACGAAGTGTTAAGCTGTCGCCATTATTGTCGGCGAAGGTGTACATTTCTTTTTCAACGATATCGGTGACTTCACCAATTGAGCGTTTAAAAAGATCGGTTGATTCTACAATTGGAAAACGAATTTCTTGATAACCGAACGATGCTACTGTCTCGCGTAAGATGTTTTCTACTTTCTGCCAAACTTGGGTATCGCCCGGCAGACAATCGTTCATTCCACGTATTGCCTGAATTTGTTTTGCCACTGCTAAATCCTAAAAACTGTTTTTTGCGTAATAAAAGATGACTACACAACAAGAATGCTAAAAATTGACCCGTCATTATAGCGTTCTAGCTATAAAGGTAAACGGCAAACGGCTTTGTTTGCCGACTATATTGTATTTATTCGACGATTTTAATGTCGATAGGGGTCTGTTTTTCTTTTTGTGCGATAAAGTCGCGTACATAGCCTTCGAGTTGATCAACAATATTGTTGTTATCAATTCGGGCTTTTTGACGTTCGCCATTAATATAAAGGCCCGAGCGGCGATTTGCACCAGCTAAACCAATATCACTCACTAACGCTTCGCCAGGGCCATTGACCACACAACCAATAACCGATACTGATACCGGTTCGATGATATCTTCCAAACGCTCTTCAAGTTGGTTCATGGTACTAACCACATCAAACTCTTGACGTGAACAGCTCGGACAGGCAATAAAGTTAATCCCGCGAGAGCGAATGCGCAGTGATTTTAAAATATCAAAACCGACTTTGATCTCTTGCACTGGATCAGCCGCCAACGATACTCGCAGCGTATCGCCGATACCTTCGGCAAGTAACATACCTAAGCCTACAGCTGATTTCACTGAGCCTGAACGCATACCGCCTGCTTCTGTGATCCCTAAGTGCAGAGGTTGGTCGATTTCTTTAGCAAGTAAGCGATATGCTCCTACAGCTAAAAACACATCAGAAGCTTTTACTGATATTTTAAATTGATCAAAATCTAAACGGCGCAAAATATTCACATGGCGCATAGCTGATTCAAGTAACGCTTCAGGCGTTGGTTCGCCGTACTTTTCTTGTAAATCACGCTCTAATGAGCCGCCATTAACACCAATACGAATTGGAATGTTGTGCTCACGGGCAGCATCGACTACCGCGCGAATACGCTCTTCACTGCCAATGTTGCCAGGATTAATACGTAAACAATCAACACCATACTTTGCTACTTGCAAAGCAATACGATAATCAAAGTGAATATCTGCAACCAGTGGAATGGTGACTTGTTCTTTTATGCTTCTAAATGCTTCGGCGGCGTCCATAGTCGGCACGGAAACACGCACTATATCGGCGCCGGCATCTTGAATAGCTTGAATTTGTGCAACAGTTGCATCAACATCCATGGTATCGGTGTTGGTCATTGATTGCACTGCAATAGGGGCGCCATCACCGATCGGTACGTTACCCACATTGATGCGGGTAGATTTTCTGCGTTTAATAGGAGATTCTGAAAACATAGTGACTACTCTGTTAACGGTAAATTAAATTTAGCTAAACGATTTTTTGGGAAACTGGAAATATCAATCTTTTCACCGTCAAGAGTGATATCAACAGCTTGATGCTTACCAAGCACGATAGAAAAAGGCAGATGACCTGATACAGTCATATCATAACCCGCTTTTTTAACACCAAATGCCACTTTATCACCTTTGCCGTCATGAATTTCAACCCAACTTTCTTCATTGAAATGCATAACTATGGTGCCAAGGCCATCATTTTGTGGCTCGCTTGACGCTTCGCTCGGGACAACGTCTAGTTCGGTGGTATCGGCTTGTTGCTCCATAATTTGCGCCGCAGTGGGGTCATCAATCGATTCATCAGGGCCAGCTTGTTCTAGCTGGCTGATTGACGCCACGTCAGGCTCTGCCTGTGCGACTGCAACTGTCTCTTCGGCAAAGCTATTTAAAGATTGCGTTACAACTTGTTCGTCAAGAGGGGTTGAATTTTGCCACCACCATAATGCGGATGAACCAATAACAATTGCCAGAATAACGTAACTCACCAGCATCAACCGACTATCATGGGCTTCTTTTTCTGTTCGTCTAGAAAAGCTTTGCATGTTGGTTTTTTTAACGGTTTCCTGAGGTTCAGGGAACAGCGCTAAAACGGCCGCAGTATCTAAATTAAAGGCGCGACAATAACTTTTTGCATAACCTTTAACAAAGGTAGCAGGGCCGATTAATTGGTGTTCGTCATTCTCAAGACGTTGTAATTGCAACACCGATAATTTTAAATTTTTTGCCAACTCTTCTAAGCTGACATTCGCTTGCTCGCGGCTACTTTTTAAAGTTTGGCCAAGAGTGAGCGTTGTTGATTCCGTATTTTCATCATTCATAATGAGTATGATTCAGGGTCCACTAGTAACAGTCTATGCCCAGGTTTAAGTGCAACATCCGGGCTTAATTTATTCCATCGCATTAACTGATCAATTAACAAGCGACGCTTGGTGGCAATACTATACAAAGTATCACCGACGTTAATTTCGTAATAAATGTTGGGATCGTTGAGATAAATTTTCGTCCCATTGACCACCCGATCAGATTCTTTCAGACCATTCCATTGGAGTAATTTCTGTAGTTTAACATTGTATCGTACTGAAATGCTAAATAGGTTTTCACCATCTTGCAAAACATGGTAAGGCGTCGTTAATTGTGGGATCCGCGAATTTAGCAACGGTGCGTGAGTATTTTGTTGCGGATCTTGAAAACGGATTTCAGGTGTAGAGCTATATCCTGACTCTGCGAAGACGGCGGCGTTGCGTTTTGGCTGGTAAAAAACCACCTTTTCTTCATCCGTTAATTGATCACTAAATTGTGCTTGGCTTGGGGTTGAAGCCTGGCTGTTATTTGCAACGGCTTGGCTATCAGTGGGCGCACCAAAAGAAACAATTTTTACACCATCTTGTGCTTTGTTGCTGCGAGCAAGCGTTTGGGGAGGCGTTGCGGCAGTCGCTGTGGGCGCTGTTGCTAAATGCACAGTTGGTATTGCTAATGCTTTAGCAACTGCCTCCTCAGAGGCTAATGATGCAATGTCCGTCGCTTGAGTTGAAGTTACAGCTGGATTGTTTGGTGTTTGTGCGACCACCAGAGCAGACATTACTGCGGCAGGATCATTATTGTTTGCTGGAGCACTGATCTGTACAGCGGTAGTATCAACGTTTGTTTGCACTGGCGTTGTTATTGCTGTGGTACTTAAAGCCGCCAAAATACCACTCGTATCGACAGCTGTTGATACTGTTGCTTGGCTTTGCTGGCTACTTTGTGATGCGGTGCTTTGCGTTGGCGCAACCGGTGAGGTTAGCAACGCGGCAGTTAATTCATTGCTGCTTGCATTGTTATTTTTAACGGCCATTGTTGGCGTTGTGATACTTTGCGCCGACGTACTAGTTGCTGGCGCTTTTTTCTTTTTTACAATGCGTATTTTGGGTGCCGAGATCACCTCTCCCGCAGGGCTATTTGCTTGTAGCTCATCTAATTTTGCTTGGCGGTATTGCGAGCGCAGTATTTCAAACTCACTACGTTTGATTTTTTGCTCGCGAATGATCCCCGCTTCACTTGAGGTTGGGTAGGTTTGCAATATCATAGCCGCAGTGGTTTCGGCTTTTTCAATGTGGCCCATACGCTGCTCAACTAAATAGCTTAATAGCAATGAGCGAGACGATACTTGACCACTATTCTCATAACGCTCAAGTATTTCTTTTGCTCTATGTAAATCACTTTTAGCGTAATACAAAGCGGCTAAACTGATCAGTGATGAGGCACGCATTGAACTGTGATTAATGGCCGATTTGAAATATTTTTCAGCGTTATCAAAATCATCAAACTCAATGGCGCACAGAGCTAAATTTTCATAACTTTCTGCTACTCGTATATAACTTGGGATGGCAATGGCTTTGAGTAGTTGTTCTGTGGCGCGGTCGTACTCGTCAATACCGCATAAAAATACCCCGTAGTTATTTCGGGTATTAGGATCATTGGGATCAATTTTTATTGCTTTTTGATAGGCTTTATCGGCTTGTACGTTTTCGCCGACTTGTTGGTAATAATAAGCAAATGAATAATGGACTTCAGGAAGATCAGGAGAGAAAGACGCGGCGCGTTCGAGGTTATACTTTGCTTGCGAGCTATTACCAGTGCTTAAATATTCTAATGCTAAGGCTATTCGGGTACGTGCTGCGCCGGTATTATTGATTTTATTTTCAACGACTGGTTTGTCATTGCCATCATAACTATTTTCAGTTACACACCCAGTTAAAGCGAGTGCACTGATAGTTAAAGCAAGTAAAGATCGCATTACTTCTTCTCTTTATTATTGTCCATGCACCTATATTACCGAAAAGCCCTTATCTTGCATCATTTATTTAAAAATAAAGCAGCGCTAAGGGCTTTTGATTCACGACAACAGATTATGCTTGGTGGATATTAACCGCAATCGCATTATCGTCGCGCATTTTCTTTTTCGCTAAACGTTTTGTACGGTCAACTACATCACCAACTAACTGGCCGCAGGCCGCATCAATATCATCACCGCGAGTACGACGAACAATACAGGTAATACCTGCTGCTTGTAGCACTTTTGAAAAGCGGTCAATACGGCTGTTGCTAGAGCGTGTATATTCGTTACCCGGGAATGGGTTAAACGGGATAAGGTTCACTTTAGATGGTGTGCCTTTGAGTGTTTTAACTAATTCATGGGCTTGATCTGTGCTGTCGTTAATACCATTTAGCATCACATACTCAATGGTCACATCTTTATTGGCTTTAGAGCCATCAATGTAACGACGACACGCCGCTAAAAACTCTTCAATTGGGTATTTTTTATTGATTGGCACTAAGATATCACGTAATGCGTTATCAGGTGCGTGTAGAGAAATAGCCAATGCAACGTCGATTTTTTCTTTCAATAAGTCAAGTGCAGGCACCACACCAGAGGTACTTAAAGTAACGCGGCGTTTAGATAAACCAAAACCCCAATCGTCCATCATTAATTCCATTGCCGGAACTACGTTTTTAAGATTAAGCAATGGCTCGCCCATGCCCATCATAACGACGTTGGTGACCGGACGCTTTTCACTGTTGCCATCAAGGCCTATGTCTTTGGCCACACGCCAAACTTGGCCGATAATTTCAGATACTTTTAAGTTACGGTTAAACCCTTGCTGCGCTGTTGAGCAAAATGTACATTCAAGCGCACAACCAACTTGCGATGATACACACAAGGTGGCACGTTCTTTTTCTGGGATCCACACGGCTTCAACTTCTTGGCCGCCTTCAAGTATCAGCGCGTACTTGATTGTACCGTCACTGGCTTGTTGGCGTACGGTGATTTCAGGCGCGACAATTTCACATTCTGCTTTTAGTTTTTCTTTCAGCTTTTTGTTAACGTTGCTCATTTCGTCAAAGTTATCAACGCCAAAATGATAAATCCATTTCATCACCTGATCGCCACGGAATGGCTTTTCACCGAACGATACAAATAACTCGCGCATTGCATCTCGGTTTAAATCTAATAAGTTAATCTTTTTTTGCTCAGTGGTCATGAAACAACCTTAATCAGTGACGGTGGTGATAAAAATTTACAAAGGCGAATTGTACACAATCCACTCACTTTAATCATTAAGTAAAACATCATAAATTAGATAATTAATACTTTAACTAATGACTAAAAAAGGGCTCGAAAGCCCTTTTTACTTTTGCTTAGCGCGTTCGAATTAACGAGTACGTGGGCAAAGCTCTTCGTCTGCGAAGAAGTACGCGATTTCGCGAGCAGCAGATTCAACAGCGTCTGAACCGTGAACAGCATTTTCGTCGATGCTATCAGCGTAGTCAGCACGTAAAGTACCAGCTAGTGCTTCAGCAGGGTTAGTAGCACCCATGATTTCGCGGTTTTTAAGAACAGCGTTTTCGCCTTCAAGAACTGTAACCATTACTGGACCAGATGTCATGAAAGATACTAAAGCACCAAAGAAAGGACGCTCGCTGTGTTCTGCGTAGAAACCTTCCGCTTTCTCTTGTGAAAGGTGAACCATTTTAGCTGCAACGATTTTAAGGCCAGCAGTTTCGAAACGGTTGTAGATAGCGCCGATGTGGTTTTTAGCAACTGCATCAGGTTTTACGATTGAGAAAGTACGCTCTAAAGCCATCTTTATGCTCCAATAATTTTTAAGTAAAAGTGTGAATATTAACGGGCGCGAATTATACGCGTTTTAGTAGGCAATGCCTAGTTTTATTAAAAACTAGCTTGATGACAATTGTGCGATATTTAAATAACCGTGGGCCGAGTATAGGAAACAGGGCTTTATTAGCAGGAAATTATTACTGTGTCGTAATTGTTTCATACATTTGAGTTGTAATTAGAAAATTGAATATCTAAAAAGGAAATAATAATGAAAAAGTTATTTGTGATTGTGCTGTTAGCCAATTTTATTACAGCGTGTGGTTCAGACAACGAGGCTGTATTAGAGTGCCCGCCTACAGCTATTGCAATTGATATAAATAAGATTGAACTAGCGGTTAATGGTGGTGAGTACCAAGCGAATACTTTAATTTCTTATGATAAAGTTGACTTATCATTTGAAGCTTCAGGAGCCAATGTTTACAGCGACGGTAACGAACTTGATGAAGGCAAAACTTATGCTGAAAATTGCGTAACTTTGCCTGTTGTTATTCCGGCTAATAATAAATTAACCAAGCTTAATATTTATTCGTCCGCTGACTTTAGTGCTGATTTAACATCTGGCAGCAGTTTAAATGATGTGTTTAGTGTCATTGAATTTAATATTGAGAACAGCCAAGAAGCTATTACAGTTGCAAAAGTGCAAGAGTTACTACCCGTTATGATGCAAAGATACTTTAATTTTACGCTCAATACAGCGCCTGAATTTGAAAGCAGCCATGTGTTTTATATCGAAATAAGCTTAGATAATGGCAAGCAATTTTTATTACAAACACCTGAGGTGTTACTTTCTAAGTAACTCTTTGGTGATAGCTTGTAAGAACGATTGGCTGCAAGGTTTAAATGCCATTGCAGCTAATTAACATGTGCTCCCATCTACCTTACTGGATTATCTACAGTTTGTAGAATGAAGTGGTCGACATATTGTTCTAACGAAAAAGTATCTAGGCAAAGATTACAAAAATGTAAAAAGTAACCACTTTAACTATTCACTTAGGCTCGCTTTGTTGCTGCCAGATATACTTTTTTAAAACAACTAAAAGCTGAATAATCAGCAGTCATGCCCCGCCTTTGTGACGGAAGAATTGATGAGCAATGTTTTCATTATTTTGATTATATTTAAGTTTATCTTAGTGGAATTGGTATTTTCATTTTCTTTTTAGGTAAAAAATTCTTATCCATCACAGAAAAAGAAATATTTTAACTCTTTTTGAGCTATAAATAGTTATATTACGTACAATAGTATACTAGCTTTAAGCTACACTTTTTTTATATTGTTTAGTCGTTTTCATTTTATTAGATACGTTTTCTGGCTAAAAATGTATACCGTGCACACTAAATAACTAGGGTAACATATGTTTTTTAACCAATCTTTTAAAAATAAAATTGCCGAATTAGAAGGCATGCTTGCTATTGGCGAGCAGGTAAAGCAAAGTCTAGAGAGCGAAATGCTTGTTCTAGAGCTCGATAAACAGGGCCATGTGATCAGACAGAACACTAATTTTGAACGCGAATTTAACTACTCAGATAGACAGTTATTGGAGCAAAGTGTACTTAATTTTATACCTGAAAATGCCAGACAAAATCCTGATTTTAACTCATTTAAAAAAGCGATAAAGGACTGTAAACATTGGGCTGGGGCAATTCAATTTACACGCCAAGGTGGAAAACGCGATTGGTTGCGGAGCATTTTACACCCAATAACCGATCAGCATGGGCAGTTTATTCATCTTACTTTGCACTGCACTTTGTTAACACGAACCATAGAAACTTCCCGTGAAAATCAAGATTTAATTAAAGCACTGCACCGCTCTACAGCTGTGATTGAATTTGACACCAATGCAATCGTATTAAGAGCAAACGATAACTTTTTAAAAGGTATGGGGTATTCTGAGCGAGAAGTAGTCGGTCAACATCACCGTATTTTTTGTGAGTCGGATGAAGCCAATTCAGCCGGATATGATGCGTTTTGGAAGCGATTACGCAAGGGCGAATACATCGCAAGTCGTTTTAAACGCATTGATAAATATGGCAATACTGTATGGTTAGAAGCGTCTTATAATCCTATTTTTAATGAGGCGAATGAGCTTTATAAAATAGTTAAATTTGCCACTGTGATCACCGAACAGGTAGAAAGAGAGCAGGCTATTGCAGCTGCTGCAAGTATTGCCCATAGCACATCAACAGAGACCGACAATATCGCCGATCAAGGTGCGCAAGTAGTACAACAAACAGTACAAGTTATGAATGAATTAGCCGTTCAAATGGAGCAAGCCGGCAAAGAGATTTCAGCACTAGATAAGCAGTCTCAGGTTATAGCAAATATAGTACAAAGTATTAGTAGCATTGCCGACCAAACGAATCTATTAGCGCTTAATGCCGCGATTGAAGCCGCCCGAGCGGGCGATCAAGGCCGTGGTTTTGCAGTAGTTGCCGATGAAGTTCGCCAATTAGCTTCAAGAACCAGTAAAGCAACCGAAGAGATTGTTGATGTGGTACAACAAAATCAAAGTTTAACGCAATCAACAGTGGCGGTTATTGAACAAGGCAAAGTTAAAGCACAACAAGGCTTAGAGCTGTCCAACGAGTCTGGCATTGTAATGAGCAAAATTAAAAAAGGTGCGCAACAAGTCGTTGATGCTGTTAGTCAGTTTGCAAACCAGCTCGGGAGTAAAAATTGATTTAACGAGCAGAAGGATCCTGCTAGTTGATTACAGTCTTTTATGATCTTGATCAAGGTTGCGGTTAATCGTAATCCTTATACTTGCGCGCTTTATTTACCCTAACTATTCATGCAACCGACTTGTACTCGGTTCGATGTATGGAGCGCACATGCCGTCAGCCACTAATACCTCAGAGTTTTTTTCAACTAAACCATTTATCCCAGAGTTATTGTCACCAGCAGGCAGTTTAAAAAACATGCGTTATGCCTTTGCTTATGGGGCTGATGCGGTGTATGCCGGGCAACCTCGTTATAGCTTGCGAGTGCGTAATAATGAATTTGATCTGGAAACGTTAAAAATAGGCATTGATGAAGCGCATGCGCTGAATAAAAAGTTTTATGTAGTATCAAACATTGCCCCGCACAATGCCAAAGTGAAATCGTATTTACGCGATATTGAACCGGTAATTGCTATGGGGCCAGATGCGCTGATCATGTCAGATCCGGGTTTAATCATGCTAGTACGTGAAAAATGGCCTGATATGGCTATTCATTTATCAGTACAAGCAAACGCAGTTAACTACGCAAGCGTACAGTTTTGGGCGAAGCAAGGTATTGAACGGGTGATTTTGTCCCGCGAGCTATCACTTGAAGAAATAAGTGAAATTCGCACGCTTTGCCCAGAAACAGAGCTAGAAGTATTTGTACATGGCGCATTATGCATGGCGTATTCTGGCCGTTGTTTGTTGTCAGGTTATATTAATAAACGCGATCCAAATCAAGGCACCTGTACCAATGCATGCCGCTGGGAATACGATGTAAAACCGGGTGTTGAAAACGAAACCGGTGAAATGGTACATAAATTTGATCCTCAGCAGATTATTCCTACTCTTGGCGACGGCGCACCAAGTAACGATATTGTTATGCTTGAAGAGCAAGGCCGCCCAGGTGAATATATGCCCGCTTTTGAAGACGAGCACGGCACTTATATCATGAACTCAAAGGATTTACGCGCCGTGCAATACGTAGAGCAGCTTACAAAAATGGGCGTGCATAGCTTAAAAATAGAAGGCCGTACTAAATCGTTTTATTATGTTGCGCGTACAGCACAGGTTTATCGTAAAGCAATCGACGATGCCGCAGCAGGAAAACCATTCGACGCTGATTTATTTAAAACATTAGAAAACCTAGCCCATCGCGGTTACACCGAAGGCTTTTTAAAGCGCCACGCCCATCAAGATTATCAAAACTACGAATACGGCCATTCAGTTTCTACCAAGCAACAATTTGTTGGCGAAGTATTAGGGCGAAATGCCACTGGTTTAGTTGAGATTGATGTTAAAAACAAATTCTGTGTGGGTCATTCATTAGAGCTGATGACCCCTAAAGGTAATATTAGCTTTACCCTTGAATGCATGGAAAACAAAAAGGGCGAAAGTATTACCGATGCTAAAGGTTCAGGCCACATAGTAAAAATTCCACTGCCTGATACTATCGATTTAGAGCACGCCATACTTATGCGCAACTTGGATGAAAACCAAGACACCCGCAATCCTTTCAAACAAGCTGTTTAACAGGTAAATCATGGCATTACTAATAAACAGCAAATGCATTAACTGCGACATGTGCGATCCAGAGTGCCCTAACGAAGCCATTTATATGGGCGCTAAAATCTACCAAATCGACCCTGCAAAGTGCACCGAATGCGTAGGCCATTACGACAAACCCACCTGCGTGAGTGTATGCCCCATTGATTGTATAAAGCCCGATCCGAATCATAGTGAAAGTATAGATAAACTGGCGGAGAAGTATGTGAGGTTGATGGGTTAGTTTAGTATTTTTTTGTTATTCAACGAGCGTGATTTTAAAACGAGAGGCAATGTCTCTCGTTTTTAGTTTTTATGAAATGTGGTTATTTCAAGCTTCAAAATAACTCTCTTATGTTTATCAGTATTGCCAATCCTCGTAAGCTAAAGGCAAGCTGTTTAGTAAGTCTCGGCGCTCGCGCCAGTTATGCATATGCTTATCCATCAATGCTTTAAAACGTTCATTGTGGTGTCGTTCAAGTAAGTGGATTAGCTCATGTACTAAAATATACTCTAAACATTCAGCTGGCTTTTTAGCAAGTTCAAGGTTGAGCCAAACCCGCTTTGCTTGAATATTACAGCTGCCCCATTTGGTTTTCATTTTTTTGATATTAAGTGAATCCGCTTTTACGCCAAGCTTTTTTTGCCATGAAGGCAGTAACTTTTCAATTGATCGTTGCATTTCATCACGATAAAAACGGTTTAATAACTTGAGGCAATTATCGGGTGATGTATTCTCATTCACTTTTAACTCTAACTGACCGCTACCTTTCGCGGTAACGGTAAATTTACCCTCAGGCTTTTTTATTGCTAGCCGGTATTTTTTTCCCCAAAGATAATGACACTCACCATTGACCATTTCACGGATTGACTGTCGTTCTTGCTTTGCAAAGTCAACTTGTTGTTTTTTAATCCAAGCAAGTTTGTTAACAATAGCAAGCCGAATGGATTGCTCACTTGTTTTATTAGGTACCGATAATCTAACTTTGCCATTGGGCGGTAAAACGCTTAAATGGATGTTCTTAATGTCTCGTCGGTTAATTTCAATATCAATACCGCCAACTTGTATTACCTCAGTATTAGCCTTATTCACTAATGATATTCCTTTTGGGCTTTTACAAGCTCCATAACTTCATTGATATCGACTTCATAACTTGCTGTCTCTTGCCTAATTGCATTAACAATCTCACGCTCTTTAAACCTATCGCCAAGCCACTCAGCTTTTTTTGTGTAGCGCACTGCGGTATCAATTTTACTTGTAAGTACTTCATCATTGCCAAAATTATCGTAAATAGCCTGTTTGGCAGGGCTATCTACTGAAGCAGGATAGTTATGGGCATTATTGCCTGTAGGGTTCACAACTTTTTTAGCTAAAGCTTTAATTTGTTCTAGGTAGTCTTGGTAGCTTATAGCTTGCTCTCTGCGCTGCGCAATAATAGCGTCAAGTAATGTAGCCATGCTTTCAAAGTACTTAGGGTTTACAGGATTTTCATCAACAATGGTTTTTCTAACGTTATTTTCAATCGCTTCCGCCATCGACTCTTCATTATTTCTAATGCCTTCAGGTAATGAATCAAGTCCTGCGCCGTTATTATTTACCACTAAATCTATTAAGCCAAGTTCCTCAAAATCCATGAGTATTTCGCTGTCATCAGCACGAATATACATATCGAGTAAATGTCGCATTGCAGGCTCAAAGCGTTTCATTTCGAGTAAGTCGCCACTGGCTAGTTTTACTTCGTCACGAACTTTCTCAAAATAAGCGACTTCTTTTTTTATTTTTTCAGCTTCAGTCAGTGAATAACCAGCTTGATCCATCTCATTTGCAACATTGGCGTACGCACGTATAAGTTTGGCAACGGTTTGATAAAGGGTTAAACGTAGTGCTTCTTTTTCATTGCGTTCGTTTTCATCTGTTGGTTCAACTCCTGATTCACCACAAAAGTAATGAATAAAGTCTTTAGTATTTCTTGGTGCTTTTACTGGTTCACATAAAGCTCTAACAGCTTCTAATGCATTGTCTAAATCAGATTTAGATTCTTTGAGGCGATCTTTTAATAAACCAGCGACATCTTCTTCATCGTAACCATCAAAAGCTTCAGCGGTGAAATCTTTAATCGCTTTATCTAATGAGCGAAATAAATCTTTATAATCGATAATATAACCATAGTCTTTATCTTCACCGTCAAGCCTATTTACACGACAAATTGCTTGAAACAGATTGTGGTCAGCCATCTTTTTATCAATATATAAATAGGTAGCAGAAGGAGCATCAAAACCGGTCAATAGCTTATCTACCACAATAAGTAACCGCATTTGACCAGGTTCATCAATAAAGCGCTTTTTAACTGTTTTTTCAAACTCTTCTACGCGTTTTGCAGCTTCATGTTCGGGTTGCTCAAAATAGTTCGCCAGCATTTTTCGGTAGGTGTCGTACTTAAATAATTTTTGAGTTAAACCTTCACCTGATTCTTCACCTTTAATACTACTTGCAGAAGGCTGATAACTTGTCACAACAGCGCATTTGCCAGCAAGATCCGTTTTACTAAATAAGTCATAAACAACGCAGGCTTGGTGCACACTTGCGCAAACCAACATGGCATTACCTCTGCCGGTCATAAGTGCAGGTTTGATCTCCATATCCATCAAAATGTCACTAACAATTTGCTCTAAGCGAGATTTACTCGAAAGCACCTTTTGCATGGTGCCCCATTTTTGTTTGAGCTGCATTTTGGCTAGGTTTGAAAGCCCTTTTGTTTTTGCAGCAAACCACTGGTCTACTTTTTTATCAGAGGTTAAATGCTGATCTATATCTCTAGCTTCATACCTTAAGTCAAGTACTACACCATCATTTACAGCTTCATCAAACTTATAGGTGTGAATGTATGGGCCAAATACCTCTAAAGACTTTTTCTTGTCCTTTTTCATTAATGGTGTACCAGTAAATCCAACAAACATAGCCTCAGGTAAAAGCGCTTTCATTGCTTCGTGTAACTTACCCGACTGCGTTCTATGACACTCATCCACAAACACAAATAAGTTGCCTTTAGCAGCAAAGTCATTGGGTAAGTTTTTAGTCAGTGCTTCAAGATAATCTTTTGTCGCTTCTTCATCGTCTTTATCGCTGGGAGCTTCACCATTGCGGCCAAATTTGTGCACTAATGAGCAAAATAGCCAAGGGTTAGGTTGGTTTAAGGTGGCAACTAAATCTTGGCCACTTTGGGTACGATATATCTCTTCATCAACACCAGAAAACACCTTCTCAATTTGTTCATCTAATTCGGTTCTATCCGTCACGATTAATACTCGTGAGTCCGTTATGTTTTCGCGTATCCACTTAGCGAGCCACACCATAGTGAGGCTTTTACCTGAGCCTTGAGTGTGCCAAATAATACCATCTTGCTTTGCTGTTACATGTTTTTTAGCGGCTTGAATACCAAAAAACTGATTATGGCGACAGGTTTTTTTAACGCCTGCATCAAACACAATAAAGTCATGTATAAGCTGCAAAAACCGATGTTTATCGCATAATTGAGCAAGATGAGTATCTAGTAAGGTGTCTGCTGTTACCCCCGCAGCTGGTAAGCCTTGTGCGCTATCTGGCTCTTTCCATTCTAAGTAATATTTTTCAGAGGTTTCAATTGTACCGTAGCGTATACCTTGCGTATCGTTACCCGCCATAACCAGTTGCATGGTGGTGAAAAAGTTACGAATAAAATCTTTTTTCTGGTTATCTAAGTTTTGACGAATACCTTCACTTACTGATACCGAGGAGCGCTTTAATTCAATTACGCCTAGCGCAATGCCGTTAACGTAAATCACAATATCAGGGCGCTTTCTTTTAGGTGAGAGCTGGTCGCCTTTTACTGTCACCTCTTCAGCAATCGCAAAATGATTAGCTTCTGGGTTTTGCCAGTCAATCAGCCATACCGTTTGGTTTTGCTGACCCGTGCCTTCTTTTTCTTTTACGCCATAACGCAGTAGTCGGTATACATCTTTATTAGCATCAAATAGCTTTTTACCTTCGCCTAGGGCTGCGGCAGCGTCTAATTTTCGTAATGCACGCTTAATAAGCGCTTCAGGTGTTCCACGGGCTTTAAGCCACTTAGTAAGTAATGCTGTTTCAATGTTGCTGTTGCCTTCGCGGTATTCCCAATCACCTAAATAGTCGTAATTTAGCTGCTCTTTGAAAAATGTTACTGCTCGGTTTTGGGTTTTTCGTTCTAATTGACCAACATTACTCATAATACTTCCTTATAAAATCTTTCAATCAAGCAAATTATTGGCTTTAAATATATTGTTTTCAAAGCGTTAAGTTTATAGCACTAGTATTGTATTGAACTGTTCGACAAACCAGTCAAGCAACGGTCAAGCAAATACATCTAACTTGATATTTAGCCCCATTGCTCTTCAATAAACATGGTTAAGCTTCCTTGCCTATTTTTAATGGCTGATATATCCCATGTATTAGTTTCTGGCGAAATAAACTTTTTTAGCTCACCTTGGCTCAAATAGGTTGAGCTCTCTGAAAGTCTCTGCCATTTTTTATTAAAAGCATGATCTTTTTTCGATGAGTTAGATGAAATACTATCAAGAACTAAATTCCCAAGCCTATGCAAAGCTATATCTTTAAATTCAGCTTCATCATCAACATCCCAGCTAACTAAATGTTTTGATAATTCATTATTCTGTGCCGCGATGTGCTCAAGGCTCAGTTTTTCTGCGTTGTTTTTAGGTATAACAATATCTCTCCATGACAGTTTTGACCATTGATTTTGATTGTTTTTACCAGAGCGAAGATAGTTCTCATAACGCCATAAAATATATAATGCTGATTGTTTACTATTATTATAGAAATTAGGGCTTTGTATATTGCTTTTCATACGTTTTGGGATATCCCACCAACTACTCATATTGGAGAGTTCTTCAAATAGCCATTCATAGCCCCAATTATGGTCACTGTTGTCGAATTTTTTTGCTATCCAAAGCAAGTGAGAATTACCCGCATTCGCGCGTAAGTTAGCTAGTCCATAAGCTTTAAGGCTAAACCTCTCCATTAAAAGACACGCATTTTTAAATTGCACTTTACCGTTTGAATCATCCTCGTGATAGGTCTTTATCAGCAGAGGCCAAAAAGGTGCAAGGCGATTTAAAATAACTAAATGAGTAAATTCAGCAAGCTCATCCATGCTTTTATATATACTTAACACATTTTTATAGGTTTGTTTTAGGTTCGAGATAAAGCTATTAATCCAACTAACAATAGCTTCAGACCCTTTGTGCTCTAAAGCATTAATTTGTTTTTTAATTAACTTTTTGGGTTGTAAATATTCGTTATCAGTCCAAGGTATAAAAGCTGCACAGTAATAAGAGAGTATACTGTCTTCCTCAGGTGTTCGTGGGTATGTGGAAAGTTCTTCAATATCACGGAAAATAGACTCAAAGTTACTATGAATCGACTCTAGTTTATTTTCAGAGGCGCTTTTTGAATTTAAATGTACGTTGTGCATCAAAAAACTTTTAACTGCCTCTAGGTTAGTTAGTTTTTTTCCTCGGTCATTTTGAAACTCAAAAATTTGGGTCGCAGTAGATAAATCGTCGATTACATAAGCTAAAACTTGTGCCTCGCGAAGTTGATTTATCATTGCTGACCATTCATGAGGCTTTACATGTTTGCAAAAATAATCGCGAGCAAAAATGAGTTTTTGTGAAGATTGGCTGTCTGGTGCTTCATCAAAATTATCAATACCTAAAATAGCAGATCTAAAGCAGTTATTATCTTTAGTTATTGTTTTGAATTTTTGTTCGAACTCTGGATGATAAATATAGTTAGATTTAATAAAATCAGAGTCTTCAATTTCTGCGCACTCTTTCAGCGCAGTCGCAATAAAAATTAAAGTTGTTGTTAAGCGTTGTTGTCCATCTACTATATCGACAGTTTGGTATGAATATTGGCTATATTTATTGTGTAATAACAGCGTACCAATAAAGTATGGTTTCTTGGCATCAACGGCCTGAGTTTTTATTTGATGACGTAAATCCTCAACAAACAGTTCTAATTGAGTTTCTTCCCATGCATATGAACGTTGATAATTAGGAATAGAAAACTGATATTTTGCAAATAGTTCATCAATAGTTGTTAGTATCTTATCACTCATTAATAGTTAACCTTATCATCCTTGTCACTAGTGTTTTCGTTAAAATTTGTATTGTCTAATTTTCTAAAGTAAATATTCTATATTAGTTTGATGTATTATGGTTTTAGTTAATTAAACAATAATCAAGTTACCTTAAGAAAGCCTTTGTAAGCTGGTTAAAGCAAACCCAATATCTTTATCATTAAATATATTGAGTTTTCTCTGCGCCCATTTAGCACCAGCAGGCCAATTGGCCATGCCTTCTTTAATCGACTCAACGGTTCTATCACACCCTTGCTTAGTAACAAGCCAATCTACTGTAGATAAAAGTTCGAGACCAAAAGGAGATTCAAAGCCATTAATTACTTCAGTTGCTTCTTCTAATGCTGGTAAATATTCTTTAGCTTCAGTATTTAAGTACGTTGAAACTTTTTGCTTCTCTAATTCATTAAACCAAATCACATCTAACGGCTCGCAATCGGGAATACGTTTGTCTGACTTTAAATAACTACCATCAAGCGCATTCAATAAATGTTCTAAGTTATTGGCATATGGGCCATAATAATTTGCTTCAAATTTAAGTTTTAATTCGTTTTTCAAGCCCGTATTTTCGATAGTTCTTTGTAAAAACCAAGCGAGTTTTTGAATTTCTAACAAACTACATTCCATGCCCAAAATCCAATAGCGTCTCACTAACTCTGCAACCAATGCTCTTGCTGGCGTAAGTTTTTTAACGCCTGATTTTTTAGCCACATTTTGATATTGGCTGGTAGGTTCAAACACAATAATATTAGTGGTTTCAATGTCTGATAATGTTTTTTCAATTTCCGCTTTAACATCAGGCCAAGACAATCCACCTTGTCCTGCGCCAAGTGGCGGTATGGCTATAGAGCTAACATTATTGGTTTCTAAAAAATGACGAAGGTCGATTAAACCGTCTTGTATCCATTCCATTTTAGATTTTGCACGCCAATGCTGCTTAGTAGGGAAATTAACAATCCACTGAGGACCCATTAATTCGCCTGTTTGCGTAACAAACATTTTGCCAGTATTTACTTGTTTAGCTTTACAAGCGTTAGCATACTCAGCCATGTTTTTAGGAAAGCGCTCTTTGAACATTAATGCAATGCCTTTACCCATAACCCCAACAGTATTAACTGTGTTAACGAGTGCATCTACATCTGCTTCGAGTAAATTGCCTTGTGTATAAGTGATCATTAGAAGTACCATCCCGGACGTACAATAACGTCCAAATTCATATTGCGCTGTTGAATATGTTGTTTTAATTGTTGTTCAACTTGCGTGTTGTAACAAACTATACCGACTAAAGCATTTATCGGACAATGCTGCTTTATCAATGCTTCTGCTTGGTAGCGTTCAAACTTAGCTGGATCATTTAGATCCCTAGCAAAATTTCGTGTTTGTAAAATAGGCCAATCTATTTTTCCCAAGTTATTTAAATCAGAGTAAAAATTCGCCCACTGATAGTATGCATGCATGTCTGTATAGACAAAATCTAAGTTCAGTTGTTCAACTTTGTGTAACGATGATACCAAAATAACGATATCTTCGTTAGCCCTCTGTACAACACCTCGGCCCGACTTAATATTGAGTAACATTGGCGAGAAAGGGGTAAAGTAAAACGGCACATAGTCATTTAAAGAACCAAATGGTGAAATAGGTACTGGATGAGTTGCTCGTTTTTGTATCAACTCTGAACTACCTATTGCTTCCCAGTTAGGTGATTGCACCTGACTATTGCCACAAAAGCTATTGCCGCAATGTAAGCCGTTATCTAAAATCCACGGTATATTATTGCGATGCACAATACGCCATATCAGCGCTTTTTGTGGGTTAAGGGTTGCACTGTAGTCGTAGCTCATGATTAAGCTTCCTCCGCCTGCTTAAATGGCAACCTTGTACGACCCGTGAGTAGCTGTTGCATCATACCTTGCTTGATTTGGCGCGTTTTCGTCAAGCGTTGTTCAAGGGTTTGAATTTCGTTATCCATATCCGAGAGGATAGTGGCGATTGCGGTTTGTTCTGCTAACTTAGGTATTGGTACTCGGATACGACCCAATGCCCCCCTAGAAATACGCTTATGAGTTGTACCTCCAACTTGTTCCAGAACAGAGCTAAACCATTCGTTTGTTGAAAAGTAGTGTAATAAATACTCTCTATTTACTGTTTCTACTGGAGGTCTAAAAATAGTTACGTCAACAGACGTAATAATTTTTTCTTCTCCAATGTCAGGAAATATACATGCCCGACCAGCAGGTTCAGCCAACCTACAAATTAACAAATCACCTTGTTTTAACTCTTTGCATTTCAACTTTATAAATGAACTTTCAGAAATATATTTTTTATTTGCTTTTTCCTGATAGCTGCCAACACCAATATTCCCAGTTTGAATTAAGCGAACACCTTTATCAGTGATATATTCAGCTTCAATCCAGTCACCATCATCAAATAATGATTTTTGACCTTCTGCTAGTTCATAAACGGTTTGCACACCCCAATCCTCTGGGATTTCACCTAGTTCGCTGGATTTTGTGCCTTTGCGCTTATCTTCGTCAGGGCCTTCAGTGTTAGTAGCAAACTGCGGTAAACGGGTTTTTCCTGTTAGCAGTTGCTGCATGGTGGCGGTTTTTATCGCTTGTTTTTTCGCGATCAATTTTTCCAATTCTGTTAATAGTGCATCAACATCGGATAAGGTATTGGCAATGGCGGTTTGTTCCTCGATAGTTGGAACAGGAATATAAAAAGGTATTATATGTTTATTATTTATCTGAGGGATTGAAGTTGTATCCGCAACAGAATCTAGTCCTAAATAGGTTAATTGATTGTACAGGTACTTACCATCTAACATCGCACTGCAAGTCAATGTCATTAAATTTGTATCCATAAAAGAATCTTTTTTAAGAATTCTAATTTTATTGGAAAGGATCGATGCTCCTCTTTTGGGAAAAATTACACTGCCAGATGAAATTACTTTTGAATTTTCAATAAAGTATGGAGTCGCTTCTGCATAGACAGGGTGATTATTTAACTGTTCAACTTTAAAGTAAGGAATACCTTCTGGTTTAAACTCAAATCTTGATGGGCTGTCACCACTACATATCTCCACATAATTACCCAACTGATCTGATTTCCAATCTTTAGGAATTACACCAACGTCAGTTTGCTTGTAACCATCAGGAATCATTTGCTCTAAAGCACTCATAATGACCACTCCAAGCCCATTGCTTTTAGGTGAACTGCCACTTTATCACTTAGGTCATCAACCGAGTTGGATAGCTTTGGTAACGGTGTGCTATAACGCTCTTCCAGCTCTTTAACACGGTTTGCCATTTGCTGAGTGACACGCTCAATTTCAGCAATAATATTCGCTTGTAATGTGGCAAGCCACTTGTCATCGACAATCAGGGTTTTAATTTCATCAATAGTCAGTTTTGGATATTGGTTAAATACGGCTAAATCCAAAGCCTCTTGCGCTTCTTTTACTGCTTTTTTAGCAGCAGTTTCAGCGTTAAACAACTTAGTTGCTTGTTTAAGTACTTTAACTTCTTCAGGATCGGTTGCTAACTTAGATCTGGCAGCGACACTGGCTTTGGTGATTTTGTCTTTATCGTTCATGGCGTCAGCTAATAAACAATCTTCAGCACCATGTTCTTCAAGATAGCTTTCTAGTGTTTGAGTTGCTTCATCTTGTTTAGCTTGCAGGGCATCAATCTTGGCTTGAACACCTGCAAAATAACGAGCAACTATTAAGCTTGGCGGAATAAGCTCGGCTTTGTACTTTGTTTTATTGATAATTAAATCAGGCGTTTCTTTAAGCTTCTCGCCTTTCTTAGCCACTAACTCACGTAACGTATTACCTGCCTGCCAATCATCTTGTGCCAATACATATACATCGTCTTGTAGGATATCGGCCCAGTAGTCCATCAGAATTTGGTAAATATCGTATTTACTAAGTAGTTCGCTATTGGCATAAGCGCTGAGTAAGTTTTCTGAAATATCGAAAATAAACTCTTTTGGATTATCGCCTACTTTAATTTCTTTTAATTTGGCTTCAGGTATCCAGTTCTTAAATGGCAATAAGCTGAGGCTGGCGAAGTCTTTAAATTCTTGATGAGCAAGAATGCTACTTTTAACTTGGCTGGCTTCAAGCATACAGAGACTGTAACCGCTTCGTTTAGGGTCAGGCGCTGGCTTGAAAAGAGTCGCCCTAATGCTTGGGAACACTTGCCAGTAATGCTGTAATGCATCGATATCACGGTTAGGAATACCGCCTTGCAGGTGGGCGCTTAAATCGTGCAAGTCTTCTGGCTCTGAAGAGTCAATATAACGGGGAATATTAAGGTTGTAATCGTTTTTGGCTATTTCATCTAAGGGGACTAAACGGCTAAAGCGCTCAAGCTCCAACCCTTTGTTAAACACATCAACAATTTTATGAATATCTTGGCTGCGTAGGCGGTTTTTGTTGCCGTCTTTAATGTAGCCTTTGCTGGCGTCAATCATAAAAATTGGGCGACCTGTTACCGTTGGCAGTTGTTCATCACCTTCATTAAAATTGGTTACTGCTTTTTGCGCGTGCTCTTTATCAATCACGATGATACAAGCAGGAATACCTGTGCCGTAGAACAAGTTTGCCGGCAGGCCAATAATGCCTTTGATGTAACCTTGTTTGATCAGGTTTTCACGAATAGTGGCTTCAGCATTGCCACGAAATAGCACGCCATGAGGTAAGATCACCGCACCTTTACCGGTGCTTTTTAAGCTTTTGATAATGTGCAATAAGAAAGTGTAGTCGCCATTTTTTTCTGGTGGTATGCCCCAAGTGAAGCGGTTGTATAAGTCGTTTTCTGGGGTTAAGCCGCTGGTCCAGTTTTTATTGGAAAATGGCGGGTTAGCCACGGCAAAATCAAAGGTTTTTAGTTGACCATCTGCGTCTTTCCAGTGTGGATCAGACAGGGTATTGCCTTTGTAAATTTTAGCCGTTGTATTGTTGTGTAATATCATGTTCATACGAGCGAGTGCGCTAGTCGCGTTATCCATTTCTTGCCCGTAAATAGACAGCCCTCGGGGTGCTTCGTCACTGGCTTTTAATAATAACGAACCTGAGCCCGATGTAGGATCGTACGCCGTAGCATCTTGCGGGGTATCTTTTGTTATACCCACTACTTTGGCTAATATTTGAGAAACCTCAGATGGCGTATAAAACTGGCCTTTTGATTTACCTGATTCAGTCGCAAAGTGGCGCATTAAAAACTCATAAGCATCACCTAATAAGTCGTCGCCGCCAGCACGGTTGGTTGATAAGTCTAACCCCTGAAATATACCTACCAATTTGGTTAAGCGGTCAATCATGTCTTTGCCTTTGCCGAGCTTGTCTTCATCGTTAAAGTCGGCAACATCAATCACGCCCTTAAGGTCGTTTTCTTCAGCAAGGGCTGAAATGATTTTATTAATTTTATCGCCAATTTCTTTATCGCCTTTAGCGGCAATCATATCGTCGTAGCTGGCACCTTTTGGTACGACTATCATGGCGTAAGGGTCGCCTTTAAATTTGTCGCTTACGTACTTCATAAATAACATAGTCAGTACGTAGTCTTTATATTGGCTGGCATCCATACCACCACGTAGTTCGTCACAACTTGCCCAAAGAGATGAATAGAGTTCTGTTTTTTTAATAGCCATTGGAGTTTCGTTTAATCCTTGTGAAAGCGTTATTAGAGCAAGTCGGTGTTTAAGCCTGCGGCTTTGAGTCGTTGAGTGAGGTTGCGCATTTTTGAAAATTCAGTGCCAAAACTGTCTTTTAACCCTACGCCTTGGCAAAATTCTTTAGCGGTTATGCTTTTTAGATTATCAGCGTATTTAATCATTTGTAGGTGCATTTCGACAGTAAACTGATTGCGTGGCGCGTTGTTTAACGCTGTTTTGATATTATCGAATATCACTTGCTCGTTCATAAGAGTGTACTTTGAGAAGAGTATTTAGCTAATTTATATAAATTAGCTAAATAAGCAAGAGGAGATTGGGTTTATAGTCAACAATGCTAACTCTATAAGTCGATATTAAGGATTAAGGTCTCTGAGTTTATCGAGTTCATCTACACGTAAGTTTAACGACATCACTAAATTTAAGATTAACTCTTCAGGAGTTAAACTTTCACGATTAAATGCGGAGTCTATTAATTGCTCAGTTATTGGATGCAGAGTTAAATCTTTTGCTAAGCCATAAACTTCTTCAAGATCTAAATCATCGGCTTTTGGGGAGGACACTTCTAAGGGGATTTCTTTTTTAGCTTTTTGCTTAGCTAAAAGCTTTTTAATTTTTTTCTGGTGTTTTAAAGATTCCTGCTCCAGCTCTTCCTTCAAGCGGTCAGTTTTATTTTTAACTGTGTTCTTTAGTATCTTTTTGGCTTGCTGTGCAGCATCATGGGAGTCATCAATAATAGTGCTCATTCTAGTTTGTGGTGCATAAGTGTGCTGCAAACTAAATGAGACATCATCAACGTCATCACCTAAAACTCGATTAGTCCAACCTTTAAGTGTTTCATTTTCATCTATAGGGCCTGGTACATTAGTTCTAGCAATATTCCCTTCAAAGTCGACAATAACACCGTACACTTCCATAATTCTGCGGCAATAATTATGTTTATTCATTTTAATTCCTTATTTACAACCCAAATATTGGTGAGGTTTTTTGTATCCATCATTTCGTTAATTTCAATTAGCTTTAAATAAGCTTTATTCTTACTAGCCTTTTGTTCTGGTTTAGCAAGCTTTGAATTTGCCATTGTAACGGGAGTTACGTTTATGTAGTGAAAGCTATCTAATCGGGTGAGCACTTTATTCAAAATATCGGTAGAGACTGAAGTTTTGAATAACTTATATAACTGGTCAGCAAGCGGGGTAGGGTCTATTTCTCTCTCAAATCCATCGCTAAAAACAATATCCTCCCCGAATTCACCATAGTTTTCGAGGTCTAACTCTTTTGAGGTACATAAGTAAACCATGCCTTCAGCTTTGTGACGCCATTCAAGTATTTCAAATAAGGCTAAGGCTATTTTAATATCAAGTGGTTGTAAGTTAGGGTTGGAGATAACATTTAAAGCAAAATGTTCATCTCCTTCTGGCGCCTTATCAAATGCAAATTCATCGCCATTGTTATTTTTAGTAGAGCTTTGTAATAATGGGCGATGAATGTATGCCTCACCACGAGCGCTGTATTCTTTCGATAATTTTGAGTTTTGATGTTTATTTTTGATAGTAATAGGATTATCAAATGAGCCAGGGTTTTTATTAATTATTTCCATATAAATCCTAATAAAGTTTATATTAACGCTATTACCTAATTTATTTAATTTTTTGTTTTTTAAAACAATGCTTTACAAAGTATTGCAAATTCCCAATTAAAAAAGCAGAAAGAAAAAACACTTAAATTATTTAAAATCAATGCGTTGCACTTATTTTGTTTGCGTTTTTTTACGTTATAAAATACTACTTTATACCGGTTACTATGTACTTATTGATTACAAACAACTAGGTACATAGCATGAACACAACCCCTCAATTAAAACGTATTGTGGCACACTTTACCACTGAATTATTAGAAGAGTTCGACGTAGAAGTGCTTTGGCAAGATAAGCTATTTAAAAAGGCTTTATGTAGCATTTCTGGT
The DNA here is from genome assembly GCF_014164575.1 of Pseudoalteromonas sp. SG41-1. Classification (NCBI taxonomy): domain Bacteria; kingdom Pseudomonadati; phylum Pseudomonadota; class Gammaproteobacteria; order Alteromonadales; family Pseudoalteromonadaceae; genus Pseudoalteromonas; species Pseudoalteromonas sp. SG41-1. The sequence goes on from NZ_JACJFL010000019.1 coordinate 28,749, forward strand.
TTTAGCTATACAAATTTACAGGGCTTAGATGTTGATGATTTGATAGCCCGATTAGATCATTTAGCAATCAACACAATGTCAAAAACGATACAAAAAAATGTGTATATATTTTGTAAAGCGTTTTCACTGCCAAAAGCGGTTACTCCTTTAGTTATTTTTTCGTGCTGTATGACGCTCAGTAAACCATTGCGCGAACTTGTTGAATACTTACGTGACGATTACGCGAGCATTATTTTAGAAAAAATAGCTTACGTGCTTAGTATTGATGAGGCACTGCTTAACAAGCAAATTGGGTTAATTATTGAATCTGGCATGTATTCTATGGATATGGAGATATTTGCTGGGGAAGATGAGTTTTTAATACTACCAACCGCAATTGCTAAAAGCCTGCTCGAGGGTAAGTTAAATAGTGAAAGTGATATTCTATCTAGTTTAGTAACTCCTTGTGAAGCTTCTGAGCTTAGCGCTGCTGATTTATCTCACTTAGATTTAAATACTTTACTAAAAGCTACGCAAAATGCGACTAAGACGGGTGATCAAGCATTGAGTATTCTATTTTATGGTGTGCCAGGTTCGGGTAAAACTTCATTGGCGAAATATATAGCGCAAGCGTGTGGTTCGCAGTTGCTTAAGGTGCAAGCTAAAGGTAGTAATTTAATAAGCCCAACAAACGAGCTCGATAGCCGAAGCGCAAGCTCTGAACTACGTTTAGAACACTTTAATGTGGTGAGTAAGCTGGTAGCAAAACGTAAAAAGACAATATTGTTACTGGATGAATGTGAAAATATTTTTGAGCGTGATTTATTCTCTAAGAGCTTTTCAAAAGAATTACTTCATACTTACATTGAAAATCACCCGGTGGTGAGTATTTGGATCACCAACCATTTAGAGGATTTACCACAGAGCGTTATTAGACGATTTAATATTGTTTACGAAATTCCTGAGCTAAACAAAGCAACTAAAGAAAAAATGATCGGCAAATATGTTAAAGGCTTGAGTGTTGGTAACAGTTTTATAAGTCAGTTAGCTGCTCAAAAGAATTTGCTGCCAGCTCATATTGCTAAAGCAGTACATGTAGCGAGGTTATGTGGATTTAAAGCTCAAGAAGCACGTGAATGTATTGAAGAGAATATTCAAGACACCTTAACTGCATGCGGCTTTTCAACATATGAATTAACTTATCAAGCAGCGCAAAAGTTTAATCCACAAATGGTAAACGTAGAGTCTGAGTATGCATCACTCGAACAGGTGGAAGAGGCTGTAATAGAGTATTCAAGTTCACGTACATTGCTAACTGGCCCGCCAGGCACAGGTAAAACAGCCTTTGTGAATTATTTATGCGAAAAAGCTGACTTTAAACTTATTTCGATCAAAGCATCTGACTTACTAAGCAAGTGGGTTGGCGAAAATGAGCAAAACATTGCTCAACTATTTAAACAAGCTACACAAGAAGGAAGTGCAATATTTATTGATGAAGCTGATAGCTTGTTGTGTAGCCGTGAACAAGCAACGGCAAATTGGGAGGTACAAACAGTTAATGAATTATTATGCCAGATGGAGCAATTTCAACTCCCACTTTTTGCTGCGACTAACTTTGCTAAAAATCTAGATAAAGCGGTAATGAGGCGATTTGATTTTAATTTAAATTTAACCTACTTAACTTCGGTTCAAGCTAAGCAATTATTTAAAGATACATTGGGCCAAGGGGTGTTAAAGAAGGACCTAATGCATAAGCTATTCAAACTGTCGAAGTTAACACCAGGTGACTTTGCGATTGTAAAAAGGCAAATGAAATTTTCAAAGAAACGAATAACTCAAGAGCGAATGTTATCAATCTTACAAGAACAAAACGATTTAAAAGAAGGTGGGAAGCAGAAGATTGGGTTTGTTATTTAGTTTTTAGAATTAGTTACATCTAATTATCGCTACAGAATAGTGGATCTCTCACAGCTTATAACTTAAAAATAGTTAAAAGCTTTAATTCTTAAAAGGATATCTATGAAAGTTAATGAACAGTATGTCTATATATACAGAGACCCAAAGACTTCCAAAATTAAATATGCGGGGAGGGGCAAGTCTGCTACACGAGCCTCATCGCACCAAAAAAAGACACATAATATTGAACTTGAGAATTGGTTAAAAAAAGCAAGCTATAAGCTCGAAATAGCAGGCCCGTATGAAAATGAACAAACAGCTATTGCTGTTGAAGAAGCATTAATTTCTACTCACCAGCCTGAATTTAATATGCGAAAAGAGTCTTCTAAGTACAGTTTTCGTCCTTTGGGTGTTCCAGAAAAATACATTACTAGGCTTGAGCAACAACCTTTAGAATATGACCGTTTGTTTAAAGGGAATACAAAGTCAATTATATTAGTTAAGGTCACAGATAAAACGTTAGGCGATAGAGTTGGGTATAATTTAGTAGACCCACCTAGTGATGATGCAATCGTCGAAAGAGTAGAAAAATATTGGCAATTAGGAAATGATAAATATCTAGGTACTTGGATTAAAGATAAAAAACTGTCTCCGACGTTAATACTTGGTATTACAGGGAGTCCTGGAAACCAAGTAATAATAGCCTCTCTTGAAGTTGATATTTCTGCATGGGATGCGGTTGAAGTTATGAAAAAAAAGCTCATAACAGTACCTTTAAAAGATCGATCAAAGTTAGATAAACATTATTTACGTGGGTATCGTATAGCTTTATCAGCTGACATAAAATTTGGACGAAGTATCCAAGAGCACTTTAGAGTAATTCAAAAATGACTACTTCCCACCTAATTTAATGAATTCACATCGTCATTTATCAATTTTAGAGCTTGTGCCAATAGCACCAAGCTCTATCTCGACCCACCAGTTGCAGCAAAAATTGCTTGAACGTGACTTTGATATTTCAATTCGTATGCTGCAACGCGATCTACAATCACTTTACGAGCAAGGTTGCTTTGGGCTTGAAAAAGATACCCGCAGTAAGCCCTATGGCTGGTCTATCAATGCGCAGTGGCGAAGTAGCAACTCAAGAGTAATGAGTACCGAAGTTGCAGAGCATTATTTGTTGTTGGAGCAGTTACTACCACAATCTGTACCGAGCGATGTTAAGCAGTCTGTGCATATTAAAGCAGAGCAGGCGTTTAAACGTTTTAATGGCTATGTGCCTGATTGGCTTTCAACCCTGCCAAAACCTTCCTTAAAAGTAAATATTGATACTCAGTTGGTTAAGCAAATTGAACATGCCATTAAACACAAACGTGCTGTGAGTGCTGAGCTTTATAGAGTGCTTTATGATGAGGCGCACTGGTTAAAATTTACTGAATTGAGTTTTTATAACTTAGTTGATCAAGGTGGTGTTTTAATGGTGCAGTTTATGGTGGGGCAACTTCACGATAAATGCTACCAGATGCCGGTTTACCGTATTCGTAATGTACAGGTACTGCAAAAAACACGACGTGAGCCAAGCACTGAGCAGTTAAAATCGTTACGCAGTGCTATTAACAAAGGCATGACGCAATCAGCTATTGAGTTAATTGTTAAAGTGCCCAGCCATTCGGCGGTTAATCAAGGTTTTATTGAACTTGGCTATCTGACTGACAAGCAACATATTGACGATAAAAACGTATTACTCACCTACCAAACCATTGATACAGAGCAGTTAACTGATGAGCTATTTAAATGTGCTCATTGGCTTGAGGTTATTAAACCTGAAAAGCTGCGGCAAAGAATTATTTCTAAGCTTAAAGCTGCTACTACAAACTACCTCTAATGACCTTAGCTAGTCTGGGTGCGTCAAGAATTGACGCACCTGTTTGCTATGCTTCTTTTAAAGATGAAAGGAGTGGTTATGTTTCAATTAATTGAGCAGCAAGATGGTTTATCTATTGGTGTATTTGGTATTGGTGGCTGCGGCTGTAATACGTTAAATAGTATTTATGAGCAGCGAGAGAGTAAGCAGGCTAAGTTATTTAGTGTTAATACCGATAAAGTGGTGCTCGAACATACACAAAGTGATGATGCCGTGCTTATCGGTGCAGAGCTCACTCATGGTTATGGCGCTGGGGCCGATCCTGAGGTTGGCCTGCAGGCTGCTCAAGAGAGTAAAGAGCAACTGTTAGTATTAATAAATAGCTGCGATATTTTATTGTGTGCAACAGGGCTTGGTGGTGGCACCGGCACTGGCGCAAGCCCATTTATAGCGCAGCTTGCGCGTGAGCAAAATAAGCCAGTGATATTTGTAGCGACATTGCCTTTTAGCAGTGAAGGGCAGTTTAGAAGCAACATAGCGCAAGCAGGGCTGAATACCTTAAAAGAGTATGCTAATGCGGTGATCACGTTACCTAATGATCAACTTATTGAAGTGTTAGGTAATGATGTTGGCTTGTTTGATGCCTTTAAACACAGCAACCAAATATTGCATTCATTAATAAAATCGTTAATCGATATGCTGTGTTATCAAGGTTTGATTAACGTTGATTTAAACGACTTTGCTAAAATTATGGATTGCCAAGGCGATGCCGTATTAGGTGTAGGCAAGTGCGATCTTGAAGATGAACTTGCAAACGCGCTTGATGGGGCGCTTAATAATCCGCTGGTTAACCAAGTTGATATGTCATCAAGTACCGGCGTTATTGTGCAAGTAAACTGTAAAGATGAGATTTCACTGGGTAGTTATAATCTCATCACCGACACGGTTCGCCAGCAAGTTAGCCCTAATGCGCTAGTGATCTGTGGTGTGTCTAAAATTGAGAGCTTAGCAACTAATTATGAGCTGTTGATCATAGCAACTGGCGCAAGCGCTAAGATGCTTGTTGAACCTAATGATAAAGCGCCTAATAGTGAACTAAAAAAGCCAGAAGCTGTAATCACTAAACCTCAAACTTCAGATATTTTTGATATACCCGCATTTATTCGTAATCAAGCCCCGCCGCCCTCAGGGAAATAACGGTTATTCACTATTTGTACTTAAAGGGTTGTTAGCTGTTGTTTTCAGAGTCTGAATACTTTTTTAAGTGGTATAAATCTATGAACGTATATTTAGATGATGAGAGGGAAACTCCAGCCGGTTGGTTACGAGCCTATTGGCCCGATGAAGTGATTAAACTTTTGAAGACCGGTAAAGTAAAGCAGCTCAGCCTTGATCATGATTTAGGAAATGATACTAAAGGCACTGGCTATGATGTTTTACTTTGGATTGAGCGGGCAGTGTTTATTGATGGCTTTGTACCACCAGCAATAACCGTTCATTCAGCTAATAGCTCAGCACGCATAAAAATGGAGCGCGCAATTACACAAATTAACTTACTGGCTAGAAATCAACAGGGCTCTAAACGCTGCTATAACGAGTCGTAAATCTTACAATTAAACAGGATTATTTATGACGATATTATATATTACTGGCGCAGGTGTAAGTGCAGCCAGTGGCATCCCAACTTTCCGGGGGCAAGACGGTTATTGGACCATTGGCAGTAAAATTATACACCGATGAAAATGGCCACTCGCGCGATGTATAAATTTAATCCTCACGAATTTTTAGCGTGGTATTACCATCGATTTACGACTTATAGAGATTATGGGCCAAATGAAGTACATAAATGGCTTAGTGATAAAAATGTGAACACCCAAAATATTGATGGGCTTGATGGTAAAGCGGGTAACAAAAACTACATCGCTATTCATGGTCGCCTTGATCAAATGACTCTCTATCAAAAAAATGGTTTGCCAGAACCAATAGCCGCACCGTGGCATAAAGTTGATGAAAGCCGCTTAAACGATTCGTTATTGGAGCTGTTTAACATTGAAAACAAAAATCCGAAGGTGAACCGTTCGTTTAAACCGTATGTGTTGTTATTTGATGAATACTACACTGAGCTTTACCGTTTTCGTGAAGCTAAACAACGCATGCTTAATGCAGATAAAATGGTGTTTATTGGTACCTCTTTTAATGTTGGCATTACCAATATGGCGCTTCAGATAGCAGCAGAGTATAACAAGCTAGTTGAAATTGTAGATCCTGATCCTGTGGCGTTCTCAATTGGAAACATCACATATAAAAAATGACGGCAATCGACTATATACAAAAAGTGGGATGATTTCTGTTCGTCGCACAGGGCAATTAATTAGTAAATGATTAATTGCCCTGCGGTGAGGATAATCAAACCATTTAGTACTTTTTGGACAGAGGTTAAACGCCTCGATGATTTGAGTTTTAAAAGTTATCTTTAGCAAACCAGAGTATGAGGGCTAATACTTTCCTTCTTCTAGCTTACTTGTGCATCTAATTCTAATTGCATTGATATCTTAGTTAAGCTCAATGCATTTAGACTTTAAGAATTCTAAAAATACTTTTACCTTTTCTAGCGGGTATTTCCTGCCTGCATAAAATGCGTATAACACCAGATCTTCTGGTTCATGGTCGAGTTTAATATTGATCAATGAGCCGTTGTCTATATCTTCTTGGCATGCATGAGTGGGTAAAATGGCATAGCCGAGTCCTTTTAGTGCAGCGGCTTTGGCCATGTTGCCACTGTTTACTTTAAAATTAGATTTTACTTGCACTGCTTGTTGTTGTTTAAAACGCCAAGGCATACCTTGCAGTACTGATAAGCTAGTAATACAAGGAACTTTACTTAACTCATCTAGCGAGTGAGGCGGTGGCGCATTGTTTATCAGTTGTGGCGCGCCAACAATGCAACTGGGCCAGCGCAGCAGTTCTTTAGCAATCCAACCTGAATCGTCCAATGGCCCACGGCCAAAGCGTAGCACCAGATCAAATCCCTCTAACAAGCCTTCGGTTGGATTTAATTGCGTATCGCAACTTAGTTGTATTTGTGGATGCACAGAGCAAAACTCTGCGCTTATTTCGGCTAAAAAAGGCAGATCAGGCATGATGATTTTAAGGTGCCCGGCAAGAGAATCACCATACACAGACACCTCTTCTAGCGAGTCATTCATTGCTTGTATCAGTGGGGTGATAGATTGATAAAGTTGTTTTCCTGCAGCCGTTGCAATCATTTTTCGGGTGGTACGTTGTAATAACCTTAAATTAAGTTGCTTCTCTAATAACGCGACATGGCGGCTAACATTAGATGTAGGCAATTGCAGTTGTTCGGCTGCGAGTTTAAAGCTCAGTTGTTCATATACGCACTGAAAGCTGAGTAACCACTGAAGTTCGATTTTATCAATCATTAATTAACTCAAAATATGGGATTAATAACGCAATTATTACTAATTTATCTTAAAAAATGACTTTGTGATAATGGTTATTCAGTTAATTATTGAGGTAAAGAATATGAACAGCAAGCGAATTGCCATTGTGGGTGCGGGCATCGGGGGAATAGCGCTGGCCATTCTTGCAGCACGAAAAGGTTATCAGGTGAGCATATTTGAGCGCGATAGTGAGATTTCTTCTATAGGTGCCGGGGTAACGTTATGGCCGAATGCAATGTTTGTGTTACAGCAAATGGGCTTGGATAAACATATCCAAGCGCTGGGCGGTATGCCTTTGTTTATGCGTCTGTGTGATCAGCATGGCACGGTGCAAAGTGAATTTGATATTGCAAAAGTAAATACACTCAGTGGTTTTTCTAGTATCAGTATATTGCGCCGTGATCTTATGAGTGTGTTGGGCCGCACATTAGCTGATTTAGGAGCAAACATACATTTTAACAGCGCAATAACCGTATCAGAGATTGCTCAACTAAAACAAGATTTTGATTTAGTTGTGGGTGCTGATGGGCGGATGAACTCGGTGGTAAGGCAATTCTTATATGCTGAAAAAATCACTCCTCAGTATCAGGGGTTTATTAATATTATTGCTATTAGCCAGTTAAAACCGGGCACTTTAGATAACGTGATCCATGATTTTCGCGGCCGTGGCGAGCGCTTTGGTATTGTGCCTGTTAAAGCAGACCTTTGTTATTGGGCTGCCGGGTGGAGTGCAAATATTGATAAAGCGCGGCCGCTATCTGCTTGGTATGAAGAAATGCACCAACGCTTTTTAACTTGGCCAGATGCAGTACAGCAGGTGCTTAAGTCTTATGATAAAAACTCACTGAAACGAATATTTGTGCACGATATTGACCGTTTGCCATATTGGCATCAAGGTAACGTACTGATTATGGGAGATGCGGCTCATGCTCCTTTACCTACTTCAGGGCAGGGGGCATGTCAGGCGTTAGAAGATGCTTGGCATCTTGTACGGGTGTTAGAAAAGTATGATGATTTAGAGCACGCCTTAACGGCTTTTTATCAACAACGTATAGATAAAACCTCAGCCTCTCAACTTGTTGGTCGCCAAGTCGCGCAGAAAATTTTCACTACAGCAGCAGATACCAATGAGACACCAGCGCTAGGTATCTCTGCTCAGCAGTTAGTAACGTTATGGATGCAAGGTTTGAGTAATTAACCTATCGAGCTCTGTTATTTAGGTGCGAGCAAGGCTACTTATGAGGTGGTTATTTGTTCGCTTATTCAGTTACTTGTAAGTTGTGGTTAACAATCCATTAAGTCTGGCTGTGTACAATTGCCGCCTTTACAATTGTTAACCAGTAATGGACTCGTACATTCAATGTCAACCTCAACGTGTTACTCGCCTTTAGCAGCATCGCTGCGTTTTTCAGTTATTAGTTTATCGGTTTTTAGTGCTATGAATGCGGCGGCTGCCGAGCAATTAACAGGCACTCAAACAGAAAAAGATATGGAAGTGATTGAGGTGCGAGGTATTCGCTCTAGCATGGCTGAAAACTTAGCGGTGAAGCGTTTATCGAGTTCTGTGGTTGATGCCATTACCGCTGAAGACATTGGTAAGTTCCCTGATAAAAATGTGGCTGATTCATTAGCCCGTGTGCCGGGTGTAGTGATTGAACGTGAAGGCGGTGAAGGATCAACGGTGAGTATTCGTGGTTTATCGTCTGATCTTACTTACACGCAGTTAAATGGTAATTTTATTGCCTCCTCACCAGGGGAGCCATCTCGTTCATTTGATTATGCTTTACTCCCATCAGCGATGATCGCAAGCGTTGAAGTATTCAAATCACCTGAAGCGCGACTAGATGAAGGTGGCGTCGGTGGTACAGTGTTAATGCATAGCCGCAAACCATTGGATATGGATGCTAATTCGGGCGTTTTTAATGTTGAAAGTACTTATGCAGATGTAACGGAAGATTATGAACCTCAGTTTACTGGTTTGTATTCATGGAAAAACGATAGCGATAGCTTTGGTTTTTTACTTGGCTATACCCGTCAAGAACGCACCAACCGTACGCTCTCTGGTGGCACAGATGCCAATGTTTGGCGTTACACAGGTCAGCAAGCCGTTGATATAAATGGTAACGAGGTTGATAACAGTAATGACTGGGGCGTAGTGACTGATGCCAACGGGCAACGTTATGAGAATATGTGGTTTCCGCAGGTGGTGCGCAGCTCTGTTGTGAATGAAAAACGTGAACGTGAAGGCGTGCAGTTTTCGACTCAGTGGCGACCAACTAATCGCATTGAACTAGGTTTTAATTACTTTGGTTTTAGTTTAAAGCAACAACGCAGCGACTCGGTCGTTGATATGCCGGAATGGGCGTTAAATCCTGACTTTTTAACAGGTATTACACTTGATGAAAGTGGCACAATTGTCAATGGCATGGACTATAGTGCCATGGCCAGTGGCGTTGAAAAAGATATGCAATTGCCGTGGTTGCGCGGCAGTTATGTGGATGAAGAGTCAACCTCTGATACTTTTGATTTTAACTTAAGCTACGAAGGCGACAACTTTACAGCACGCTTTGTCGTCGGTAAAACTAAAGCTAAAGGCGGGCCAAAAGAAAGTTGGCAAGCAGCGTATAAAAGCTCAAACGCGGGTGAGGGGCAAAGTAATATTGAGAACGCCTCGCAAAGTGCCGCTTGGTCAATCAGTGATGACCGTATTTCGATGCTGATAGACCCAAATACACTCAATAACTTACTCGCAGGTGTTGGCGGAGGTCGTGATGCAGGATCATCGAACTCAAGTTTTGTACGTAGCACCTTAGAAGAAAAGTACTACCAAGGCGACGTTGATTTTTATGTTGATTGGGGCATATTGACCACCATTCGCACTGGTGCAAAATACCGTGATGCATCACTGCATCGCGAAACGGGCAACAACTTTTTCCTTGATCCGAGTTTTGATATTGCCGCAGGCGAGGCAAGCGCTGGGGGTATCACGCAATTTGATAGCTATCAATGGAATAATGGTATGCCACAGGCACAAGATGTGTTTAATGTGGAAGGTGAAAGCAATATTGCTGGTGGCTTTAATATCAATTTAATGCCAACTATTAATTGGGATAAATATCGCGATTATATTTACAGCAACTACGTGCCGTATACTCGAATTGAAGATAACTTTGTCTATGATATTGCCGAGCAGATCAGTGCGTTTTATTTACAAGGTGATTTTGAATACAGAGATATACGCGGTAATTTTGGTGTGCGCGTTGTACAAACCAAGACTAGCAGTGCTTCAACCGATCTCTATACCTTTTTATTGGATGAAACCGATGACGAAACGGGCGAGCAAATCACCGGTGATGATCGTTTAGTTGAGCAATACCAGTTGATCACCCAGCAAACAACAGACACCCACGTATTGCCGAGTTTAAATATTGCGTGGGATGCCAGTGATGATGTGGTGATCCGTGGTGCGCTTGCTAAAGTGATGTCGCGCCCCGATTACGGCGATTTGGGTAGTCAACAGCGTATTACTTATGTGTCGGACGAATGGGCAGATGATCGCGCCGCTTTTAATGAACAACCCGGATTTAGTGGCAGTGGTGGTAATAAAAATTTAAAAGCGTTTGAGTCAGTACAAGCCGATTTATCTCTTGAGTATTACTACGCGCCAGGTTCTGCATTAGGTGTTGCGTTATTTCATAAACAGGTCGATAACTTTATCGTGCCACTGGTGATTGATTCACAGCGTGAATTTGCAGGGCAAGCAGGTCTTGTTGATGCTGGTACTATTAGCATTTCCCCGTATAGCACCGTAGGTAATGGTACTGATGCGGTATCAAAAGGGGTGGAAGTGTTTATTCAACACGCCTTTGATAGTGGCTTTGGTATTTACGCAAACTACACGTATAACAACACCAATCAGGCCGATGTAACAGTTGCAGGTGAAAAGTTAGCAGAGTCACCATTAATAGGCAGTGCTGACTATCAATATAACACCTCTATTTATTATGAAGGGGATAGTTTTAATATTCGCGCTTCGTACAATAAACGAGGTGAAACGGTGCTTGGTATTAACAGTGGTTTAAATGTCTACCAAGATCCATACCAGCAAGTAGATGTAAATGCAGCATATAACGTTACCGATAACTTAAGCTTTACCGCAGCGGTAATTAACTTAACGCAATCGGAGTCGGTAACACGTTTGGGTAAAGATACCGATGCGCGGCTACTTAATACTAGTTATTCAGGCCGCCGTTATTATGCTGGGATTAATTACAGCTTTTAATTTGAAAAGTACCGGCTTTGCTCACGGTTGAGCACTTGCTGTACATCAACACTCGCCAATGGTTGGCTAAGATCACGACAGATCTCGCCATTGGCGATCAGCGCGAGATAACGTGAGCAACAAACTCTTAAAAAAGAGGTGAAATTGCTCACGTCATGTTTTGCTTGCAGGGATTCGCGATACAGTTTACAAATCATCTGATTAATACTCATGTTATCGCGTGCGGCAATTTCTTCTAAAGTGTGCCAAAAAAACTGCTCTAACCGAATTGAAGTGACGACACCATCAATACGTAAAGACTTCGTTTTATTACTCCATAATTCACTGTGAGCATTTATAAATAATTGGCACATGACCTTTCCCTGTAATTTTAGTTAAAACAAAGCGACAAACTGTTTTAACATAGCCGGATGCGCAGGCCAAGCTGGTGCTGAAACTAAATTACCATCGGTAATTGCACCATCCATTGGTAACTCAACGTACTCGGCACCGGCCATTTTCACTTCTGGTTGGCAAGCTGGGTAAGCAGAGATTTTTTTACCTTTAATAACACCTGCGGCGGTGAGTAATTGCGCGCCATGACACACCGAAGCGATAGGTTTATTGTTATTTGCAAAATACTTAATGATCTCAATTACTTTAGCATTCAAACGTAGATATTCAGGTGCACGTCCTCCTGGTAAGTAAAGCGCATCGTAATCAGCGGCATTAATGTTGGCAAATGTCGCGTTGAGCGCAAAGTTATGACCGCGCTTTTCGCTGTAGGTTTGATCCCCTTCAAAATCATGAATAGAGGTGGCAATCATATCGCCTGCTTTTTTATCTGGGCAGACTGCATCCACATCGTGGCCCATTGCCAGTAATGCCTGAAACGGCACCATATTTTCATAGTCTTCTACAAAGTCACCAGTGATCATTAGTACTTTAGCCATTTGCTGCTCCTTACGATTTGTTAATGTATTTACTGCTTGTCCAGTTAAACATGCTCACAGTAAGTAAGGGTAGTATGGGAATACTACAGCTTTAATTTATCAACTGATCGGTAATATCATGCTGCAATCGCTACGGTAAAAAATCAATAAATGCTCTGACCATATGTTTTTAAGGTTTTCTCGCTAGGCTTATAAAAAACAAAATATAATTATTAAATGATACTTTTGAGGCCGCTTTTATCCTCTGCTTTAGCAATATTTCCAGTCTTACCGAGTCTGTTGCAACTTAGATAAGACTGAAGATTATTGTTAATGAGCAGGCGAATTTTTTATGCAATGAGGTGCAAAAACCTATTTGCTCAGCTTAGTAATACGAAGATGTTATCCGTGTATAAGTTGACTTTTAGTAATTATTTCCTACTTTCACTTTTACAATGATCTTATGTCTAGACTATATTTGAACTGGTAACTGATTAATTATTTTAATTTTAGTGCAATCTTACAATCAGCTTTTGTATGCAAAGATTGCCTTTACTATTGATAAGTGATGCATTGTATTGATGATTAGCTATTCCGATATGGCCGAGCGAAAACTTATTATTAGGTTATTCGCCGCAATAGGTACGGTAACAACGCTTTGTATGGCGATGATAGCTTTGTTTAATAATCAACCTATTTTGGCCTATCCTTTATTAGGCTCATCGGCTTTATTTGCCTCCTCTTTTTTTCTTGGCGATAGAGTTGAGATTTCCTCTTTAATTGTTCTGTATACTTTATATGCTTTAATGATTTATTTAGTACTTACAGGTGGGAGCCATGGCACTGGGCCGATTTGGATTTTTATTGTATCTCCGGTAACTTTTTTTGTGCGTGGTTTTAAACGGGGAATCATTGATTTAATTATTTTTGTAATTTGCGTAACTGGCGCCTTTTATTTATCGAGCTACTTTAAATTTTACAGCGGCTACTCGGTTTATTTTCCAATTCGTATTATTGCTTCTTTTATTATTGTTGCTTTGTTGAGTGGCTTTTATGAATATTTTCGGCAAATGTACAGCCATCGTTTGATTGAACTTGTTCAAAAAAATGAATATTTAGCGACTCGCGACCCTTTAACAAACCTACCCAATCGACGTTATGCTATGGAAGAGCTCGAGCAATTTGAAGCACAGCAGCAAACGGCGAGTATCATTATTGCGGATGTAGATAATTTTAAGGATATTAATGATCAATATGGTCACTCAGTTGGCGATGAAGTGCTAAAACACCTTGCTGAATTATTTGTTGCTCAGTTAAGTGAAAATGATATGGTGGCGCGCTGGGGCGGTGAAGAGTTTTTATTTTTTCTACGTCATAAAAATAAACAACAAGCGACACAATTTGCCAACGATATTCATCATGCTTTATCACAAAATCGTTTAGATATTGGTGTAAACCAGCTGGCTGTTACAGTGAGTATGGGGATCAGTAAATTAACCGCGGATGTGTCTATTGATAAAGCGATGCACAAAGCTGATGAATTGCTTTATCAAGCAAAGGAGCAAGGCAAAAATAAAACGTGTGTTTAGCGCTTATTGGGAACGCTATGAATACATTATATATAACAGGAGCCGGTGTGAGTGCCGCCAGCGGTATTCCTACCTTTCGAGGTGAAGATGGGTTTTGGACTATTGGTAGTAAAAACTATACGCCAATGGAAATGGCTACACGTGCTATGTATGTAAACAACCCGCGTGAGTTTTTAGCTTGGTATTATCATCGCTTTGCCACCTACCGTAACCATGGTCCTAACGAAGTTCATCAATGGTTGAGCGATAAAAACCTGATCACACAAAATATTGACGGGCTAGATGGCAAAGCAGGCAATAAAAACTATATCGCCATTCATGGTCGGCTTGATCAAATGACTTTGTTTCATGAGCAAGGCGATGATGTGAAAGCGCATGCGACACCGTGGAATAATGTAGACGAAAGCCGCTTACATGAGTCACTACTTGAGCTGTTTAACATCGAAAACCAGCAGCCTGTGCTGGATCAATCTTTAAAGCCTTTTGTGTTGTTATTTGATGAATATTACACTGAGCTTTATCGTATTAGCGAAGCACAACAGCGGATGCTTGATGCCGATAAAATCGTTTTTATTGGCACTTCGTTTAGCGTTAATATTACTCAAATGGCGCTAGAAGTGGCACGCAGTTACGATATCCCAATCGAAATTGTTGATCCAGAACCTGCGCATGTTATGCATCGTAATGTTAATTATCATAAAATGACGGCATTAGACTATATTCAACGTAACTAAACGCGAGCTTGATACGCGCTTTATTTAGCAAAAAAAGATCATAAAAAGCATAATCACGATGACTGTATTTTTGATTTTTACAAAAATAACCGTTACTAATTAAACATAGCAATACTGAAGAGATGTAAATGAAAGACTTAACAGCAATAGCCAATTTATCAATATTATTAGTAGAGCCATCAGATGTTCAGCAAAAGCTTATTATAAAGTCACTTACTCAATGCGGTGTTACACAAATAGAAACTGCTACTTCTCAAGCGCAAACGTTAACAATGCTGGAGAATTATCAGCCGGATTTGGTCATTAGCAGCATGTATTTTTCTGACGGTAGCGCTGATTCTTTATTGCAAAAAATCAGAGTAACCCCAGGTATTGAGCATCAAGCTTTTATGTTGGTATCGACAGAGCGTAATAAAACCTATCTTGAACAGTTAAGGCAGTCCGGGGTATTAGCTATTTTACCAAAGCCGTTTAGTGCTGAGGCAATTACGCGAGCGTTAAAGGCAACATTAGATATTATTACTGAAGAAGAAGTTGAATTAGAGCATTTTGATGTAACGCTATTGCGTGTACTTGTGGTTGATGACAGTCGTTTTGCACGCAAGCATATTATTAGGGTCTTGGCTGGAATGGGAATACCGGCGCCTGTAGAAGCCGAAAATGGCAAACAAGCGATTGACCACCTTAATAGTCAATCATTTGATTTAATTGTTACTGATTACAATATGCCAGAAATGGATGGTAAAGAGCTAACGGAGACCGTAAGAAGCTCGAATGCTTACTCGCATATTCCTATTTTGATGGTGAGTTCTGAGGCAAACGACACTCATTTAGCTAATATTGCTCAAGCTGGTGTAGACGCCATATGTGACAAGCCATTTGAACCTGCCACAGTAAGAGAGCTGCTATTTAAAATAATGTCTTAGATATTAATGGCTTAATAGTAATCTAGGCTGCTATTAAGTCTCGTAATTAAGAAAAGTAATTCTGAACACTAAAAAGACATAGTTGTTGTCTTTGCTAATGAAGTCATGTTTAAGCGTCAATATTCATCAAATTACACTGGAAGTTGCAGGCAGTTACGATATCCTTGATATATGTTTGCTCCAGCGTCAGCGCAAATGTGAGTTATAAAGAATGCTGGTATTGCAGTGCTGCCAATAGCTAACTCCAAGTGTATGTAAAGGAATACGTTGATATGCAATACATTGAGTATACTACAATACTTGCCGTGATATTTATCAGTGGTTGCAGTGATATTAAAATAGAGAAGCAGTGCTTTGAGCCCATTCATTATCAAGCAAATAAATTATTTCAAATTAGTGAAATTCGTGTCGAACCTATATGGTTTGGCCATCCTCGAAACGACTACTTAAAAGATCACAACGTAGAGGGTCATCTCAGCCCTTTCGGCGGGTTTGAAAAGATATCAGCCTCTAGTCAGCTTACTCTTACCGGAAATATATATAAGATAACGCCAAATATAGGTGAGCGTTATATTGGCAGAAATTCAGAGTATCTTTTATTTGAAGTCACAGTTGATGCAAAAAAGTATGTGATTTCTGATCAGATCCCTGAGCATATCCTGCTACCTTTACGGTGTTTTTTTAATTAATGCCGTGTCTTTATAGATAATGTTATTTCGTTGGCTGCTAGTGGTGCTTATCTTGTCGCCTACTTGCATAGTTAAAAACATGGAAAGTCGTTGTTCAAAAATTTAATTTAATTTAAATAAGGAAATGTTTAACAATGAAGTATTTTAAAACCCCTGAATTTTTGCATGAAGTGTTTGGCGAAAAACAATCGATTTTAGAGATCACCGGTACTATTTTGTTTGCTTTAGTCGGCAGTTGGGTTATTTATTCGGTTGCGGAGATTAAACTCGATAATTGGCGAGCAATCTTAGCTTTTATATTAATTGCTGACGTATTAGCAGGATGTATTGCTAATTTCACTCTTGGTACCAATGAGTTTTACACAAAGCGTCCTAAAAATAGGCTGATTTTTATTGCCATTCACGTTCATATAATAGTGATTGCGTGGTTACTTTCACAGCCACTAGATACTGCACTGCTTATGTGGGCATATACGATAGTGGCAGCATCTGTTGTTAATGCGTTACATGGTAAATCAATCCAGGGTTTTATTGCTGCAAACTTAATGTGTTATGGCATCTTTTTGTTGATTTACTTATCGCTGCCAACGTGGTTTTTGATGGTGAGTCTATTTTTTATGATCAAAGTTTTATTTAGTTTTGCTGTTGATCACTATCGGCAATCAGCCTAGATGAATCCACTTAGGTATAAAAACCAGTACAGCTTAATTAGCTGTACTGGTTTGCTATTTGGCAAAAAAGCTTATTTAAATAATGCTAAGTCTTTTTATCTCCTGGGCAGAAGTGTGCCAAATGTGTTGTTAAGCGTTAAAAACGGGTACGAATACCAAACGTAATACGACGCTCAAAGATATTTTGGGTGATCACATGATCAGACCACTGTGCGTAAATATCTTCTTTTTCTTCGGTTAGATTGCTCACTGAGGTATAAATGCTCATATCTTCAGCAAATTCATAGCCGGCATACATATCAAAGTACAAAGTGCTATCGGTCCAAAATGGCATTACCCCTTCGCCCATTGGCGAGCTTAAGCTGTCTAAGCGATCACTACGGTAGTTAGCTGCAAGACGTAGTTGTAATGGGCCTTTTTCGTACCAAAGTACAGCATTGGCTGATTTTTCTGAGTTATCTTGAATTGGTAAACTTTTGCCATAAACATCAACGTTAGCGCTGTCACTTGGCGCATAAGTAAAGTTTAGTGATGAGCCTAAGCCATCAAATGGCGCTGGTAAAAAGTCAAATGCTTGCTGATAAACAACTTCAAAACCTTTTATGTCACCACCTTGGCCATTTATTTCAGTGGTTACAGGTACTTCACGGCGAATAATGCCATCAATATCAGGCAAGCCTTGCATGACAATACCGTTTTCAACAAATGACTCTATGTCCATTAAAAAGGCTGAAATACTTAATAAACCGCTGTCATTAAAATACCACTCAGCAGATAGGTTATAGTTAGTTGCGCGCCATGGTTCTAGATCAGGATTACCATTTTGGCGACCTTGTACTGCCACTAATAAGTCAGGGCTTACTCCAAGCTCAGCGGCAAGTACATCTCCGGCTCGGGTACGACCAACACTTATACCACCAGCAAGCTTTCCAATATCGAGCGTGGTCATTGTTTTACCGTAACCTGCACGTAGGATCACATCTTCGGTTAGGTTTAAATTAAAGTTCATTGATGGTAAAAAATCTGAGTAATCTCTGTTTAACCATTTTTCACCGGTTTTCTCACTGGCAGTACACAACGAACAAGGACGCGCAGAGCCTAGTTGATTTTGCAGCATGTCGAGTTCGGTTTTAATATATTGTGCGCCGATATTTGCGGTATAGCTCAAATCACCCAATTCACCAGCAAAGTTTGCTTTAAAGTAAGCTGTTTGAGTTTGTTCTTTTACTTGGTAAGTACGTGACGGATTAGCTAATCGTTTGTTACCCGGGTAAATTGCATTTTGAAATGCCATTGGATCGTCCATTACTTTAGGATCGATTAAGTAAAAACTATGCCCAGCGCCACCTGGCCCTAAACCATTGACTTGGTTGACCCAACCATCGGGCATATCACTAAAGAAGTTGGTTTTCCCTATGGTTAAATCACCACCTGCTACGCTATTTTCACCGTCGCCATTGGTATCACCTAATGATGCGCCGGAATCTTTCCACATCACATCGGCACTAATATTGCCGGTGGTAAATGGTGCAACGAGAATATAGGTTTCGCGCTCTACGTCTCGTTTTGATGCCCGCAGACCAAAATCAAGATTCTGTAGGTGATCTGTCTCAAAGGCATAATGGCCATCAATACGGGCAACATCAAGTGTGGCTTGTTCTTCAAAGTTATTTTCAGAGTAGGTTGAAACGAGATTATATTGGCTTATATCATTACCAAAGCCTTCTGCAAAACCAAGGGTTAAATATTCGCCGCTGCGAGAAAAGCTCACATCAACTTCTTCTGGGCCATAGCCATTGGGGTTAACTGGCGTAATACCATCACCATGATTTTTTAATAAACCATGTTGTGCGCCTGAGGTTAAAAAGCCGTGGGCCACATTTTCAGTATGGCTTCGCTCTGCAGAGCCATGAATATACCTAAATTCACCAGAGAGTGGGCCATCACCTTGGTATTCGAATAAAAAGCTAGCATTGGTTGATTCACGGTCGTTAGTTAAACTTTCAGAGTAGGCGCTAACCCGACGAACTTTTAAGTTAGCATCGTTGACTGTGTATATTTGTCCGCCCCGATCATTATCTAAGCGAGGAATAAAGTTATCAGAATACGCCCAAATAGAACCACGGGCATTATCAACCATCACCCCTTGCTTACGATCGGCGTCATCCATTTTTGTATAAAACAAGTCACCAGTAAAAGTAAGTGTGTCGGCAATTTGATATTGAATGGTAGTGTTTAGGCCAAGGCGATCACGCTCTGTTTCTCGGTCCATCACGCCATAAAAACGTTGGCTGTAAAAGCTGTCGTTAAAATCGCCATCACCGTTAAAATCGCGGTCGGTTTCATTTTGCACTTCTGAAGAGGTTAAAATTGTGCCATTACGGTAATTCGCTAAGGTGCTTTCGTCATAAGCGGCAGTAACAATAATGCCAAATTTGTCATTGTTATATCCGGCAAAGGCTACCAGTTTAGGGTCGGTTTGCTCTGATAAACTACCACGGGTTGCTTCTCCTGTGAGTGAGAAGGTTGTGCCTTGGTCAAGATCAAATGGTCTACGTGTTTTTAAATCTAAAGTACCTGAAATGCCACCGGCCAAGGTGTCGGCTTGAGGTGATTTAAGCACATCAATCCCAGATAGCAGCGCCGCTGGGACATCAGTGAAGTCTGGTTGTAATGTTGTAATTGAACCTGCACTTAAGAATTGTTCGCCATTGAGCAAAGTGGTTACTTGCGGCATACCGCGAACGTTAATGGTTGAGCCCTCACCCGCAGAGCGGCGAATTTGTATGCCAGGGATACGTTGCAGCGTATCGGCAATGGTTACATCAGGCAATTTACCAATATCTTCCGCGGTAATAGAATCCATTACTCCAGTACTAAAGCGTTTGTTGTTAATATCTTGTTTGTTACTGGCGGCAATACCGCGCACTTCAATAGTTTCTATGTCGTCATTTGCTGTCTGTGCTTGGTCTGCGGCAAAAACGCCAAAGCTGGTATAGCCACATACAATAGCGGCGACGGTTTTTGCTATTAGGCTCCTATTTAAAGTGGGTTGGTGACGGTTTTTAATGCTCATGCTGATATACCTCATCCTGTAGATTTAAAAGTTAATTATTATTTCCTGTTAATTTGTAACAGGTGTTGACTACTTGCTTGTTATTAATTAACATCACTTTCAAACAAAATGCAATAACAATTACATTAACATTTGATAATTTTTTGATTTTTAATCCAACGTTGCTATCTAAGGTAATGATTTAAAATAAGAGTTTTATTTATGGAAAAGTTAGCCATGAAACGCGCCGCAAAAATTTATACTATGAATAAAGGCTTAGGCAACAGCGAAACGATCATACAAGGTGATTGCAATGTTGCTAAGCAGCAGGTGAGTCTTCCTTGTGCGTGTATTTATCAAACGCGTTTAGATAATAACATTGCATGGATGGCTGAGTTCGCCAAACAAAGTCAGGTGGAGTTTTCACCGCATGGTAAAACCACCATGGCACCGGATATTTTTAAAAAGCAATTAAATGCAGGTGCTTACGCGATCACCATTGCAACTGTGCAACAAGCAGTGGTAGCAGCACAAGCTGGCGCCAAGCGCATTATCATGGCGAACCAATTAGTTGGTAAAGCCAACATGCAGCAGCTTAGCTATTTATTAAAACAGTATCAGGTTGATTTTTATTGTTTAGTGGATGATGTTAGCAATGTAACAAGCCTTGGCGAGTTCTTTAGTAAGCAAGGCATACAAGTTAAATTATTTATTGAGTTAGGTGTGCCTGGTGGACGTTGTGGTGTAGTTGATGAACAAAAGCTCCAACAATTGGTTGCGCATATAAAGCAGTTTTCTTCATTACAGCTTGCGGGCATTGAAGTGTATGAAGGAGTGTTGAGTACACAAAGTGAAGTGACTGCATTTTTAGCGGATGCGGTAACAACATGTAAAGAGTTGATTGAGCAGCAGGCTTTTGCCACAGAACAAGTAATTATTACCGCAGGTGGCTCAGCGTGGTACGACTTAGTCTGCGATGCTTTTGCACCTAGTAACATGCTCGATAACATGGTGCCTGTGATCCGCCCTGGCTGTTATGTCGCTCATGATCAAGGGATTTATGGCCATGCGCAGCAACAGATTCTAGCGCGTAATCCGTTGGCGTGTAATATTGGTAGCGATTTACAATCATGTTTAGAGGTTTGGGCATATGTACAGTCATTGCCAGAACCGGGACGAGCAATTATTGGTATGGGTAAGCGCGATGTGGCATTTGATGCCGGGCTACCTATTGCGAATTTACATATTGACCAACACGGTGTTGTTACTAAAGCAGGTGCTGATTGGCAAGTTGAAAAAATAATGGATCAGCATGCCATGCTGCGTGTTGATCAAAATAGCCACTTAAAAGTCGGTGATATTATTGCCTTTGGGACTTCACATCCTTGCCTGACATTTGATAAATGGCGTTATATTAATGTTATCGATGATAATTATAACGTTGTTGGTATCTTTGATACGTATTTTTAGGAGAGTAGTTAATTGGATATTGTTTCACGAATTAAAGAGCGTTTAGGCCATTTACGGCAATCAGAGCAACTCGTTGCACAATTAATTTTAGCCGATCTGCAATATGCAGCATCGGCAAGTATAAGTGATTTAGCACAGCGCGCAAAAGTCAGTCACGCATCTATCACTCGGCTAGCAAAAGCGCTGGGCTGCGATAATGTGCGTGATATGAAACTACAGCTTGCACAATCACTGGCAGTAGGAGAGCGCTTTATTAGTGAAAATGCCTCTGTACGTGAAGATATTCCAGCTATATACAAAGCAATACACGATATTCTCGATATTAATGCCGGATTAATTGAACAGTCGCAGATTGAAGAAGCAGCTCGCTGTATTGCTGAAAGCCGTCATACGTTAATTTTTGGCGTTGGTGGGGGTAGCTCTGTAGTTGCACAAGAATGCCATAACCGCTTGTTTCGACTGGATGTACTCAGTAACGCTTACAGTGATCCGGTGATGATGAGAATGACTGCCGCCAGTGTTGATATCAGTGATGTGGTGGTGGTGTTATCGCTTACAGGCTTAGCAAATGACTTAATTGATGCGGCAAATATTGCCAAAGATTATGGCGCTAAAGTGATTGCGGTTTGCCCAGAGAGTGCGCTTGCTGATATCGCAACGATTCACTTACCAATTAAAACTAACGAATCAGATTACATTTTTACGCCCAGTACAGGCCGTTACGCGATGCTTGCTGCAGTAGACATATTGGCAAGTGAAGTGGCTATTTTAACGCAGAAAAAATCTCGCGAAAAACTTCGTCGCATCAAACATGAGTTAGATGAGTATCGTCAAGGACCAGACAGAGCACCACTAGGAGATTAATGATGCGGCACGATATCTCGCAATCAGCAGACACAATCATTTATCAAGCAAAAGTATTTGATGGTTTAGGCAATGCGCCTCAGTACATGGATGTCGCAATTAAAGGTGAACATATTGTCGCACTCGGCGAGTTATCACAGTGGCAGGCAACACACACAATAATGGCCAATGGATTATGCCTAGCCCCGGGGTTTATCGATGTACACACCCATGATGATCTTGAGTTGTTAAGAAACCCAGCGATGGCAGCGAAAATAAGTCAAGGGGTGACAACGGTGATCACCGGTAATTGTGGGATCAGCGCGGCGCCGGCAAAACTAACTGTAGATGCGCCGGATCCAATGAATCTGCTGGGTGAAAAAGCAGAGTTTACTTTTGCACAGATGCGCGATTATATCGATGCATTTAATGTACAAAAAGCCAATGTGAATGTTGCAGCATTGGTAGGGCATACCACATTGCGCAATAACGTGATGGATGACTTATTACGTCCAGCGACGCTTGACGAAATTGCCGCGATGCAATTGCAATTGGATGAAGCCATAACCCAAGGTGCCCTCGGTTTGAGCACTGGGCTTGCCTATCGCAATGCACAGTGTGCACCTGAACAAGAGGTACAGGCATTTGGCGCTATCTTACAAAAGCATGATGCTTTATATACCACCCATTTACGCACCGAGTTTGATGCCGTGCTTGAGGCGATGGATGAAGCGTTTGCTATGGAGCAAAAGTTTGGCATTAAAGTGATTATTTCCCACTTGAAGTGTGCAGGTAAAAATAACTGGGGACGCGCCCCAGAGCTGTTAGCAAAATTTGCAGCACAAGGCGAGCACTCAAAATGTAGTTGCGACGCATACCCGTATGCGGCCAGCTCCAGTACTTTAGATTTGAACCAAGTGACTGACGACTTCGATATTTTTATCACTTGGTCTGATGCCCACCCTGCAATGGCCGAGCAATTACTTGCTGATATTGCTAAACAATGGGACGTCAGTTTGCTGGATGCTGCTGAAAAACTGCAGCCAGCTGGTGCTGTGTACCATGGGTTAAATGAAGACGATGTAAACACTATTTTAGCGTTTGATAAAACCATGATTGGTTCAGATGGTTTACCGTGCGATCCACACCCACACCCTCGGTTATGGGGCTCATTTCCCCGAGTGCTGGGTCATTACAGCCGTGAACAAGGAATTTTTTCATTAGCAACTGCGATTCATAAAATGACAGGCTTAAGCGCGGCTAACTATCGGTTGGCAAATCGTGGAGTGATCAAAGTAGGCAACTTTGCCGATTTGGTGTTATTTGATGCCAATGAGATTATTGATAACGCAACATTTGTTGATCCAGAGCTGGCGGCTTCAGGAATTCATCGTGTCTGGACCAATGGCCAAGCAACCCTTATAGATAAACATATTCTACCTGCATATTCAGGTAAATTTTTAACATCCCTAGGAGCAAGTAAAGATGATTAGACGAATTGGTATTGAAGGCGGTAAAGGTACCGGTGGTCAGCACTTACCGTTTGCACGCGCAGTAGAAGCGGGTGGTTGGCTGATGGTATCTGGACAAACCCCAATGAAAGATGGAGAAGTGGTTGAAGGGGGGATTATTGAGCAATCAACACTGGCGATTGAAAATTGCCTCGAGATTATGAAAGAGGCCGGTTATGAGCTCAAAGATGTGGTGCATGTTACTGTTATTTTAACTGATTCTCGTTACTTTCAGTCGTTTAATAAAGTGTTTAAAGAGTATTTTGGCGCTAATCCACCGGCACGTATTTGTGCGGTCGCGGATTTAGTCGTCGATTGTAAAGTTGAGGTGGATGTTACCTGTTATAAGGCGCCTTAAGATTTTGTCAGTAGCTGAATGACAGCGCTGACATTTACACCTAAGAGCACACAAAATAATAACCGCTCTTAGGTCAGAATAATAACTAACATCAACCACGTAATTAATAATTAGAAGTGCTGTTACAAAGCGCAGCGTGGATTGGTGGAGCAGGGTGTCTTATGAAGTGGCAATTATTAATGGCCTTTTTAGGCTACTTAGGATTTATGATTTGGTTTGGTTGGTGGGTAAGCCGAAATTCTAAAGGTGGCGATGACTTTTTACTGGGGGGACGTAATTTACCGTTTTTTCTTACGTTAGGTACTACAGTTGCCACTATGGTAGGAACAGGATCATCAATGGGGGCTGTGGGATTTGCTTATTTAAATGGCTGGGCTGGGATGATCTATGGCCTTGGTGGTGCTGCGGGAATTTTATTATTAGCAAAATTATTTGCGCCAGTGCGTGAACACCAATTCATGACTATGAGTGAAGAAGTATCATACTATGTGGGAGCACATCCACTCGTTAAGAATACCATCGCAATATTTATTTTTGTCGCCAGTATTGGTTGGTTAGGAGCGCATATTCTGGGCGGTGGTATGTATTTAGCATGGCTTACTGGGTTATCGCCATTTTCGGCAAAACTTATTATTGCACTGGGCTTTAGTATTTACGTGGTGATTGGCGGTTATGTTGCTGTGGTATGGACCGACTCTATTCAAGCATTGGTGTTATTTGTTGGCTTTTTCTTGATGGCTGGGGTCGCTCTTTATGAAGTGGGTGGCTTGGCTGATATGGCCAATGCGCAACCTGCGCTTAACCAAAGCTTTTTATCATTGGATAAAATAGGTGCAGTGCATGGCTTATCATTATTTTTCGCGGTGTTAATAGGCGTCTTGGTTGCGCCATCATTTCGCCAACGTATTTATTCTGGCAAGCATGTTAAAAGTATTCGTCAATCGTTTTATTTATCGGGTGGCTTGTATTTAGTATTTGCCATAGTACCTGCCATTATCGGTATGGCAGCTTATGCACTGAATCCTGCTTTAGAGAACAGTGCATTTTCTTTCCCTTTTATGGCGTTTGAATTATTACCTTTTGGCTTGGCAGCGCTGGTTATTATTGCTGGCCTTTCAGCCACGATTTCCAGTGCTAGCTCAGATGCGATTGCAGCTGTGAGTGTATTAATACGTGATCTGTATAGTTTAGTATTCAAACGAATGCCCCACGCTAAAGATGTTGTATTACTTTCGCGGATGGGCTTAGTGATGACGATAGGCATTGCGTTATTATTGGCGTTATTAACTAACGATGTGATTGGTTACATTACAAATATGATCGCCACTTTAATGTCGGGTCTATGTGTATGCGTGTTATTTGGTCATTTTTGGCCACGCTTTAATTGGCAGGGGGCCATTACTGCTTTATTGGTTTCGCTGTTGGTTTCGTTGGCGATTATTTTAACGCCAAATTGGCTGGCTTATTGGAGTAACCCAATTATTCCGGCCACTTTAGGCTCCGCTTTATTAGCTGCTATGGTAACTTTGTTTACCCCAGTTCAAGTGTGCACATCTGCACAAGCATTAGCTATTTTAAAAGCTCAACGCGAGGAAATGCAACATGATTAAGATTGCATTTTTTGGTGAAGCGATGCATGAACTATCTACAAATCAAGAGCTTAATTTTGGGGGGGACACCTACAATACGGCAGTTTACTTTAAACGTCTTATGGGAGAACAGGTGCATGTTTATTTTATATCTGCCATTGGTAGCGACGAACTAAGTAAGCAAGCTAAGGCTAGGTGGCAGCAGCAAGCGCTTAAACTCGATTTTTTACAATATGCAACAAATCATACTTTAGGCGCTTATGGTATTACGCTTGATGCTAATGGCGAGCGAGTTTTTCATTATGATCGAAAAAATAGCGCTGCCAGAGAGTATTTTAAGCTTGATACTCAACATCAATTCTTAACTGCATTGCAGCAGCAACAGTTTGATTACCTTTATTTTTCAGCTATAAGTTTAGCAATTTATGATGACCCAACTAAACAGCTATTAATGACTGCTATTGCACAGTTTAAGCAAGCTGGTGGCATCGTTATTTTTGATAGTAATTATCGCCAAGTGCTTTGGCAAAGTAATATGCAAGCACACTATTGGTTTCGCCAAGCCTTTTTAGTTGCAGATATCATTTTTGTTACCAACGACGATCACTTTGGTGTGTTTGGTGATTGTGAACAACAGCAGTTGGTCGACTTTTATCGGGCATACCCACAAGCGTTGCGAGTGATTAAGCAAGGACTGGATGACACCATTGTGTTACAGCAACAAACAATTAATTACTATCCAGTAACCGCAGTCGCGAAGGTAATTGATACTACCGCGGCTGGAGATGCGTTTGCAGCGGGTTTTTTAGCTGAACAAATATTAGCGAGTCCTTGTGCAATTGCAGTGCAGACTGCCCAGCAACTTGCGGCTCAAGTGATCACCGCCGCAGGGGCAATTGTCGCTACAACAGTGACTCTCAAAGCAAGCAAACAACAGGAATTAAACAATGCATAAAATTATTCATTTTATGATGGGGGCAATGCTACTGAGCAGCTCTTGTTATGCTTTTTCTGCGCCCGCCACCGAAGCGCTGATGCCAATGCCTAAAGAGGTGCAATCATTGGCTGGGAGTACTACCTTTGAAGCAACTCTTAAGGTATTTATACCTAAAACGCAGCACGCTATCGTCCTGCCTTTATTAAATAGTTCGTTGTTTGCTACCCAATTTCAGCATCTACAAGTTACGCCAAGAGCGGCTGCGCAATTACACATTAATATCACGCAAACAGTGAGCGAGTTACCTTATTTAAATATGGATGAAAGTTACACGCTAACTATTGCAGATAATAAAATTGACCTAACGAGTGCTAATCAATACGGCATGCTTAGAGGATTGGCGACTTTATCGCAGCTATTATTTAGTGCTAAGCAGCCGCTACAAGTTAATAATCTAATTATTACGGATGAACCAACTTATCCGTGGCGTGGTTTATTATTTGATGGCGTGCGTCACTTTTTGCCAATTGCAGATGTAAAACGGACATTACTTGGCTTGGCTTCAGCCAAGTTTAATGTGTTTCACTGGCACTTAACCGATGATCAGGGCTGGCGAATTGAGCTAAATAGTTACCCTAAACTACACCAGCAGGCATCCGATGGTCTTTATTATACTCAAGCACAAATTAAAGAGGTGGTTAGCTATGCGGCAAAGTTAGGTATTCGGGTGGTGCCAGAGTTTGACGTTCCGGGTCATGCCAGCGCGATTATACTTGCGTATCCTGAACTTGGTAGCGGAACTCAATTAACTCAGATGGAGCGACGTTGGGGCGTATTTAAACCGTTACTGGATCCAAGCAACCCTGAGGTTTATAAATTTGTTGATGCAGTAGTCGCCGAGCTTGCGGGTTTGTTTCCTGATCCGTATTTGCATATTGGTGGCGATGAAATTGATGATACTGATTGGCAAGCCAATAGTCATATTCAAGCTTATATGCATAAGCAAAAACTGGCTGATAGCCATGCATTACACGCCTACTTCAATCAACGGGTTGCTAAAATATTAGCAAAATACAATAAGAAAATGATTGGTTGGGATGAGGTATTACATCCTAATTTGCCTAACAACACCTTAGTGCAATCATGGCGTGGTCATCATTCATTGGCGGCGATCACTGAGGCCGGTTTCGATGGTTTGTTATCAAGCGGGTTTTATATTGATCAGCCGCAGTGGACGAGCTATCACTATCGTAATCATCCGCTGCCGCCAGCGAAACCCGCAGTAACGGCGAAGACTGTAATCGGACATGTTGATTTTACCCTCACACGCATAAAAGGCAGCGCGGTGACTGGCGATATTACTGTCTTTGCAAGTGATCAGTCTCGTATGCAAGCAATTGTCAACATCGCGGGTAAAGGGGCATTCATCACTGATAAAGTGACTAAAATAGCGAATAACTATCAGGTGCTTATTGATACTTGGCTTGGGCCAACTCAGCTGACATTTAGTTTAACGCAGGCTAGCAAAGATCCCGCATTCGTGGGTAATACTCCTTATGTGTTTAGGGCAAATGTCGGTGGTGAGATACCTCTGGTGCAGTTGAACCAACAACTAAAACATCAGCAGCAACGAGCCAAGCTAGGTAATGTATTGGGTGGTGAAGCAACTATTTGGGCTGAGCTTGTCACCTCTGATAATTTAGATACGCGTATTTGGCCAAGACTCTATGCAATAGGAGAACGTTTTTGGTCACCGACTAGCTTAACGGATGAGCGCAGCATGTACACTCGGCTTGCGCTAATGGACCAATACGCCGATGAACAGTTAGGCTTACTACATCAACAGCAGTTTATTCAACGTTTAGAGCAGCTACCAGAGGTTTCAAGCAGTGCGCTTAACGCGTTACTTACTTTTAGTCAGCTGATAGAGCCCGCACACTATTACACGTTGCATCATTTAGCGTTTCTAAGCGATGATTACCATCAGTTAGCGCCACTGGATAAATTAGTGGATGTTTTACCGGTAGAGAGTTTAACCTTAAAACAATTTGATTATGCGGTGGATGATTACCAACAACAATGTGATCGCCAACAACTTACCGCATTGCAAAGTCAGCTAGTAATGTGGCAGCAAGTACTTACTAATAATCCGCAGGTATTTTTAGCGGTTAATGAGTGGCAAGCAAGCTATTTGGCAATTGTTGATGCTCTGCAAAATAAAGATGCGTTAAGTGAGTCGCAAGTTATCGAGATCAATCATGGTACGATTGCGCAAGTTATCGCATCAATTAACCGATTAAAACAGGCGCGTTTAAGTTGCAATAATTAATTTACTGCTTGGATCAAATTAAATGCCCTGTTAAGGGCATTTATTACTGTCGAGTCCGTTAATTACTCGGCATCAAAAATAACTCTCGTACATTGCAACGTGGGTTTGCCTCTATAGCAAATAGTACCGCCTCGGCTACATCATTTGGGTCGAGTTTGTCGGGTTTTGCTTCATCAAAAAAAGGCGTATTGACCATGCCTGGGGCAATAGTGGTGCAGCGTCCTTGCCATGGCTTCATTTCTTCAGCTAAGTTTTGTCCAAAACCGTAAGCAAACCATTTTGTTGCGCCATAAACAGAGCCTTTAAGGGCAATCCGTCCTGCGGCTGAGCTGGTTAAAATAAAGTGTCCTGTGGTTTTTCTTAGGTGTGGCAGAGTGAGTTTTGCGGTGTAAAGCAGTGCATTGATATTAATATCAATCATTGTTTGCCATTGCTCAGGATCGCCCTCTTCAACACCTGGCGTTTGAACACCCATACCGGCATTGGCAAATGCAACATCAAGGCGGCCAAAGTGTTTTATACCTGTATTAACTACGTTTTCAAGCGATGAAAAATCAGTGGCATCTGCGCAAACTGCTAATGCGTTATCAGCCCCGAACTCTTCAACCAGCGCATTAAGTTTGTCTTCACTGCGAGCGGTCAAAATTACTTTATGACCGTTTGCGACTAAGGTTTTTGCTGTTGCTTCACCAATACCACTGGAAGCGCCTGTAATAAGTACAACTTTTTCTTTACTCATGACTTGCTCCTCGATTAAATCTTAGACTAGGTTTGATACTCTTAGTGGTGATGGTAACAGTGAAGGATTAACCTCCATTGAATGCTTATTACACCAACTTGCTGGCTTGATTTAACTATATGATTTTTAATTGTTTTTAAAGATTAAAATAAAAAGTTAGGTTTATATTTATTATGCTATATAATCGCGCGGTTTCGCTTTGAGGCCAGCTTATTTTTAGCAGGCTACAAATCGCAAATGGTTATAGCAGCTCACACTTATTGGCTTATAACAATGTGGTTTTAACCTTGTGTAAGCTATGTTAAACCTTGCTCAATTGCAGCAATTACTTAGTGGAAATAAACAGTGAAAGATAAGTTATTAGTGTTTTGGCAAAATCATTCAGAAACCATAATGACTCTAGGTTATAAACTGATTCTAGCGTTGGCTATTGTTATAGCTGGTGCTCTAATTGCGCGCTCTGTTAAAAGAGCGATCCAAAACTCTAAGTCGCCTCTTAAGAAAATGGATAAAACCTTACTACCAATTTTATCGAGTGTGCTGGGCTACTTGGTGTATATCATTGCAGGGTTGTTTATTTTAGATATTTTTGGTGTTAATACAGCCAGTTTAATAGCACTTATGGGGGCGGCTGGCCTTGCGATTGGCCTTGCGCTAAAGAATACCCTCAGTAATATTGCCGCAGGTATTATGTTATTAATACTTAGGCCATTTAAAGTTGGTGACTTTGTTGATGCCAGTGGCACAACGGGTACTGTGAGTGAAATTAACCTCTTTACAACTATTTTTAAAACCAATGATGGCCTATATATCGCTTCGCCAAATGGCAAAGTGTGGGGTGGTAATATTAAAAATTTCACTCGCAATGGTAAAAGACGCATGGATATTGTGGTAGGTATTTCGTTTGCTGACTCAATAGATGATGGCTTAAATGTACTTAAAGAAATAGCCGCATCAGAAAGCCGATTATTAGCGGATCCAGCACCTAAGGTGATGGTGACATCGATAGCTGAAAGCTCAGTGAATATTCAATTACGTGCGTGGACAGTTAACGGTGATTATTGGCAAACAGTCTGGGATCTTAATAAACGTGTAAAAGAGTCTATTGAGCAAGCAGGGCTGACAATTCCATTTCCGCAGCGTACGTTACATATATCGGAGTCGATGGCATCGGCAATAACCGTTAACAAGGATGTGTAAATAACAGATAGTGATTTAATATATTAAATAGCAATCTGTCAGCTTAACGCCAGTTAATTAATATTGACTGGCGTTTTCTTTTTGTGCTCATTGAAAACATGCTGATAAGTTCGTCTACTTGATCCCATTTTATCTGTTCTGTCAACGTATTAGCAGCGATTTAAACGTTATAGTAAATGCCTTTATGGTAGGTTACAAAAGCGAAGTGACTGCTGATAACATTATAAGGTTGTAAGCGATTGACGAATTTAACTCACTTAAGTAATTTATAAAACAGCACAGTACTTTGTAATTCGCCCGATGAACTAAGGGCAAACTGTGGTATTTCACCGGCTTCTATATAGCCTAATTTTTCATATAAAAGTGAGGCAATATCGCCTAAGCGGGTATCCAGTACCAGTAGTTTTAATTGTTGCTGCAGCGCACTTTTTTCAAGGATATGCATAAGTTGTTTTGCAAATCCTTGGCCTTGGTATTGGCTATGTACCATTAGCTTTTCAACCTCACCGCGGTGAGCGCCATTAGCTTTTTGACACAGCGCTAATTGCACTGCACCAATTACCTCAGATCCTTCGGTGATAACAAATAATTCGCGGCTATCATTTAATAAATCGCATTCAATACTGTACCAGTAGTGATCTGCTTGTGCGCGCGTCAATGGCGCGATAAAACCAATCGATGCACCATTGTTAACGCTATCAACCAGTAAATGATTTAGCGATTGCTGATATCCCGCTAGTGAACTGATTTTATGTATTTGCGTATCTACAACGCTTGTATCTTGCATGGTTTATCCTTCTAATTGAAATGGATACACAGAGCCTAGGTGCAGATGTTGAGTTAATTCATCCAGCGCTTGCCAGCTTTCACGTAACAAGTTTGGATCTGCAAAATCATCATTGCTAAGTTTGTCACGATAGTGCTTATTCGCCCAATCACATAGTTGTTGGTACTTACTATCGTTTAAAATAACCGCAGGGTTGACTGCCGCGAGTTCTTGTTGATTTAGCGCTACACGTAAACGTAAGCAAGCAGGGCCACCACCATTTTGCATGCTTTGTTTTAAATCAAAAAATTGCACTTGATCAATTGGATTGTCTGCAAGGATCATTTCTTCAATATAACTGTTAACTGCCTGATTGTTTTTACATTCTTGTGGAGCAACTAGTAACATTTTGCCATTGTTTAAACTAACTAGTTGGCTATTAAATAAATAGCTAGTTACAGCATCTTGCACGCTTACTTTGGCTGTTGGCACCTCAATAATATGCAGTGTTTTGTCGCCAATATATGCATCTTTTATTTGTTGTAGGGCGATAGGCTGATTTAAGAAAGCTTGCTCGTGACAGAGTAATACATTGGCGTTACCCACCGCGATTACGTCATTATGGAACACCCCTTGATCAATCACCTCAGGGTTTTGTTGAATCATTAATTGGCTAGATGGTTTTAGCTGATGTAGTCGGCATATTGCTTGTGATGCTTCAAGTGTCTGCCTTGCAGGAAATTTAACTGGCTTAGGCAGTGCGCTGTTAAATGCGCTGGCACCATATACAAACAGCTCCAAACCTTGAACACCATGCTCGTCGCCTAAGCGAGTATGGTTAGCCGCGCCCTCATCACCAAAAAAACCTTGATCTGGCAAATGGGTATGATGACTAAAGTAGCCTTCGTTATTAAACATGGCTTTAAGTAATCGTGTTGTTGTTTGAGGCTCAAGGGAGCGATGAAATTTGTTATTCAAATTAGCAGCAGTAAAGTGAACTTTGCCATCAAGTGTGTCGGCTGATGGTGATACAGTGCCGGCATTGGCAGTCCACATTGATGATGCTGAATAACATGCGCGAACTAAAACAGGATCAGCTTTAAACGCTTTACTGATCACTTGTTCAGCAGTGCCTGTAAATCCTAAACGACGCAATACATTTATATCAGGGCGGGCATGTGGGGCAAATACCCCTTGAGTTAGTCCCAAGTCATGCATAGCTTTCATTTTCGCTAAGCCTTGCAGTACCGCCTCTTTTGGATTGGAGTAACTTGCCGCATTATTTAATGATGCTACGTTACCGTATGATAATCCCGCGTAGTTATGAGTCGGGCCTACAAGGCCATCAAAATTAACTTCTACAGCTGTCATAGTTATCCTGCAATTTTACTAATTTTAGTGTATTTAAACTATACAGAAAATAATCAGTAGTAGGTTAATTAAAATTAGCTAATTCTAGTTCTACGCTCTGCAAGTTTTGTTGCAAACGTTTTTGTGCTGCGAGTAGGTAGCTTTTTTGCTGTGCTATTTTTGCTTGTTGTTGACGCAGTGCTTTATAGATCACTCGTTTGGGTAAATCATAGTGCTCGGAGGCTTGGCTAATTGTTAATTGATGCACCGACAACTTTTTAAGCGCTTCATCTAAGTGCGGGTAGTTACTTAACATATTCACGCTCCTTTTCTGCGGTGGTGTGAGGATCATTGGCATGGTGAATATGCCAAATGCTTATATCTAAGCGCCATAGTAAATACAACATATGATAAATATTAGTCATAGCTCGCTCCCTGTAGACGAGGTAAATGAAGATAAAACTCAGATTAGTGAGTTACTCTTTTGTAAGGAAGATCTGTGCCAGTCTGAATAATTATTTTTAGTTAAAATAAATCAATAGCTTAAGGTTTTTTCGTTGTTGTATGATTGAGTATAAGCACTAATGTAGTGAAAAATAATGATGGCTTTGCACTTTGCTGGAGCAGAAGGGG
The DNA here is from genome assembly GCF_014164575.1 of Pseudoalteromonas sp. SG41-1. Lineage (NCBI taxonomy): Bacteria > Pseudomonadati > Pseudomonadota > Gammaproteobacteria > Alteromonadales > Pseudoalteromonadaceae > Pseudoalteromonas > Pseudoalteromonas sp. SG41-1. Next base: position 62,531 of record NZ_JACJFL010000019.1, read on the forward strand.
AATTATTGTGCGTTCAGATGAGCGCGCAATAATATTAAGTAAGTTTAAAACCCTTCAAGTACCAGCTTACCGCGTGATTGATGAGATTCTAATATTGCGTGCGCTTTGAGCAGGTTTTCTATATTAATTTTCCCTAAATGTTGGCCTAAGGTAGTTTTAATGATGCCGTTATCAACTAGCTCTGCTAATTCAGTAAGTAACTGATGTTGCGCTATCATATCGTCAGTTTGGAACATTGAACGAGTATACATAAACTCCCAATGCAGTGAGATACTCTTACGCTTGAGCGCTAAAATATCAAAACTTGCTGGGTCGTCTATTAAAGCTAATTTACCTTGTGGTTTGATCACTTTAATAATTTCATCAAGATGTTGATCGGTATGAGTGAGGCTAATTACATAATCAAATTCAGCAAGATTATGCTCTGTTCGTTGTGCATCTAAGCTTTGTGAGTGATCAAGCACTTGATCAACACCTAGCGCATTTAACCAGCTAACACTATCTACGCGTGATGCTGTGCCTATCACCGTTAAGTTGGTTAGCTGTTTGGCCAACTGCACTAAAATTGAGCCAACACCGCCTGCGGCACCAATAACTAATAATGAAGCTGGTTTTGCATTGTTGGAACGTGATATTTGCAAACGATCAAACAGTAATTCCCAGGCTGTAATACTGGTTAGCGGTAACGCAGCAGCTTGGGCATCGTTCAAGGTAGTAGGCGCACGGCCAACAATACGTTCATCAACTAGTTGAAATTCAGCATTACTGCCTGAGCGAGTTAAATCACCGGCGTAATAAACCCGGTCGCCCAGATTAAATAAACTCACTTTATCACCAACAGCTTTTACGATCCCAACAGCGTCCCAACCAATGACTTTATGACCTTGTTCAGGGCTAACATTTGCGCGGATCTTCGCATCGACAGGATTAACTGAAATTGCTTTTACTTCGACCAATAAATCGTGACCGGATGCTGTTGGAATAGGTAACTCGATGGCTTCGAAAGAATGATTGCTAAGTGTTTTGGTTGCTGTTTGGTATCCAATGGCTTTCATGAGTTGCTCCGTTAAATTGTTTTGCTGCACCCACTATAACGCAGTTTTATAATAGAAAAAGAGTGGGGTATATATACACGAATCTCTCTCAAAATTTTTGATAATTAACTTAAGTCAGTATTGAGTTTATCAAGTAAAGTAATTAGTTGTGTGGCTTCTTGCTGCGTAATAGATGGAAAACGGCAACGAATTTGCTCAGGGATATTCGCTGCTTGTTGTTGCAGCTGTATGCCTTGTTTGTGTAACTTTACGACTCGCTTACGTTTATCTGTTTCATCTTTAACCACGGCTAATAAGCTTTTATCGGTCATTTTTTTCAAAATTTGTGTCATGGCGCCGCCATCTATTGCGGTTTTTTCCAGCAGCTGTGCAATACTGATCTCATCTTCTTCCCAGAGCGCCATCATCACCACATACTGTGGATAGGTCAGTTCAAGTTCGTTTAGTGCATCTCGATAGGCACGTACCACTGAATTGGAGGCCATATACAGACGATGACAAATTTGATTATCTAATTTCAATTGTGGATATTTCATAGTAGCTCTCGAATGATGACACTGCATTTTAATTTGCATGCAAAATATTTGCAATGCTCAATAAACTACTTTATTATTTTGCATGCAAAATAAATTCAGTCCCAACCTTAAATAAGGAAAACATTATGAAAGAATTACTACAAGTCGCTTACACAGCTAAAGCAACTGCAACGGGTGGCCGCGAGGGCACTGCAAAATCAGACGATGGCCGTTTAGATGTGGCACTTTCAACTCCAAAAGGGTTAGGTGGCGATGATGGTCAAGGCACTAACCCTGAGCAGTTGTTTGCAGCGGGTTATGCAGCGTGTTTTATTGGCGCATTAAAATTAGTTGCAGGCCAAGCAAAAGTTAAGTTACCTGCTGATACCCGCATTGATTCAGAAGTATCGATTGGTCCAATCGAAGGTGGTTTCGGTATCGCTGTAAAATTAGCTGTTTTTGTCGGTGATGTAGATAAAGACACCGCAGAAGCGTTAGTGGCTAAAGCACACGAAGTTTGCCCATATTCAAATGCTACTCGTGGTAATATCGCAATTGAATTGTCGGTTATCTAACTTATTGTAAATTTAATAATTTATATTTTTAAAGGCGCATTTTTATTTTAAATGCGCCTTTTTTGTGGTTTTTATTTACAACCATGAGCTTTTAGAGCGCCATTTATAACCAAGAAGCGCAATTGTGATAATCTGTACTAAAATTTGTAATCCTTAGTTTGCGCTACCCGACAATCAATATCCTCACTTATATCATTGTATATTAATACTATTTCAGTATGTTAAACCATGTATGTCATTGCCAAGCATTAACACAAATAGTTCAGTAATGATCAACTCGATGTCTAAATTGGCTTTGTTATCGGGAAAGTTTATTAACCACTGGTTAGGTTGAGTGGTCTAGGAATATCCATTAATACGGTTTTTTTCAACAAAATTGATTAACTTATGAATAATTGAACTAGAATGTAAACGTAGTTTTAATTCGAGGATAAGTGGAATGCGGCAATTAGCGTTGGCGAAAAAGTTACTATGGCTAACTTTAGGTAGTATTTTTATCACCGTTGTAGTGCTATCGAGTGTGCTTTGGTGGCAATTATCAAGCAGCAATAAAGTGTTATCAGCACAAGCTGAAAAATTGATAGTTACAGAGGTAGAAGAAAAGCTCACCAGTAATGCTGCAGTGTACGGTGAAAAAATCGCAGGGTTTATCAACGAAGCATATCGAGTGCCTTTTTCACTCGCTGCGATACTTGGTAATGAATCGGCTAAAGATGCTTTAACACGTGATTCGGTGGTACAGCTTAATCGCTCTATTATAGAAGGTAATTCGATACTTTCTTCAATCTACTCGCAATTTGAAGCTAATGGTTTTGATGGTAACGATAAACAATATAAAAGTGGTTTTGATCATTCTGTCGCAGGCCAAGGCACCTTAGAGATTTACTTCACTCGCAGCCGTGAAGGTGTGATTGAACAGCAAGTTGTTGAAGATGCAGCAGAAAAATACGTTACGACTTTAAACGAATTTGGTCAACGTGAGGCTGAGTGGTACTTATGTGCTAAAGACACTAAAAAACCGTGCATTATGGAACCCTACTTGTACGAAATCTCCCCCGGCAATTCGGAAATGATGACATCTTTGACTGTGCCAATACTGCGCGACGGTAAGTTTATTGGCCTCAGTGGCGTTGATATTACACTGCCAGTTTTTCAAACTATGACCGAGCAGTTATCAAAAGAATTATATAATGGTCAGGCGCGAGTTACCTTATTAAGTTCGATGGATTTAATTGTGGGTAGCAGTCATAACAAAGACAAACTTGGTCGTCCGCTAAAAGAAGCAGTCTCTGCCTCGGTGTTAAAAAATTATACTAGTTTGAAAGAAAGCTCTGGAGTACAAAAGAGCGAAAATGAATATTTAGTCAATTACCCAATAGATATTAAACTTGCTGGTCGTCAGTGGACTTTGCTAGTAGAAGTACCTGCAGAGCTTGCACTACAAGGACCACAGCAGCTCAGTGCAAGTATGCAAGATAATGCCAACACTCTTGGTGGGTTAATTTTAATATCTGGGTTAGTGATTGCTGGCGCTGCATTTATTATTATGACTTTAGTTGTCAAAAGCATCGTGGCGCCGCTGCAACAAATTCAGTTACGGGTTGATAATTTAGCCAGTAGTGAAGGGGATTTAACACAAACGTTAACGGTTGACACTCATGCAGAGTTAATTGCGCTCGCTGTTGGGTTTAATGCGTTTTTGGAAAAGTTACGTGATTTAATTGCGCAATTAAAAGATGTATCAGGGCAAACTAAGGAGCAGGCACAAATTGCCGCACATGTAGCCGTTGATACTAAGCAAAATGTGCAAGCTCAGTTTCAAGAAATTGAAAGTGTCGTAACGGCAATGAATGAAATGAGTGCCACTGCACTTGAAGTTGCCCGTGCTTCAGAGCAATCAGCGCAGCAAGCGGATGAAATTAATTCATTAGTGGTCAGTAGCGAAGCGAGTTTATCGTCTGCGGTATCACAAGTGAAAACTATGTCTGAAGAAATAAAGCAAGCCAATCAAGCCGTAGCCAAAGTGGCGGCGCGTAGTAACGATATTACACAAATTTTAGATGTGATCCGCACTATTTCAGAGCAAACTAATTTACTCGCACTTAATGCTGCGATTGAGGCAGCTCGCGCTGGTGAACAGGGGCGAGGCTTTGCTGTCGTAGCCGATGAAGTGCGTGCTCTGGCATCTAAAACTCGTGCGTCAACAGATGACATTAGTGGCTTAATTGACAACTTACAGCTTGAAGTGGGTAATGCCTCAACAGTGATTGAAAAAGGAGTTGTGCGAGCACAAACTGCAGTTGATGAAACTACCGTTGCTTTTGATGCTTTACACAGTGTGGTAATTAAAGTGGAAGAGATAACTAATCAGATCACCCAAATAGCGACGGCTGCAGAGGAGCAAAGTTCTGTAACTGAAGAAATTAATCGTAATTTAACGTTGATCTCCGATGCTGCATCACAACTTGCTGATTTATCAACTCAAGCTGGCGATGGAAGTCAAATGCTCAATCAGCTTGTTGCACAACAAGACGATGAATTGAATAAATTGAAAACATAATACCTCCAATGTGATTAACTTGGTTCTGTATAAAACCGGTATAACTTAACCTGTCGCTCACAAACTAGCCACGCCTCTTCGGCGTGGTTAGTTTGAGTTACATTATCAACTCTAAACTAGGTCCAACCCTAATTCAGCTGTCAAAATAATACAAACCAAAGAGCGGCAAAATATTTCAACGCACTACCTCTTTCAAATTAGGTATGGCTTTTATACGTAAATCATCAGTCCAGCAAATCGATTTACTCGACTATTTTTATGCCGTTTCTATTTAAAAATAACCTGTTTGTTACTGCGAGTGTAAATACGTTTTTCAGGTTTTGTCCATTCACCCTTTTTTAAATAAGAGGTAGAGACAACAAACTGCTCATCTTTAAAATCACTGGTTGATTTTACTTTTGTAATGCCTTCTTTTGAACCTGTTACGGTTTCGTATGCTACAAACTGCGTAGGGCTCAATACTTTCAATGTCCCTTGAGTATAAAAGCCTGCTGTAGTGAAATAATAAAAAACTAATGACTGCTTTTTACTATCCCAAAATATCATTGATTCGCCGCCATATTCACCTTCATTAATTGAGTGAAGGGTACGAATTGCTTTCCCATTGAGGGCTCGCTCCCAGCGACTTACATCCTGAATCTTTGGCTTATTATCGGCAACATTGAAATCAGCTTGCCATGTGCCGAGGTAAGGTTTAAATACTTCAAGCTCTGGTGCTAAGTCAATCGTTTGTGCACTAATAGCACCAGCGTAGATAAAGCAAAAAGATAGTAAAAGTGTTTTTAGGTATGACATAATCGTGCCTATCATTATTAGTTTTTCAAATTGTAGTATAGGCGAGAGTCCGTTGATTAAAAAAACATTATTGCTTTTTTCTGTTAGTTTTCTAGTTGTATTAGTGATTGGTGGGCTGCTTGATTATTGGCCATATTTGGTCGCCAGTGTTTACTGTACTATGAGCAGTATTACGTTTTTAGTTTATAAATGGGATAAGCGTTTGGCGATAGAGTCAACAGATCAGCCTATTAGAGTGCCGGAACGTAGTTTACATATTTTAGCATTAATTTGTGGTTGGCCGGGAGCACTGATCGCTCAGCAATGGTTAAGACATAAATCACAAAAACGTGCATTTATTGCGGTACTTTGGCTCACTATCATTATAAATACTTCTGTATTAGGGGCTGCCTATTATTGGCAATTGCTTTAAATTGATGCACTATCAGGTAACCTAAAAATAACAAAAGTCTGATTTTATGTATTTTTTATATCGCTGCTATCATTTTATTTTAAAATGTATTGTTATTTTTATTGGTATTCCTGATCCGCGTTTGTATCAAGGTTATAGCGGATTTAAGCAATGGCTTGCATTACTTAATCCTAATAAACCTGTGTTAGTTGTAACTGACAATACGTTAAAAAATTTAGGCGTTGTTGCTCCCATTTTAGCTTTGCTGGATGAGCAGGCAATCTCTTGGCAGCTGTTTAGTGACGTTGATGCTAATCCAACGATTAGCAATGTTGAAAGCGGTTTAGCACTTTATCAGCAATACACATGTCATAGTATTATCGCCGTTGGTGGCGGCTCAGTAATTGACTGTGCCAAATTAATTGGCGCACGTGCAGTAAGACCTAATAAATCAGTTAAGCAGTTAAAAGGCTTGTTTAAAGTACTGAAAAAACTTCCCCCATTATGTGCTATTCCAACAACCGCAGGTACTGGCTCAGAAACGACCGTTGCTGCGGTGGTAAACGATCCGCAAATGCAAACAAAATATGCCGCCACTGACTTTGCTCTTGTACCAAGTGATGCAGTTTTAATTGCTGAGCTAACACAAACGGTGCCTGATTTTATTACCGCAGCTACAGGTATCGATGCACTCACGCATGCACTTGAGGCATACATAGGCACTAATGGCCTTGCTTTTAGTGATGACAAGTCATTGCGGGCAATCGAACTTATTTTACAAAATTTATTAACAGCGTATAAAAATGGTAATGACTTAGTTGCGCGGGAAAATATGTTACTCGCTTCATTTTATGCAGGACAAGCGTTTACCCGAACATCTGTAGGTTATGTGCATGCTATAGCGCATCAATTTGGCGCGCAATACGGCACAGCTCACGGTTTAGCAAATAGTGTGGTATTGATGCATGTGCTGAAATTTTATGGTTCCAGTATAGATAAAAAGCTGGCGGCTATTGCTGATCATTGCCAATTAACACAATCACACCAAAAACCAGCAGAAAAAGCAGCAATACTATTAAACACCTTAGAGCAGTTACTTATTGATCTAGCTATCCCTCGTCATTTAAAAGAGCTAAAAGTAGCTGATATACCTAAGCTTGCTGATGCTGCAATTGTAGAGGCTAACTGGGACTATCCAGTACCAAAATTTATGAACGTAGCTCAATGCCAAGCCATTATTCATAAAGTAGTGAGTGATACGTAATAAATGAAAACCTTCCCATCAGCACAGATAGGGAAGGTTTAAGCGTTAAATTAGCGTTTTAACTGTGCTTCAGGTTGATTTAATAATTCAATTATAGGATTTTGTGCAGTGATTTTTGCTTTAAGAGCAAAGCCGATCAATAACCCTGCGATAAAGCCACCTATATGAGCGCCATAATCGATACCATCAGGTGCTGCAATCATGCCATAAATATTGATCCCTAACCAAATTACAAAAAACCACACTGCAGATAATTTCTTTTGATAAATGATAAACATAAAAGTTAGGCTGGCGTGCCTAAACCACATTAAGTACATACCAAATAGCCCTGCAATTGCGCCGCTAGCCCCGACACTTGGAATAATCGAGCTGGGATCAACGATAAAGCTAGCAAAAGACGCTGCCAAACCGCATACCATATACCATATTAAAAACTTTTTATGACCTAATACGTCTTCGAGGTTATCACCAATAATGTATAAAAAGTACATATTACCAATAAGGTGCATTACTGAGCCGTGTAAAAAAACACAGGTAATCACGCTCCATAAATGTTCGCCTTGAGAGATCTTACTTGGATTCATTGCAAATAATTCGAGGGTGGCACTGAATGCGTCTGAATTGAAAAAATACAAGGCAAAAACAATGGCATTGAGTGCAATTAAACCGCGAGTAACCCACGGCGTTTGTTTTGGTTTTAGGTTATATTCAACGGGCATTTGCGTTAAAAATTGAAACAGATAAGTTTTCCAACTAACTTTTTGGTTTAGCTTGTCTAGGCTTGCTTTGAGCTCGGGGCTGTTTTCAACGCTTTCTAATTGACCTTTTTCAATCCAACTGCCATCACAATGACGGCAAACATCAATTTCGGTATGAAAATCTTCGAGTAAATGAAAGCGCTCAAGGTTCTTACTGCAATCGGGACAGTCTAGCTTAGAAATACCTAATGACTCACCAAAATGAGTCTCGTATTTTTCACCAATAGGACCTTCGTTGATTTCGGCAATCATCCGGTTAACTTCGTTTTTTTCAAACCATAAGCCACCGCATTCGCGACAGATATCTATCTCTTCACCTTGATAATGAGTAACATCCAAAGGGTGATCTTTGCAGTGAGGGCAGCGTTTAGTTGGCATTATCAGCCTCCTTCAATGAGCCGATAATAATATCGTTTTGTTGTAATTCTTGTTGTAAATTTAATGCACTAGCTTTTAGTTGAGGTAATGTTTGTTGCTCAATAATATCGGCAATTTGATTTAGTTCAATTGACGCTTGGCGCGCAGACATTTTACGCTTTAACGCCGCATCAATGACAAACTCAGCACGACTATAAAAACGACGAATTTGTGTTAGAAATATACTCGGAGTTTCAAGAGTTGTTGGTGAGTACTGCATAGTTTGCCAAATATACTTTTCAAGCGTGGGTTTATTATATTCAAGTTCACTTGTGTGTGGGCTTTTGGCTAAAAGTAACGAATAGCGTTTTATATTCTCTAAATTATCATTTACTTCATCATATAATGAAGTACGCAAATAATAGTTATCCTTCATTTTACTATATGAATCAAATTTTAGTGCTTGCTCTAAACCGCTTTGCGCAGCTAAGTAAACACCAAAAATAGTTGAAAGTACTAAAAACACTTGGTTCAACCAAAAGCTAGTACTTTTTAGCTCTTTATTATCAACTTTTTTCAGTACGTTAGGTATTCGAGGAGGTGTATTTGCTTGGTCAGAGTGGTTTTGTGATGACTCCAAAATTCATATCCTTATTTTTACTGTCCATTTAATAAGCGCAACAGGATACGGGGATTTTTTTAATACGACAATTACTTTTTATGGAAACTATACTTAATTTTTAACACAGGCAATACAAATTGGTGATGGCAAGAATAAACTTGCCATCAGTGGTGTCATAATGCAGATTGGCTTGCTTCAATTTGATCTAACTCGATAGTCAGGATCGTTTTCTTATCAACAGTAACCCACTTTCTATAGGTTAAGTAACCGTCTTTAGTAATTTCGATGTCGTATTTACCTTCATCGAGTTCAATACCTGCTTGGTATTTCGGCTTTATATTCATTATGCGAATACGGGCATCATCAGGAGAAGTAATAACGGTCAGTGATATTGCACTGTTTACTTCTTCTGTGGTGACAACAGATTGCTCAGCAGAAGCCGTCTGTTGTTCAACTTTAGGGTTACTTGAACAACCTGATAGCATCACTATAGCAACCAGCGCACTTAATTTTTTCATAATTACTCCATTAAATTGTTCATTATAAACATCTTTGTTTATATCACTTTTAGCAACGAAAAATCATGGAATAACAATAGGAAGGATTATGTATTTACTAGAGTCTTCCATGACTTTTATATTTACTTTAACTATAAATCAAATGGCATTTTAGTATGTATAAGGATGAGGTTCAAATCATAGTTGCAAAAAATACCAGTTTTCCTTATTTTATTATGTTTATAGCAATAAAAGAAACAGTTTCATTATGACTATAATAAATATTAGTTTAGGGTTTTGCTCTTTTTAAGCTTAGTAAATCGTTGCCACGTACCCAATATTAAAAAAGCGACTAGCATAAATACAGTGATGTAAAAGGCCATTATGGCCACTTTGATCATTAGTAAACACGCGATAATAATGGCGAAGATGATCGCGATACGAATAATAGGGCTTTTGATAAATCTATTTGAAAAAAGTAAGGCGGTTAGGCTTAGCTTGCTACGGGTGTTTTTCTTAACATCCATGTTGTGTGTCAGGGCAAGAGCATGAAAAAAATCTATGATTTCAATATCTTTTCAAGGTAATCTGTACTGCGCATAGCTTTTTTCTGTTTTGCGGGCATGCCTTTATTAAAGCTTGTTTCTGCTTTTAGCTGATT